>JAIROW010000236.1 GCA_031257315.1 Prevotellaceae bacterium
AACTGGCTGAAAGCCAGAACTTGAATATTTTCTGATCCACAGGGTTCTGCCTTTACAGGCAGCGTTATCGTCTCACTGTTTCTTCCGACGGTCGTTGACCGACGGTTATGAAAATTCTGGCTTTCAGCCAGATATATGCTTTCAAATAGCATATTTAATTTTACATAAACTCTAATAATCTGATTTATGATTGTTAAAACCATCAATTTGATATGTTCATTTATTGATAATTTCTGAGACCTTTTTTTGTAAAATATTTGTTTTTATACTTTTAAAATAATTAAGTGTTCTTTCCTGTTCACAAGGTTGAGGATAAAAGAAGTCTGAAAGAATCTTCATTTTGCTGTCATAAATAAAATATACCGGTTGTGATGGAAAAAAATATTGCCAGCCTGTTTTCTGTCAATAAAGATACGATTATTGATAAAATTCTTATTAGTAGAAGATATAAAGTTTTTTTTGTTGTCAAACAATCCCAAAATCACAATATCTAAACTGTCAGTTTTTAAATTAATGTATTCTTTTATGATACATTCAGAACACATATTATCAGTAATAAGCAGACAAAGTTTAGATGTATTTATTTGATGTTCAATATTTTTAATCAGATAAGTCTGCCAATTATCCGTACTGTTTTTATTTTTTTTGCAGGCACAGAATGTCAAAGCAAATAGCGCTATTGTAGTTAAAATAAAAATATTTTTCATTTGAACATCAGTATTAAAGGATTGGACAATTCATCCATACTTAGAATTGCCTGTTTGATTTCTTTTTTCAAATAAGGACTTTTTGCAATAGCAGACAATTGTTCCCTGTCTAAATATTCATTTATTACAGCATAAAAATATCCGTCGTCAGAACTTCCCAGCATAGACATTTTTTGAGGATTAAATGAATTTAAAATATCAAAATTCATATATTTAGTATTATACGATTTTTTTGTATGCCTGTCATAAAACACATTATAATTGAAAAAATCAAGTCCATTCTGCTTATAAATGTCAGATGGATGAACTTCCGGGTAAAATTCTATATAACTGACGGCAAAATACTGTTTGTTACACAGAAAACTGCGTATTATATTAAATTTATGTTCTATCAATGCCTGAACTATCTTTGATGACTCTGATTCGCCACTCACTTCTTTTGGTTCACTATTTTTGAATTTTCGATACTTCTCTCCCATATCAACAACACAAACCGGCAGCTTTTTTGAAATATCAGATGAAATATCATAAATAATGTCATTTCTGCTATAAAAGAAAATAGTATTTCCGTCGCCGTCTATTGGCAGAGATGGGGTGAACTCTGCATATAAAGAATCAGATTTTATACCATATTTTATTTGCATTGTTGTTCTGTCTAAAAAAATAACGTCGGGATTTCCCACACGCATACACTCTTGATAACCAACATACAAACTGTCATTAAATTCGCAGATGTATCGAGGGAAATTATCTTCGTCGCTTGCGTATTTCTTGGAATATAAATACTTGCCATTCAAATCCAGAAACATCCATCCACTTTCTATTTTAAGTACTATGTTATCATTTTGTGTGTCAATAAAAAAATCCTCAAGATAGGTATATTCTTCCGGTCCTCCTCCCAAGCGGTCTATTACAAACAGAAATTTTCCGACAGAATCAAAACACAATATGTTTTTTCTGGCACCTATTCGATTTAAAAGATAAAGTCTGTCTTTGCAGTGTTCAATTCTTTGTATTTCCAATCCAAATAAAGAGTTATCGCTGGTTTCCGGAACAATGACACGGAAATCTTTAAACATATCTGTGAATCTGATTTTTTCTGTTGTACGCATATCAATGTGTTCTATCGCAACAACGCTTTCTTTTTGATGCCAACATGCAATAAACAAAATTGAGCAAATAAATACATATAAAATTTGTTTCATAATAAGCTATAATTATAGATAAATAAAATACTTGAATTAATTTATGTTAATAAAAATGTTAATTTTATAACTGTCTGAATGATTATGTTATTAAAACAGAAAACTAAAACAATATCCGTTAAATCGAGACACTGTTTCAGTTTTGGCGATACTTTTAAATATCAGATTTAATCTGCATAAACTCTCTATTTATGATACAGTTCCTGTCAAAGTTCAGAAAGCATTTCGGAAATAATTGCAGTCATTTTTATTTCAGCTTTTGCGCCCTCTCTTTGAACATCTTCGTGCGTAACTTCAACTATTTTGTTTTCAACGCCCAAATCAGTTATTATTGATATTCCGAACACGGGAATACCGGCATGTCGGGCGACAATAACTTCCGGAACAGTTGACATGCCTACTGCGTCGCCGCCTATAATTCTGAAAAACCGGTATTCTGCCGGCGTTTCAAATGTCGGACCTGTCGTTCCCACATATACGCCTTTTTCGAGTGTTATGGAATTACGTCCGGCAACTTTGAAGGCAAGGTTAATCAGTTCGTTGTCATAAGGTTTACTCATATCTGGAAAACGGACGCCGAATCTTTCGTCATTCGGTCCGGTCAGCGGATTGGGCATTAAATTTATGTGATCGGATATTACCATTAATGTTCCAATGCCGTATGCAGGATTCATGCCCCCGCTCGCATTTGAAACGAATAAACGCTTGATGCCCAGTTCTTTCATTACCCTTACAGGAAACGTAACCTGATACGGACTGTAACCTTCGTAATAATGAAATCTGCCCTGCATGGCTACAATATTTTTAGAACTGAGTTTTCCGAAAATCAGTTTTCCCTCATGCCCTTCGACGGTCGAAACGGGAAAATTCGGTATATCGGAATATTTAAAAACCGTCTGCTCCGAAACTTGAGAAATTAAACCGCCAAGCCCTGTACCCAAAATTATTCCTGTTTCGGGTAAAACTGCGATTCTGTCCTTAATATAGTCTGCTGTCTGTTTTACTTTTTCGTACATGCTCAATAATGTGTGAATTAAATTTTTGACTTTCAAATACTTTAACCTTAATCGGTATATAAAATAATTTTTCAGTATATCTGTTTTCCATTCCGTTAAAGTGCGGAATTAATCTTACGCTGTCTTTTTCTGTTGTTACAATTGCAGATGTTTCCGTTTTTTTCAGAATAATCCTGATGTCTTTTTCCGAAAAATCGTGATGGTCGGGGAACTTCAATTTTTCTATAATTGCAAAGGCATATCGTTTATCTATCAGTTTAAAAAAAGGAACAGGATTTGCAATACCCGAAATTCCAGACAGTTTTGTCTGACAGTTCAAATCAATAGAGGATTGAAACAGCGGACATTCTTTTCCATATTCCAGAGTGCTGAAATACAGCGGTTTTTTATATTTTTCAAGCTGACTGGCAACTGTTTTTCTTTCTTTGGGCAAAATATCGTTGGGACATTTGGTAACAAGTATAATATCTGCTCTGTATAACGATGATTTACAGTCTCTTAACCTTCCGGCAGGCAAAATCGAATCTTTTGAAACCGGACGGTTATAATCAATCAGTACAATATTCAGCGAAGGCTGGATTTTTCTGTGCTGAAAAGCGTCGTCAAGTAAAATCATATCAATATCGGGAAAATCGCGTCTCAGTTTTTCGATACCTTTGCACCTGTTGGCATTTACAGCAACTGTAATATCGGGATATTTTTTTTTGATTTGTAATGGTTCGTCTCCTGTTTTCGTGTAACAGTCATTGACATCAACATATTGAAAACCTTTGGATTTGCGTTTATATCCACGCGAAAGTACAGCGATTTTAAAATCTTTACTCAATAATTCAACGAGATATTCAATGTGAGGAGTTTTTCCTGTACCGCCAACCGATATGTTACCAACAGAAATAACCGGAATATCAAAATGTCTGATTTTTTTTAACTTGCAGTCATACATTTTGTTATAAACAAACATCATTAATCCGTAAATAAAAGAAAACGGCAACATTATAAGGTATAGCAGCGTATTCATTTCGATTAATGTTAAGGTTGAATTTTAAACTGATTTATAATAATTCAAGGTTTCAGAAACATATAATTTATCGACGACCACACATTCAATGTTTCCAAAACCCTGAAATTATAAATTAAAGACTAAAAATCCTGTTATTTTTTCTTTTTCTTGCCTTCTACTTTTGTATTTCCGCCCAGGCTGCTCATTGCGCAACGGAAACCAATATCGACAGAAGCACGATCCTGGTCAAGAAATCTTCTTGTAGCTGGACGCAGCCAGTATGGACGGTCAAGAAAACTTCCGCCTTTGTAAACTCTTGATTTATCGCTTATAAGAGAAACCATGCCTTCCTGTTTTTCTCCATTGCCCTGAAAATATACGTCATTCGATCCCATGTTGACTGAATCAGCAATGTTTTTTGCGTCCTGATAAAATATGGAAGAACGTTTATCTCCGTCTTTGTAATTTCTGCTGTCTCCCATTTGGTAATTATATCTGTCAACGTATTTTATGGTATCAAATTTTATTCTTCCAAGCGAATCTTTTGGAAGGAATTTGCCTTCGGTATCTTTAGCCCTGTCAACGAATACATTACCTCTGTATGGATTAAATTCTTCGACGTCGGCAAACGACAATGGTCTGTAAACGTCCATAACCCATTCGTTTACGTTACCAATCATGTCATAGAGACCGAAATCGTTTGGGGGGAAGGAGCGAATCGGGGCGGGTACAGCATATCCGTCGTTTTGCGAACTGGTTGCAACACCCGAAAGGTCGCCTCTGCCTCTCTGGAAATTAGCCATCATTTGCCCTCTGCGCTTTTTGCTTGGGTCTCTCAGAGTTGAACCGTTCCACCCGTACAAACGTCTTTCTATAATTCTTTCTTCCGATGTTGCGCCTATTTCAGCTCTTGCGGCATATTCAAACTCTGCTTCGGTCGGGAGTCGGTACTTTGGATAAAGTATTCCGTCTTCAAATTTTACGCTGCGGGGTTCGCCTGTGGCAATATCTTTTGGTTGTTTTTTGCCAAGTTCGCCTTCATACTCACCGGCAAGGAAAGCGTCGCTGTTAAAATTGTTTTCGTTTTGCTGATCAGGAATATTCGATATAAGAATACCTTTTCTAATAAGTTCGGCTTCGTTAACTCTGTCTGTTCGCCATAGGCAGTAATCGTTTGCCTGTAACCATGTTACGCCGACAACAGGATAATCGTTGAACGAAGGGTAGCGAAAATATGTCTGCACGTAGGGTTCGTTGTAAGCTAACGCTTTGCGCCAAACCAGAGTGTCGGGCAACGCTTTTCTTACGACGTTCGGGAAATTAGTATATACTTTTGTCATCCAGAAAATATAATCTCTGTAATGTTGATTTGTAATTTCCGTTTCATCAATATAATATGAATCAAGAGTTACTCTTCTCGGAGTTTTATCCCATTCGCGACCAATATCGTCGGCAATTTGCCCCATTATGAATGCGCCGCTCGGTATGT
This sequence comes from Prevotellaceae bacterium, assembly GCA_031257315.1. Lineage (GTDB taxonomy): Bacteria > Bacteroidota > Bacteroidia > Bacteroidales > UBA932 > JAIRLF01. The sequence continues at coordinate 5,418 of JAIROW010000236.1, forward strand.
AAACCAGCCCCGGAGCAGTCTGCTCTTTATTGGGTTTTACATACTCTACGCCTCCATATTTTTTATCGTTATATTTCCATCCCGTTTTTTCAGAGACTTGCTTTTTGCCAAAGCACCCTGACAAAATAACAGATAAACAAGCACATACTAAGACTTTAAATTTCATGACTACGTAAATTTTTCTATATTAATACGGGGCAAAAGTAGTAATTAATTACATACCCGACAATGGTTATAACTAATTTTTACAAAAAAATCAGCGATTTAACATTTTTTAACCAATCAGTCCAGAGATTGTCCTTTATTTAACGATGCAGTTATAAACAAAATCATCTCTTTTGGCGACAGTTCTCCGAAAAAATAATTAAGCGGGTCGGCAATTCTGCCGCCAATTCTGACCTCATAGTGCAAATGCGGCATATTGACGCCTATATTGCCTATTCGTCCGATAACATCTCCGCGTTGTATTTTATCGTTTCTTTTAACGCCGACTTTGCTCAAATATAAATAGCGCGTTTCATAATCGTTTCCGTGATCGATTATCACTTCGGTACCGGCGCTAAACTTTGTCGAAACATTTTTTACTCTTCCAGAAGCCGTTGCAACAACTTCTACTCCTGCTGTTGCGGCAAAATCTATGCCCGTATGGATACGCAACGATTTGTATATTGGATGCATTTTACTTCCGACAGATACGCCTACTGAATTGATGTCCAAATGTTTAATTGGAACGGTCATTGGAATAAATTCCAGCTCCTCCTTTTTATCAGAAATCAGTTTTTTCAAACTGTCCATTTTTATTGCCTGTTTATGGATTTTATCATTCAGCGTATTGATTTTTTGCTCGGTATATGCGGACAGTTCTTCATTTGTCCTGTTTCTGAAAATTTCAGGACTTCCCGATTTTGCAGTTAAAAAAACGTCCATCGACTTCGATTCAAAAATAACGTTGTAAATGTTTGAATCTCTTTTCGATATGTCGTTTATTACTTCTCTGAGCTGTTCGTATTTTTCATTTAAATCGCCAAGATGTTCTGTCAGAATTTTATTTTCTTTTTTTATGAAATATTCCGGCACGGTGTCGAAAAATATCGAATATGCAAAATAATATAAAACTGCAATTATAAAACTGTATAACAGAAATGAAATCAATTGCTTAACAGTCCGTTTTATACTTTTGCCGACACTTTCAAACTGCAAAGTTTCGGTATTAAATAAAAATTTTTCTTTTGTAAATTTATTGATTTTCATAGAAATAATCGCCCTGGTCTATAAATATTACATCTTTCGGATTTTCATCGAACGTATTTTCAAAATAGTTCAGCGGATTTTGAGGTATGTTTCTCAGCCTGACTTCGTAATGAAGATGCGGACCGACTGATTTGCCGGTACTTCCAAGTTCGCCAACCTTGGCGCCGCGTTTTACCTTCTGTCCTTCGATTACACTTATTTCGGACAGATGCGCATAATATGTAGAATATCCGAAGCCATGGTCAATTTCGACAAAATAGCCATAAGAGCCTGAATACATGGCTTGTACAACTTTACCGTCGCCGGAAGCATAAATTGGAAGCCCTACTTTTCCGGCAAGATCTACCCCGTAATGAAAACGTGAAAACCCGAATACAGGGTCTATTCTGTATCCAAAACCGGACGAAAATTTTATTTTCGACAAATCTAAGGGAGCAGCGATAGGCATTGATTTCAACATTTGGGTTTTATTCGACGCTAATTCTGCAATTTTGTCGAATGATTTTGACTGTATGTATGCTTTTTTCATCAAAACGTCCATCTGTTTATACGTATTTGTCAATAATTCAACATTCTGTATATCTGCATCTTTGTATTTTGCATAACGGTCGGTTCCAATAAAACCTGCATCACGGATTGACGGAGAAATAATATCTTCGCCAAAAACGGCGCGATACACTTTATTGTCGCGTTCCATAATTTGATTAAGCGTTCTGGCTGCTTCGCCCATTTTCATTGATAATATTTCATATTCAGCAATCAAGTCCTGATTTTCTTTCAGCAACTGCACGCCTTTCGGGGTATTAAAAAACGAAGAATATACAAGTATCCATGCCGCCGCCATAAGGCTCATTCCTAAAAACACCAGTGCTGAACGTTTTATTCGCGATGAAAAACTCACGATTTCCTGTTCATGCGAAAGTGTCTCAGGATTAAATATATATCTTTTTTTCGCTTTCAATACCCTTAATTTCAACAGTTCTATTAAATCCTTAAATCCGCAAATAAAGTCTAAAAAAACTGCAACGTTTTGTATATAAAAATTTTGCAGTTTCGACATTTTCACTTATCTCTGTACTTTGAAAATAAAAAGAAAAAAGCAAAAATGACGGCTGCAAAGGTAATAAAAATTCACATATAATTACCCCGTATGCAGGAATAAATTTTATTAAAAAAGAATTTTTCTCATTGCCGATTATCGTAACTGATTGACGGTAAACCATATTATAGACAACCAACAAAAAAATACCGATACAGCGATAACTTCTTCGCGTGGTTTGACGTTTTTCTCTGCGGCGGCGAAGTTTCCGAAGATATTCCGGAACATTTCAGATTCTCACAAAAAACGCCCTGCAAAAACTCCGTAAAAGCGCCAGTCAGTCAGTCTGGATTTTCCATTGTCAGATGTTTGCCATGTCCTGCAATTTTCATCAATTTTAATACGCAAATTTGCCGGAATCAAAATAAAGTTGTTCCTTTGCAATTAATATTAAAAATAAAAAACAGATAAATTAATTAAAAAAATGAAAACGATACAAAATACATTTTTTCTTTGTTTGACATTTTTATTTATGTCGGGACAGGCGGCAACCGGACAAACGCCCGCCGAACGTTACCAAAAAATGCAGCGTCAGCTGGCTACTGGCTGGAATACATGGGACACGCGCAGCGTTCTGACGCACGTCCTGCTCCCTTACGGCGCGGCTATCGACCTGAACCTGACTGACGCGAACGGAGAGCGCGTAAATACGTTTCAGATTGGCGACAGGGGTAAAGGCGCACCCGTAATGCACCCCGGAGCGCATACCTACGACGGCGCTTATACCGACATCTCGCTCGAATGGAAAGGGCTGAAACTGCGTGTTCAAAGCGCGGCTGAAGGTTTGAAAAACGTTATTCTCGTAACTCCGCTGGAAGGAAACGCCAGCGGCGGACGGCTGGTAATCGCTCCAAAATCAGTCTGGTACAGAACCGTCAAAACGGAAGTCAGGGAAAACCGTTTCACGCTCGGACTGTACGGTTCCAAACCCGAAATTCCAGATATTCAGGGCGTTGTAAATGGCGAACAGGTTAGCGTAAAAGGCAGGGAAATCAGCGTATCCACCGATAAACCCGTAGTTATTGCCTGCGATGCAGACATGAGCGTCGAATCTGCAAAAGCCTTTATACAGTCGCACGCCGACGCTTTTGTAGAAACAAACCGCAAAAAATTTGGCGAATATTACGACGTTTACAATGCCATGCAAAACGTCGTAGCATGGGACAATATCTACGACCCGACCATCGGACGGGTTGTTACGCCCGTAAGCCGTATCTGGAATGTCGGTTGGAGTTCAAACCCTTCGATGGGGGGTTTTATTCTTTTTTGCTGGGATACATATTTCGCATCAATGATGCTGGCAACCGGAAGTAAAGAACTGGCTTATGCCAACGCATTTGAAATTACCGACGCGCTGACCGAAAACGGATTTGTACCCAATTTCTACGCCGTCAACAACTACAAGTCGCGCGACCGTTCGCAGCCGCCGGTAGGCTCGCTGGCTGTGTGGAATATCTATCAAAAATATAAAGAAAAATGGTTTCTCGAACTGGTTTATGACAACCTGCTGCAATGGAACCGCTGGTGGGACAAAAACCGCAACATCGACGGGCTGCTGTGCTGGGGAAGTTCGCCGTTTGAAAAAGTAACCTACCGATGGTGGGAATATCAGGGCGTAAACGAAACCGCCGGAGGCGCTCTGGAATCGGGTCTCGACAATTCGCACATGTACGACAGTATCGCTTTCGACAGCGATAAACATGTTCAGAAACTGAACGACGCAGGTCTGTCGGGTTTATACATTATGGACTGCAATCTGCTGGCTAAGATTGCCAACGAACTTGGAAAGAAAAAAGACGTCGCCGAATTGCAGAAACGCAGCGCCCTGTATTCCAAAAATATGAGCAAAATGTGGGACGAAAAACGCGGACTGTATTATAACCGACATACCGATTCCGGCGAACTGGATTTGCGAATCTCGCCGACAAATTTCTATCCCATGCTGGCAAACGTTCCGACACAGCAGCAAGCCGAACGCATGGTGAAAGAGCATCTTCTAAACACCGACGAATTTTGGGGCGAATGGGTAATTCCAGCAACTCCCCGCAACGACCCCGCCTTCAAAGACAACGAATACTGGCGCGGACGCATCTGGGCGCCCTTGAATTTTCTGGTTTACATGGGACTTCGGAACTACAACCTGCCGGAAGCCCGTAAAGAACTGTCCGAAAAATCGAAAAGCCTTTTGCTTAAAAGCTGGTTGAAAGACGGTTATGTCTTTGAAAACTACAACTCAGTTACCGGCGAAGGCGACGACGTAGTCAACAGCGACAAATTTTACCATTGGGGCGCTTTGCTTGGATTTATTACGCTTATTGAAGAAGGTTATTTTGACAAATAATGCGAATCAGGAGTTAAAATGTCCCGCAGGGACAAAATTTTCATAACCGCAGGCGAGCGATAGCGTTGCCTGCGGCATTGCGAAAGCGCGGAACTTGCCCGAATGGGCAAAACGCCTCAGTCGTTATTGTTCTGCCCATTCGGGCAGGGGGTG
>JAIROW010000043.1 GCA_031257315.1 Prevotellaceae bacterium
ATAACGCTGCCTGTAAAGGCAGAACCATGTGGAGCAGAAAATATTCAAGTTCTGGCTTTCAGCCAGTTTTTTGGGATTATGTTTGTCCGTATGTCAAACGACATACGGTTATGAAAATACTGGCTTTCAGACAGTATATACTCATATAAATTTACATAAACTCTAATAGAAATTTCCCTGCGGAATTTATTAATCCGGTAGCTAAAAAATTAAAAAAAGAGAGGCATCAATGGAGAAAATAAAAAATAGGGTTGAAACAAAATATGAGAAGTTTCCCATGGCGATGCCTCTCAAAAGTTAATATATCTGTATATATGTAGTATTTGAACATATATTTTATAAACCATAAACTGTGTCCCCTTTCGGGGGGGCAAAAGTATTAAAATTTTTCCTTATGTGCAAAAAAACATTACCAATTGAATAATTTCAGGGGTTTCATCATGCTATTAACTTCATTTTTAACGCAAGAGACACTGTTAAAGTTTGTTAAAACCCTGTCAATTAAATCAACAATTGTAAACATATCGTTTTCTTTTAAACCTCTTGTGGTAACTGCCGGAGTTCCGAATCTCAGTCCCGAAGTCTGAAATGGAGAACGGCTGTCGAAAGGCACCATGTTTTTGTTGACGGTAATATGCGCTTCAACCAGACGTTTTTCGGCTTCCTTGCCTGTGAGGTCGGGAAATTTTGTACGCAGGTCTATCAGCATCAAATGATTGTCGGTTCCACCGGAAACGACCTTGTATCCTTTGTCTGTCAGTGAGTTTGCCATTGCCTGCGCATTTTTTCTTACCTGTTCCTGATACTGTCTGTATTCTGGTTGCATGGCTTCGAAAAATGATACAGCTTTGGCGGCGATAATATGTTCCAGCGGTCCGCCCTGAATGCCCGGAAAAACGGCTGAATTTAAAATCTGTGACATTGTTTTCAACTGTCCTTTGGGTGTTTTTACGTTCCATGTGTTTTCAAAATCTTCGCCCAGCAGAATCAGTCCGCCTCTTGGTCCGCGCAACGTTTTGTGAGTTGTGGAAGTTACAATATGTGCGTGTTTTACAGGGTTGTCAAGCAGTCCGGCGGCAATAAGTCCGGCAGGGTGAGCCATATCGACCATGAGCAATGCTCCGATTTTGTCGGCTATATATCTCATTCTAACATAATCCCATTCGCGCGAATAAGCCGAAGCGCCGCCGACAATAAGTTTTGGCTTGTATTCCAGAGCTTTTCTTTCCATGTCGTCGTAATCGACATAGCCAGATTCTGTTACGCCGTAAGAAACGGCATTGAACCACATTCCCGAAATATTTACGTTCGAGCCGTGCGTCAAATGTCCTCCGTGCGAAAGATCAAGTCCCATAAATGTATCTCCGGGCTTTAAGCAGGCTGTAAACACAGCCATGTTTGCCTGAGCGCCCGAATGTGGCTGAACATTTGCATACTTTGCGTCGAAAATACTACAAATTCTGTCTATTGCCAGCTGTTCCGATTTATCGACAATTTCACAGCCTCCGTAGTATCTTGCACCCGGATAACCTTCTGCATATTTGTTTGTCAGCACCGAACCGGCGGCTTTCAAAACCTGATCGCTTACAAAGTTTTCCGAAGCAATCAGTTCTACTCCTGATACCTGTCTTTCCAACTCTTCGTTGATTAATTCAAAAATTACATCATCTTTCTTCATTTTGCGTACATACAATTTAATATACTGATTTTAACAGTTTTACAATAACAATAATATTAAAAACAAGGTAAAAATAATATTTTTTTTTTTAATCTGCAAATATATAAGTGTAAATAAGTGAATCAAAATAATTTATACAATTAAAAATTTTGATTTTGTTATTAAAAATTATGGAATTTGTTCCGAAATTTCTTTAACTGCAAATCGCAGATTCTGAAAAAAATATCCGCTTCGATCTTATTGGTGAAAAATAAAGTCCCGAAAATCAGACTTGTGGATAACTGAAAATCCCTTGTCCCCGAAAAGAAAGCACTGAATAAAACTTAACGGCGACAAGAGATTAACTAATATTTTCGTTACAGTATCAACACAAATTTATTATTGTTGAAAAAATTTATTTTACAAACCACCAGTCCGAACAATTTATTGAATATACAACATTCAATCAGTTTGGATATTTTCCGAATCTTTCGTTTTTTTAGTATTGTACTTATCTAAATATCAATCTATTAATCTATTAATAAAACATTTATTTCAAAACATTCAATTTTCAAAAAACTTTACAAATAAATAACGAAAAGAAACATGTTTTCCATATTTTTTTTCAAAACAGAAAAATTAATAGATAAAAGCGAAAAAATGCGTTTAAAAATACCTGAAAAAAATTTTACCGGTCGTGTTTTTTGCCGTTATTTTATAAAAATTATGTTTTTTCGTTATTTTTCATTTTTTCAAAATACAGGCAACCATTGAAAATTTTTGGCAGGAAACAGCAGTAGAGACGTTACATTCAACAGCTGAGATGTTGAAAGCTCGTCTGCTTTTGGTGGGAGTATTAAAACTGATACGGAAAAATCCATACTACTTATATTTCAATTATTAATGTAACTTTTATGTCATGGCTTGGACACTGTCAGGCGATTCTGTATTTCAGGTTCATTATATAGAACTGTAATAAAAATAAAAAATTATGTGAAACAAATGTTTAAACCTGATATTTTTTCACTGACACGATTTTTTATACTGTTAATTTACTTGTAATTGCAAAAAATAAATATCAAAAACACTTGTTAGTTAAAAAAAAATGTTTATATTCGCAAAAAATTATTGACAGGAATTTATTATGGCATTATACAGGTTGACATACAGGATTCAAAAATTTATAAATTGTATAATAAAGAAATGCAGAGCAGAGATAAAATATCCAGCGCTGCGGACAATTATGGCAGTTTACCGTAGCTATTGAGTTCGTTATGAAGTAGCCAGATTTTTGGCGGCAATGGTCAGCGTCGGCAAAAAATCGGCCAGCGGGCGGCTCGATTTTATACCCAGACGCTGTTTCATGTCTTCGGTGGTATGTCCGCCAAACAGGGCGGTATCGCCTTTGGAACGGATGCGTCCAAATCCCCTGTCATCGACGCCGCGCTCGTAGATATTCTGCGAAAGCTGTTTTTCGGAAGTCCGCAGCCTGTCGCGGGTTTCTATACGCGACAACAGATTGAGCCGTTCTTCAATCAGTTCGGTTTTGCGCGTCTGTATGGCAAAATAACTTTGGGCAAAGGCGATTTCCTCCTTTTTCGGGTCGCCGTTTTGCGCAATCAGGTAGCAGGCATAGCGCGTCAGCATAAAGTCGGTAACTTCGCGCCTGCCTCCTTTGCCTATGTCGATCATTTTCGTGACCTCACGAAAATGATCATCTACGTTGATATTCTGCGTTTTACAGGAATCGACAGCCCGACGGAGGGCGACGATAAAATTTTCCCAGCGGGCATAACCGAGTAAAGTTTGCAGTTCGCGGGCGAACCATATTTCGACCTGTCCGCTGCCGTCTTCGCCGTCGATAAAATGCCCGATTTTATCGAAACTTTCCTGATACTTGATGATTTGTTGCTTGTCCATTTCTTTTATTGATTATTGCTTAAACATGTTAATTCTCTTATTTTCTGTTCTTTATGTGCAAAAGTCCCGCCGCCGTAACGCCCCGATTTAGAAATAACTCCAATCGACCCGGTACATTCAATCTGTAAAAATTCTTTCCAGTAGCTACCGCCACCAAGATTTTTCAAACGCTCATCATCCATCGTAAAACCCTTGCAGATATACTCATTCAACCGTTTGGTAGCCCATTGCCGAAACTGTGTTCCCCGCAACGATTTCACACGGTAACCGACCAAAATAATCACGTCAAAACTGTAAATATTAGTGGGTTTGGTAGAAAAATCGGAAATTCCGATTTTTCTTGCCGTATCCGATTCTTCCAATTCCTTTTCCGCATAAATGTTCAAAATGTGTTCGTTGATTGTGGAACGCGATTTTTCAAACAGTTTTGCCATGTAGTCAATTGTATGCCAGAGTGTTTCATCTCCAAAACGCACATCAATTGATATTTTTTCGTCTTCGGTTTTGAAGATAATGATGCTGTTGATTATATTTGTTCCCTGAACGGTAATTTTATCTTTTATTGCCATGCTTTATCTTTATCCTTTGACAATTTGAAAATGCAAGTTACGCTTTTTGCCGAAATAATGTCGTCGGCTGCCGCGAATCACCATTTTTGAACCGCCCTGCCCTCTGTGGAACCTGAGTTTTCCTTATATGCTATCCAGATAACTCCGCCCTCGGATTTGATTATTTGCAAAGACTGCAAAGCAA
>JAIROW010000065.1 GCA_031257315.1 Prevotellaceae bacterium
TTTTATTTATTTTTTTTTTTTTTAACATTTTTTTTTATTATTTACTATCTATCTCTCTCTCTCTCTCTCTTTCTCTCTCTCTCTCTCTCTCTCTATCTCTCTCTCTCTCTCTCTCTCTCTCTCTCTCTCTACAAGAATCGTGCCAAACTCGTCAAAAAACGCGATTGTTAATAACTTTTTTTTTGCATTATGTTTCAAATTGCGACACATCTTTATTACACGATTTTATAAGGTTTGTTACTGTTTTTTTATTTTTGTTTCAAAATTTCATATTCTCTATTCAAAATTTTTTTACTGTATTTATACGTTCTTCACATCTTTTTACAGTATTTCAGAAAACAAAGGTATGCAATTTTTTTTAAATTGTTCAAAAATATTTTCGGTAAAATTTATTTTCTCTTTTTCAATAGTTGTAAACTGTTGAAAAATAAGCTGTTAAAAAATCAAAAAAAATTAATTTTTTTTACCGAACCGGCTCTGCCGATGATTTCGACAGTGGTTTTTTGGCGGCAAACACCAAAATAATTCTGCGTCTTATTGCAGAATGTTAATTTTTTATTAATTTTGCAAATGAATTATGTTATCGTTTATGTTTTAACGTATAAATAAATGATAACTATTTTGTTGTCGTACAAGGGATTAAAAATTTTTTTTTGTTAATGATAATTCGGATTAAAGTAAAAAATAATTGAAATAATATTGAAATAATGCTGAGACAGAGTTTGCAACAGAAACAATTACAAAAGCTCTCGCCTTTACAGATTCAGACAATCAAGCTATTGGAACTTCCGTTAATTCAACTGGAAGAGAGAATCAAGCAGGAGCTGGAAGAAAACCCCGTTCTTGAAGAAGGCGCTTATGACGAACAGAAAACAGTTGACAGTAATGAGAACGAAGAAAATGAGTTTACTCTGGAAGATTATATTGACGATGATGACGAAATTCCGACATACAAACTGACAACAGCAAACAATTATATGGAAAAACAGAACGAATACTCGACCATGACAAACAGCGAATCTCTGCATCAAATGCTTGAAGAACAGCTTGCATTTCAGAACCTTGACGACAGACAGCATACAATCGGGCAGTTTATTATAGGGAGCATAGACGGCGATGGCTATTTGAGACGCAATTTGCAGTCGATTTCCAACGATATAGCATTTAAAATGGGTATAGAAACCTCGCTGGAAGAGCTTGAAAAAACGCTCGGCATAATTCATACTTTCGACCCTCCGGGCATTGGCGCAAGAGATTTGAGAGAATGTCTGCTTGTGCAGCTTGAGTCAAAAAAACAGACGCGGACGCTTAAACTGGCAAAAACAATTTTAAATGAACACTTTGAAGAATTTTCGCGGAAACACTACGACAAAATCGCCGAAAAAATGTTTATCGATAATGACGTTCTGAAAAACGCCGTTTACGAAATACTTAAACTCAACCCGAAACCGGGTGCAAGTTTTGAGAATATCTACACTGAACAGGCTCAGCAGATTATCCCCGACTTTGTTCTTGAATACCGGAACGGAGAACCGGAACTGAATGTCAGCACGTACAATATCCCCGAACTGAAAATAAGCAGAAATTATGTGGATTTGATTCACGGATACAGTTCAAAATCATCGCTGACGCCGGACGATAAAGAGACAGTAAACTTTATAAAACAGAAAATAGACTCGGCAAAATGGTTTATAGACGCTGTAAAACAGCGCAATCAGACAATGGTTAAAACAATGGAGGCAATAATGTCGTTTCAAAACGAATATTTCAAAACAGGCGAAGAAAACAGCCTGCGTCCGATGACGCTGAAAGATATTTCGGAAATGACCGGACTGGACGCTTCGACAGTTTCGCGCGTTGTAAACAGCAAGTATATTCAATGCAACTGGGGAGTGCTGTCGCTGCGATATTTTTTCTCCGACGGCGTTCAAACTCAAAACGGCGAAGTATCAAACCGCGAACTTAAAAATATCATACTTGACTGTATTTCAAACGAAGACAAGTCTTCTCCGCTTACAGACGAGGAACTGAACGAAATACTGAAACAGAAAGGCTTCCTGATTGCCCGCCGCACAATAGCCAAATACAGAGAAAAACTGAATATTCCGGTCGCCAGAATGAGGCGCGAATTAAAATAAAATCGACATAAAATATATATGAAATATCTTATTGCAGGACTTGGAAATACGGGGAAAGAATATGAACGAACCCGACACAATGCCGGTTTTGAAATACTTGACGTTCTGGCTAAAACTAACGATGTTTCTTTTACGGCAAAACGTTATGGCAGCGTCGCCGAAATGAAATACAGAGGCAGAACACTGATTTTACTGAAACCGTCAACATATATGAATCTCAGCGGCAATGCAGTAAACTACTGGTTGCAGGCAGAAAAAATTCCACAGGATAAACTGCTAATTGTACTCGACGATTTGGCGCTGCCTCTGGGTACAGTACGGCTTAAAAGCAAGGGCAGCGACGGCGGACATAACGGACTGAAACATATAAATTCGATATTGCAAAACACCAACTATGCACGTTTACGTTTCGGAATCGGAAGCGATTTTCCACAGGGCTATCAAGTCGATTATGTGCTGGCGCAGTGGTCAACCGCTGAATATAAGGCTCTTGTGCCTGATTTTGAAAATGCAGCCGAAGCAGTCAAAAGTTTTACAATTGCAGGAATCGAACGCACGATGAATTTGTTTAACACCAAAAAACAGGGTAATGTCTCAAATCAACTGAATTTGCCGGCAGGACAAGCATAATTGACAGAAATATTACAATTCTGTTTCATGAAAATTACGACGGCAAAATTACATAAACTATAACGAACATCGAAGATAAATTGATACGGCACAAACTGTTTGAATATATAAATTTCTGAAATGTATATATTTTACAGTCAACTGTTTAAACAAAATTTTGCCAATTCAAAAAATGTCCGTATATTTGTCGCCGAATTTAAAAAAGATGCACCGGTTCATTACGGTATGTAACGAAACAGGTGATTTTTATATTTTTGAGGCATATTAAATAGCGTTTGCTGTTTATTCTGGTTGTACAGAGTTCCACAAACTTCGCCGTTAAGGCGAACAACCCCACAGGATAAGTTAGTAGATGCTCGCGCAATGCGTGGGCTTAATTTATCTGGGGAAATCAAAAACAGGTCGTGGAACACCTTGTACAACGGTAAGGTTAAGCTCCACGCGTTTTTTTATACCCTGACGTGAACACAACAAGTAAAAATATTGAACACGCAAATTATTTATATATAATACTTTATGACTGTAAGGCTTGGAAAAAGGCAGATAATAAAATTAGAAAAAGAAAACGGCGCAAAACTGAAAAATATTTGTGTAGGCATAAACTGGGGATCCATTGAAAGAAAAGGACTGTTATGCTGTAAAAGAACGGAATATGTTGATTTAGATGCAAGTTGCGCCACATTCAGCAGGCAAAACAAAACGCTGGAATTGATTTATTTCGGAAATCTAAAATCGAAAAACGGTTCAATCAGGCACAGCGGCGACGATTCGACTGGAAATATGAACGAAAATAACGAGCCTGATAACGAAGTTATTACCGTCGATTTGGAAAAACTGCCCGAAGAAGTAGCTAAAATTGCCTTTGTTTTGAACAGTTTCAGAGGTTATGACTTTAAATTAATTCCATTTGCCTCAATCCGCATATACGAAGGCTGTTCAACGCAGGATAACGAAATTTTCGCAACTTACGACGCTGTCAACGACGCAACTTTTGCAGGCTCTGTTTCAATGATAATGGGCATATTATACAAACATAACGACGGTTGGAAATTCTACGCCGTAGGCGAAGCTGCCAGAGAAAATAATTTACAGGACATATTATTGACTGTTATTTCAAAATATTTATAACAGTCTGTCAATTGCATGACACAAATTGAATATCATCGCTAACTGTAAAAATCATGCGCATTTTCAGGTTCGTCAACCGGTATAAATATCTGTAATTCAATTGAATATATTCTTAAAAACTGTCCAGAAAGGCAAGTCGAATCGCTGATAATCCGGCAAAATATTTTTCTGCATGTCAATATTTAAAATTTTTATTAATTTTGCGCCGATATACGGCGCTTTTAATGCCGTTCAAATTGTTATTATTTATTGTTTAAAATAACTGTTTATTATGAGAACAAAAATTTTTTCCATATTTGCAGCTTCCGTACTGTTAGCCGTTTCGTGCAAGTCAAAACAGGGCGCAAATTCGGGCAGTTCGCAGGAGTATAATCCTTATGTCGTCGCATTTACATCGGGAAATGTATCTGTAAAATCAAGTATTGCAGTGCAGTTGTACGAGGAAACAGCGTATGATCCCGATGATGAAGTTCGAGACAAACTGTTTGATATTTCGCCTTCGGTAAGCGGAAAAATTCGCATGTTGGACAAAAAAACGTTTGTGTTTGTTCCCGACGAAAATCTGAAAATCAATCAGAAATATACCGTTACATTCAATGTAGGCAAGGCGGTGGAAAAAGTCGAAAAACAACATTCAAAGTTTGTATTTGAGTTTTCGACCATAAAGCCGTCGTTTTACATGGCTCGCGACGGTTTGAAACTGTACAGCGAAACCTTGCCGCATCTGTACAAACTTGTCAGAGAAGTGCATCTGTCGGATTATGCCGACCCCGCTGCCGTAGAAAAAATGCTGACCGTGAAACTTAACGAAAAGGCGCAGAGCGTAAAATGGGAACACGACGGCAACAAACATACGTTTACCGTTGACAGTATAAACGCTTTGGAAACGCCGTCGGAAATACTGCTAAATCTTGACGCAAAACCCGTTGGCGGCGACCTGAAAGATGAAGAAAAAATCAGAGTGCCGAGTAAATTTGAATTTGACATTCTGGGCGTCGGAATGAGCGAAGAAGATAAGGATCAGGTAATTATATGCCGGTTTTCGTCGCCGATAGAATCGAAACAGAACTTGAAAGGAATAATATCTCTCGAAAATGCGCGTTTCACGTATCGAATTGTTTTGAATACCATAATGATATATCCGTCGGAAAAACTGACGGGAAACGTAACGCTGACAATTCACGAAAGTCTGAAAAGCGCAAACGGCGGCAATTTCGGGAAAAATTATGAAGAGACGCTGACTTTTGAATCGATTAATCCCGAAGTGAAATTTGTCGGCAAAGGCACAATCCTGCCAAGCACAAACGAAGGAACGATACTGCCGTTTCAGGCTGTTTCGCTGAAATCCGTTACCGTTAAAATAATCAAGATTTACGAAAATAACATACTTCAATTTTTTCAGGTAAACAATCTGTCTGGCAGTACGGAACTGAAACGCGCCGGTCGCCTGATTGCCGTAAAAACCATACGGCTCGACGAAAACAGAACGGAAAAGGAATTAAAACGCTGGAATACCTACGCCCTTGACCTGTCGAAATTTGTTACCGCCGAACACGGCGCAATTTACAGGGTCGAACTTTCGTTTACTAAAAATCAGGCAGTTATCGACTGCAACGACGACGAAAACCCGTCGAAAGAATATACAGATGAAGAACTGTTTGCTTCGATTGAAAAAGAATACGATAAAACCTCGCAGTACTATTACTACGAGGACTATGGCTATGAAAGCGAATTTGACGGCGACTATTCCTACGAAAACTCGAAAAACCCGTGTTTCAGTGCGTATTACAGAAATAAATCGGCAGTAAAGAACGTTCTTGCGTCCGATCTTGGAATAATCGCAAAAATGGGAACAAACAATTCTGCACGGTTTATCGTTACCAGCATCCACAGCGTTTCGCCGATAGCTTCGGTCGGCGTTGACGTGTATAATTATCAGCAGCAGTTAATCGGCAGCGGAACTACAAACGCCGAAGGTATTGTTGATGTCAGCGTCAGCGGGAAACCGTTTGTTGCAATTGCAAAATACGGAAACCAGAGAGGCTATTTACAGATGCAGGACGGAATGTCGCTTTCGCTGAGCCGTTTCGACGTTGCCGGCGATGCTGTTAAAAACGGCGTTAAAGGCTTCATTTACAGCGAAAGAGGCGTATGGAGACCCGGAGATTCGATTTTCCTTACATTTATACTTCAAGACGATACGGAAACTATTCCAGCCTCGCACCCCGCAATTCTGGAAATAACCAACGCCAAAGGGCAAATTGTGAACAGACAAAGCAAAATAGGCGGCGTAAACGGCTTTTATACATTTATTTACAAAACCGAAGAAACCGCGCCTACCGGCAACTGGCTTGCGACAGTCAAAATAGGAGGAATTTCGTTTCAAAAGACATTGAAAATCGAAACTGTCAAACCCAACAGACTGAAAATCAATCTTAATTTTGACAAAAAAGAAATAGATACAAACGAACCCATAACAGGAACACTGTCGGCGACATGGCTGCACGGCGCTCAGGTAAAAAATCTGAATACGGAAATAACAATGAATCTCAACAGTGCGACAACAAACTTCAAGGGATTTGAATCGTATGTTTTCGACGACCCGACAAAAACGTTTGAATCGACTGAGAAAAAATTCTTCTCCGGTAAACTTGGCAACGACGGTTCTGTTTCTTTTTCCGAAAAAATAACGGTAGAATCTGCAACATCGGGCAAACTGAAAGCAAATTTTATTACGCGGGTGTTTGAAGAAGGCGGCGATTTCAGCGTCGATATTCAGTCTCGTGAAATTTCGCCATATAAAAGATATGCCGGTATTCTTCAACCGAAAGGAACAGGTTTTGGAAATATGCTCGAAACAGATAAAAATCAGATATTTAACATTGCGCTGCTCGACAGGTCTGGCAGTCCAATTATCGGAAATAACGAACTGAAAGTTTCGGTCTATAAACTTGGTTGGAGCTGGTGGTGGAGTTCGTCAAATAATCAGTTTGCCAATTTTAATTACAGTTCGTACAATACTCCCGTACATGAAGAAAAAATAACCGTTTCGGACGGACGGGGAGTATTTTCGTACAAAACAGGCAACAGCGAATACGGATTTTATCTTATAAAAATTGCAGACAATGTGCAGCCGTCGGGCGGCGGACACAGCGCAGGAACGGTTGCCTATTTCGACTGGCCTGGCTGGGGCGGACGCGCAAGACAGGGGGCTGAAAGCGTTATGATGCTGATGTTTGAAAGCGACAAAGAATCGTACAGTGTCGGCGAAACT
>JAIROW010000130.1 GCA_031257315.1 Prevotellaceae bacterium
TTCATAACCGTATGTCGTTTGACATACGGACAAACATAATCCCCAATAACTGGCTGAAAGCCAGAACTTGAATATTTTCTGCTCCACATGGTTCTGCCTTTACAGGCAGCGTTATCGTCTCACTGTTTCTTCCGCCGGTCGTTGACCGGCGGTTATGAAAATTCTGGCTTTCAGCCAGATATATGCTTTCAAATAGCATATTTAATTTTACATAAACTCTAATATTTACACTCTAATATCTACACTTTAAACTCTAATTTTGTAGCCCATTCGGGCTAAAATAACGTTTTCAACCATTGATTCACATTAAATATAAAAAAAATTTATCTCTGTGAGGTTACCATTTTTTGAGTCAAGGTAGCGCCAGTATTTTTCTGAAATATAAAAATTTTATCTAATTTTGGGGTTTAATTAATAGTAATAATTATAGCATGTTTGCACCTGATATTTATATAAATAGAAGAAATAATCTTAGAAAAATGTCGCCGTCGGGAGTAATTTTATTACTCGGACATGACGAAGCGCCGCTTAATTATGCCGGAAATACATACCGATTTCGGCAGGACAGTAATTTTTTGTATTTTTTTGGACTGTCGCTGCCAAAATTAGCCGGAGTCATTGATATTGAAGAAGGTACAGACTGTCTGTACGGCGACGATATCGACGTTGAAGATATTATATGGAACGGCGATATGCTTCCAATGCAACAACTTGCGGCAAAAGTCGGGGTCAGCTCGGTTACGTCGTTTGAAAATCTGAAAATAAAATTGCAGTCAGAAATTCGCAAAGGTCGAAAAATACATTTTGCGCCGCCATATCGCAGCGATACTAAAATTCTTTTGTCCGATCTTCTGGGGCTGAGAATACAGAATATCGAAAGTTATGTATCTAAAAAACTTGTACACTCAATTGTACAGCTGCGTTCCGAAAAAGAAGAATGTGAGCTGGCAGAAATCGAAAACGCCAGCAATACCGGCTACGAAATGCACACTGCCGCAATGCGTCTGTGCAAACCGGGGATACCGGAACACGTAATTGCCGAAGCGCTGGAAGGCATTGCAGCGTCGGCAAACGGAATGACTTCTTTTCCTGTCATACTGTCGCAAAACTCTGAAATACTGCATAATCACTGTCATGACAATATATTGCAGCAAGGCAGACTGATGCTGACCGACGCCGGCGCCGAAACCGCCTCCGGATATGCTTCCGATTTTACCAGAACTGTTCCGGTTGGAGGAAAATTTTCGTCGAAACAGGCTGACATATATAATATTGTACTTGCGGCTAACAATCTGGCAATAAAAACCGCAAAACCCGGAATTACTTATTTTGAAGTCCATATTGCCGCCGCAAAATTAATTGCAGAAGGTCTGAAAAATGTCGGTCTGATGAAGGGCAACATCGACGACGCTGTCTGCAACGGCGCTCATGCCATGTTTTTCCCTCACGGTTTGGGTCACATGATGGGATTGGACGTTCACGATATGGAAAGTCTCGGCGAAAATTATGTCGGCTACGACGACGAAACAGTGCGTTCGACACAGTTTGGAACGGCTTATCTGCGACTGGGACGGCGTTTGAAGAAAAATTTTGTACTGACGGTCGAACCGGGAATATATTTTATTCCAGCTCTGATTGCTAAATGGGAAAATGAAAAAATTAACCGCTCGTTTATAAATTTTAATAAAGTACATGAGTATCTTGACTTTGGAGGCATAAGACTTGAAGACGATATTGTGATAACCGACAGCGGTTGCCGGCTGACGGGGAAAAAACGTATCCCGATAACGGTTGAAGAAGTCGAGAACGAAATGCAGAGTCTGTAAGCCCGATGATAAAAGAAACACTGAAAGAAAAAACGGCGAAGGGACTGCTGTGGGGAAGTTTTAGCAATACGGTACAGCAGTTTCTGTTTATCGGTTTCAATATTTTTGTCGCCCGTATTCTTAATTCCGAAGATTACGGGCTGATTGCCATGTTGAACATCTTCACAGCCTTTGCCGCAACAATGATTAACGCCGGTTTTTCTACAGCGCTGATAAACAGACAAAACACCACGCACAGCGATTACAACGCCGTATTCTGGTTTACGTCCGGCATGGGGCTGTTTTTATACATAATTCTGTTTTTTGCAGCTCCTGCAATTGCCGATTTTTACCGGCAACCCGAACTGACATGTCTGTCGCGGGTCGTGTTCGTCAATTTTTTTATTTCAGGAGCGTCGATAGCCTCGTCTGCGATTATCTACAAACAGCTGAAAACCAAACTCGTCGCCAAAATCAACATTACGTCGGTGCTTGCGTCATGCGTTGCAGGTTTGGTACTGGCGTTGAACGGGTTTTCATACTGGTCGCTGGCAATACAGAATCTGATTTTCATTTCAGGCTCGGCGATACTGCGCATGGTTTGCGTATCGTGGCGTCCATCGTTCACTTTCGATTTCAGACCGCTGAAACAGATGTTTTCATTCAGTATCAAGATGTTTTTGACAAATCTGATTATAAATATCAATAACAATATTTTTGCGGTGGCGCTTGGAAAATTCTACAATTCCAGACTTTTGGGAGACTATTCGCAGGGTAAAAAATGGACGGACGTCTGCAACCAGTTAATTACCGGAATAATTATACAAATATCGCATCCCGTTCTTGTACAGGTAACAGACAACAGAGAACGTGAACTGCGGGTTTTCAGGAAAATGTTCCGTTTTGCGGCATTTATTGCTTTTCCGGCGTTTATCGGGCTTGTGTTTATTGCGCACGAATTTATAGTTATAACAATAGGCGAAAAATGGCTGCCCAGCGTTGTCATTCTGCGTATCCTGTGCATATATGGAGCGCTGTCGCCGTTTTATTTGCTGTACACGCAACTGATAATAGCTCACAGCAATTCGTCGGCGTATCTTTACGGCAACATTTTAATGGTTGTCATACAACTGATTTTTCTTGCAATACTGCTGCGTTTTGGTATAATATATGTAGCGGCAGGAACGGTAATGTCTTATATGTTTTGTTTACCGTACTGGCACTTTGTCTGCAAAAAATATATTGATATAAAATTGACAGATGTATTGAAAGATATTTTACCGTATTTGACAGTTAGCGTTGTTTCGATTTTTCTTGGCTGGATTGCCGCATTGCCTGTCGGGTTGATAACTTCGCTGCCATTCGACAGCATGTATCTGTCGTTTGCCATCAAAATTGCGGTAACAGCTTCTGCATATCTGTTGCTGCTCTGGATTTGCGGGTCAAAACTTTTACACGAATCTGTTGAAATGCTGCGTCAATACGTCAAAAAATAATTGAAATTTAGAGTTTAGCATAAGTTGCTTTCTTGTTGCGTCATACTATTTCTATTCCATCGTTAGCAATATTTTCATAAAAAGGGGAATATTTCCGTTTTTCATGAGTAACATAACAGTAAAAATCCCGCAGGAATCCGTATCAACAGACATGAAATTTCTGCGGAATTTTGTGGTTTGGCGATGATTGTGCTGTTTTTTTTTGCTGAAAAAATTATTTTGAATTTGCTTTGTAATATTTAATAATTTTGGGTATTACCGCTGTCAAATCGCCTGTAATCGAATAGTCCGAAATTTTATTTATAGGAGCTTCCGGGTCGCTGTTAATCGAAATAATCATTGCCGATTCCTGCATTCCTGCCGTGTGCTGTACCTGCCCCGAAATTCCGCAGGCAATATACAGTTTTGGACGGACAGTAACGCCTGTTTGTCCAACCTGACGGGCATGTTCGGCAAAACCTGCGTCCACTGCCGCACGCGAGGCTCCGACTTCGCCGCCCAACAGGGCTGCAAGTTCAAACAGTAAATCGAAATTTTCTTTTGAACCGACGCCATATCCTCCCGAAACAATTATCGGAGAATTTTTTATGTCGATTTTGCGTTCTTCGAGATGCCGGTCGATTATTGAAACGACAAAATCTTCATCTTTAAGATATTTATTAACGTCAACCGTTTTCAGTTCGCCTTTTTTTGCGACTGCAAGTTTTTCTTTGCGCATAACGCCTTCGCGAACGGTTGCCATCTGCGGACGGCAGTCGGGATTGATAATTGTTGCTATAATGTTTCCGCCGAAAGCAGGACGTATCTGTAACAGCAAATCTTTGTATGCGTTGCCTTTGGTATCGGTATGGTCTCCTATTTCGAGACTTGTGCAGTCGGCAGTCAGCCCGCTTTTCAGGGCGGAAGAAACGCGGGGAGCAAGGTCGCGTCCCAGCGACGAGGCGCCGAAAAGAGCTATCTGCGGTTTTTCTTCGACAAAAATACCGGTAACGATAGATGTGTGGGGAAGAGTCAGATACGGGCTGAGACGGGCGTCGTCGGCTATGTGTACAATGTCGGCGCCATATTCGTACAGTTCATTTTCTACGCCTTTCAGTTCATGTCCGATTACAAGCGCTTCGAGTTTGCAGTCGAGCCGTTTCGACAAATCTTTTGCTTTTGTCAGCAGTTCGAGACTGACGTCGGCAATTTTACCTTTTTCGTTTTCACAATATACAAATATATTATTCATTTCTATAATTTTTACCGTTTAACTGTTAGATTTTGAATATTCCGTTTTGACTTTATCCGATTGTATGATTAGCCATAAGTTCCTTAACCAGTCCTTCGATGGCGGCGTCTGAACCGTCGAGTTTTTTCGATTCTTTTAGCTGAAAAACCACGTTTTCAATCTTTTTCACTTTTGTTGGCGAGCCTTTCAGTCCGAACTGTTCTTCGTCGCCGTCGATTTCGGAAACGCCCCATTCGGGAATATTCAAATAACTTTTTGTTTGCAGCGATTCTGTGTAAGCGTCTCCGCCAGCCTGTAATTCGCTGACCGTTTTTGCGTGCTTGTATTTCATTGTCTGCTTTGCATTTCGCGGACGGCACGACGGGGCGGAAGCGTTTACGGTAATCAGCAGAGGCAGTTTGCATTTCAGCGTTTCAACGCCGTGTTCCAGTCTTCGTAAAACAGTAATTTCACTGTTTTCAAAGGCTATGATTTTTTCGGCATAGGTGATTTGTGGCAGTCCGAGTTTTTCGGCGACCTGTGGACCTACCTGAGCCGTATCGCCGTCAATTGCCTGCCGTCCTGCAATTATCAGGTCTGGATTGATTTTTTTTACGGCGCACGCAATTGCGTATGAAGTTGCCAGGGTATCGGCTCCTGCAAATTTTCTGTCGGTAAGCAGTATGCCGCCGTCGGCGCCGCGAAACATTCCTTCGCGGATAATGTCGGCAGCCCGTCCCGGTCCCATTGTTAAAAGGTATATGGCGGTTTCAGGACTGTCATCTTTCAGTTTCAGCGCCAGTTCAAGTGCGTGCAAGTCTTCGGGGTTGAAAATTGCAGGCAAAGCGGCGCGATTCACCGTGCCGTCGTCTTTCATTGCATCTTTTCCCACATTTCTTGTGTCGGGAACCTGTTTTGCCAGAACAACTATTTTTAAGGGTTTTGTCATGATATAACCTGTTTCTGTATTGTTTTAATTCTTATTTTTTATTTTTTTAATTTTCAGGCTTGAATATTTGAACTGCCGAAACTCATCGGAATTATTCCTCCTCCCGGTTCGTGCTGATTGTTATTGATTTTTATCAGTCCGTGTATCGATTCATATTTCGACACATTATCGTTCAGCGCCTGCAACAGACGTTTCGCATGTTCGGGCGTAAGAATAATTCGGCTCTGAACCTTAGCCTTCGGCACACCCGGCATAATTCGGACAAAATCAACAATAAATTCGGACGAAGAATGAGATATTACAGCCATATTGGAATATATGCCCTGCGCAATATCTTCCGTCAACTCAATGTTTATTTCGTTTTGATTTTCCATTTTTTCGTACATTTAAAATTTACACTAATTACATACAAAATCATTTTGTAAAAATACTTACAATTTTTAAATCTGACAATTTTTTTTTGATAAAATATATTTTTAAGGATATAATATTCTGAAAAACAGTATGATAAAATTTTGTCAACAGACGTTTAATTCTATTCAAAACATGTATTTGCAACCCGTTATTATCCGCGATACTGCAAAAGTTTTTCCAGAAATTTCATATTTTCCTGTCTGGCGCAAACGGACAGCTGTGCGTCTGTCGCATGTATGGAAGACTGACGTACAGCTGAACGTTTTTGCGCAGTTGCGGAGGTAAATTTACATGGGATTTATTATTTTTTCCTGCACGATACATGTCAGAGCGCCAGCCAGATAGCCAAGCAGCGCCCACAGACTTATATTTTTTACGTACCATACGAAATTAATTTTTTCCTGCCCCATAACTGCAACTCCGGCTGCCGACCCGATAATCAGCATCGAGCCTCCCGTACCGGCGGCGTATGCCAGAAATTCCCAGAAAAAGTGGTCTGTCGGGAAACCGTACATGCCCTGCGCGGCGGCTACCAGCGGCACATTGTCAACTATCGACGAAATTGCGCCTATTATTGTTACAATCATGTTCTGGTTGCCAATTGTCCGGTTCAGCCATTCAGCCATGTACGAAAGTATGCCGGAATGGTGCAATGCTCCAACGCACAGCAATATGCCGAGAAAAAACAGAATTGTTGAAGTTTCGATTTTGCGAAGAGCGCTGGTAACAGAAAGGTGTTCTTTGAGCCGTCCGCCCCGATGTTTTCGATACAGTATTCCGCCCGTATAAATCCACAGTATTCCTACTCCAAGCAACATTCCGACGTATGGAGGCAGGTGCGTCAAAGCCTTGAATACAGGTACAAACAGCAAAATAGATATTCCCATGAAAAAGATAATATTGCGCACTTTCTTTGGCAACATTATTTTACGGTGATTATTTTTGACGTTTTCGGACGAATAAACGATTTTTCCTTTTATAAAAAATGAAAACGCAATTAAGGGAACTGCCATCGACACGAGGCTTGGCAGAAAAACTTTGGTTATAATGCCTGCGGTACTTATCTGTCCTCCAATCCATAACATTGTAGTTGTTACGTCGCCCATTGGCGACCACGCGCCGCCGGCATTGGCGGCAATCACCAGCATTGATACAAACATCAGCTTGTCTCTGCGGTTGCTTATCAGTTTTCCGAGCAGCGAAGCCATGATGATGGTTGTTGTAAGATTGTCGAGCGCGGCAGACAGAAAGAATGTAACCAATGATATGATCCACAACAGTTTACGCTTGCTTTTTGTGCGTATCGATTCTGTTATGAAACAGAATCCGTCGTGAGAATCAATTACTTCTACCACAGTCATGGCTCCAATCAGAAGAAAGAGAATATTGGCAATACCGCTCAGTTCTTCGTTCAAATGTTCCAGTATTCTGTTTACGTCGCCCGAATTGGAGCAAACTATAAATACTGTCCAGCACAGAGTTCCCATGCACAGAGCCGTACCGGCTTTGTTTGTTTTAAAAACATGTTCAAGCGCAATGCCGACATATCCCGTCAAAAATAATAGTACCAAAAAGAGTTCCATAAGAATTATTTGTTTAGTTTATAACTGTTTTTATTTACAAAATTACGTTAAAAAAACACGGTACAAAGATATGAATTTTTTGGAAATAAATCGTTTTATTTAAAAAATCAGAAAAATAAAAAAAAACATGACGGCAGAATATCTTAACTGTAAGTATTTTATGTTGAAAAATCAAAATATTTATATTCAAAAAATATTACAGAATAAAAATATAATAATTCTTATATGACTGTCCCGCAAGGCAAAAAAATGGAAAAAATTCAGCTGCAAAACGGACAGCATGTGAAATGAAATTAAAAACAGATAATATCGCAAAAAAAATCCGCACTTAAATATCTGAAACAATGCAGAATATAAGGATTAAAAAAATATGGATATTTGTCTATTGCAGGATAAAACGATATGTTGCACTATTGTGCAAATTTTTAACAAATTTTATAACTAATGCGAATCAGAAATTAAAATATCATGGAAGGTAGGGTGTTCAAAATGATGTACCAAAAAATGATACAAAAAAAGATGTATTTCACCGGATACGGAATATACAAAATGTTATATAGGTGCGATTTACATGGGCGCGATAAATTGCGCCCTTAAATCCGTGCCTTCTACGATATACCGATATACCATTCCAGCGCCAGCTGCGGTACATCATACTGAACACCCTATCCATTCGGGCTAAAAAATTAGAGTTTAAAGTTTAGATATTAGAGTTTAGATATTATTGATGCGAATCAGGAATTAAAATGTCCCGAAGGGACAAAATTTTCATAACCGCAGGCGAGCGATAGCGTTGCCTGCGGCTATAAACGACAACAACAGACTGCCTGAAAGGCAGAACTCTATCGCAATAGAATTAAAGTTTTGCCTTACAGGCAAAGAAGAGAACGACTATGCTACCGCAAACCGCGCTTCGCTTGTTTGCGGTTATGAAAATTTAGCCCATTCGGGCTAAAAAAAACGTTTGCAAACCCTGATTCGCATAAATCATTTACTTCAATAACCCAAGAGAATCAATATCGCGAGCAAGTTTTTGCGCTACTTCACTGTGCGCTTTGTACGACCAGTGCGTATCATTTACCATATACACATCTTTTTCGCCACGCCGTACAATTTCCTGAAGTATTGGTTTTGTGTTAATTATGCAAATATCATGTAGATTAGATAAGCCGTCCGTTGTTATATCAATTGGCAAAGAACTGTTTTCCATAATAAATGGACGATAAACGTCGTATTTGTCGGCAGCAATCATAAAAATCATTTTTATTCCTTTTTCGGAAAACTTTCTGTTCAGCAGGATCAAATTTTCTTTAGCTTTTTCTATATCGGAAGGTTGTACATTCTTGAACATAAAATCGTCTTGATATATAAACAGAGTGTGAGAATAGCGGTTATGGGAAAAATAATCCCGTTTTAAATTGAATCTAACAACAGGATTCTTAAAATTAACCTGTAATCTTATCCATGAACATAAAGCGTATAATTGAGAGTTTTTATTTGTGTTTTTGTTGTTCTGTTTCTCTGTATTGTAAGGTAACTTATATTGCCTATCAAAATCAATCTTACATAAATTTGAAATCAAATTTCTATCAACCTGTTCCAAAATAAGAATCTGACAGTTTGAACTGTCAATTATTCCGTTGTTTAATAACGAAATGGCAAAATTAATTGATGTAGTGAATTGTGTAGCATTTATTGCAATATTTATTATACTGTCGTTCAATAAATGTCCCAAATAATTTTGATAGCCACAAATTTTCATCTGGCTGAATGAATCGCCGATTGTAAGAATTTTTGAGTCAGTTTTCAATTTGTCGTAAGACACAATGAGCGTATTTTTGACAAAATTGTCCTGTAAATAACTTTGTTTGAGACATTCATTATATTCTTTTCCAAAAGAAATTTGCCCCAGTTTGCCAATATCGCCATATAGACCATAATTCATAGAGATTCTATAACTGCTATAAACACAGCAAAACGGAATAAAATAAAACAGTATTTTTAGTATAAATTTTGTCATCGTATTTTTAAAATTGAAAGTAAATAAATTGTTCGTTTTCACCCATATACAAAATAATCAATAGAATAATAATTATATAAAAAAGTCTCCTCACCCATTGATTTATATTTTCTATTTCCAGTCCATGCTGTTTATTTCGCTGCAACCATTCTACGGCAAGCATGATGGCAATAAAAATAACATTTTGTAACAGCGGTTGCTTTTTATAAATCGACGAAACGGAAAACAAACTGCCGTCCATAATTCCTGAAAAATATTCAACCGCCTGTCCGATACTTTCCGCACGAAACAGTATCCAGCCAAAAACTACCAATAAAAATGTTACCGTTATTTGAAACAATTCTTTTAGATTTGGCAAAATACGGTTTTCTGCAACCGTATCTGTATTTTTTCGATTTTTCTTTAACAAAATCAACGGTAAAAAAAGTAGGGCATGGAATGTTCCCCATGCGATAAACGTCCAGTT
>JAIROW010000157.1 GCA_031257315.1 Prevotellaceae bacterium
TCTTTTACCGTTACTGTATGTGCGCCGGCGTTAAGCAGCTCTGTTTTTGCAACGCTGGCGTCGTTTGCCGCAAAATTAATGTATGCTCCGCCGTTCAGACTGTATTTATACGGTTGTACTCCGCCGCTAACGGTTATTCTCAACCTGCCATGCTCTCCATAACACCTTACCGCACTGTCTGTTGAGACTGTTACCGTCAGAGGCGCTGGCTCGGTAAGTATTACCGTTAATGTATCATAACAGCCGCGACAGTTGCCTGCCTCTCCTGTTGACGCTGACTGGTATTTATTGTCTTTAACTGTAACGAAATATCGCCCACTGCCAAGATTTTCTGCTTTGATACCGTTAGGTATGGCTGAGGTTTTTGCAGGAACAAAATCCTGTCCGTCCTTTGTCCATTTATAGCTGTATATGCCTCCGGTTACTGTACCGCCTTCTGCTGTTATAAATATTGTACCGTTGAACAGTCCGTATCCTGTCGGATTTTCGGAGGAGGCGCTTATAATTTTAACAGAATCCGCTGGTTGACTGATTGTTTTCGTAATAGTAACTGTATCACCTTTATTATCCTTCGGCACGCAACCTTTACTGTCCTGAAGCCAGACAGTGTAATTGCCGACAGGTAAACCTGTCAGAACATGCTGTATTTCTGGATCCATATATGTTACATCTTTTTGAACTGTAACTCCTGCTTTATTCGAACAGTATATATGGTAAGGATTTGAAGGAGTTGTACCTCCGTCAATATATACGAAAATTTTTCCGTCCGCGCCGCCACGACACTGTACATCATACTTTGATGCAGGGTAAAAATACAGTCTGTCAGGGTCTTTTACTGTTACTGTTTTTTTATGTCCGTCCGCGTCAGTATAGGTATTATCTGTATTGTCATTTGGTCTGTTCGGATTAAACGGATATTTGCCAAGCAAACTGAATGTATATTCTCCTGCGGCAAATCCCTTAAGAATATATGAATTATCGTTGGGATCAAGCGAATCTCTGGTCAGGTTGGAGCCTATGTTATTTTTGAACACATCGTTGTTATTCTTGTCTTTGATACTGATGTTTAACGATTCATTGTGCAGCAGCGGTTCGCTGAATGTTAATTTCACTTTCGCATTGCTTTCTCCCGCACAAAGATTCGGTATGACTTCGGCTTTCGTTATGGTTGGAGATGATTTCATACCACTCAGTGGAAGAATTTCAGACTGTCCATACAAATAGTTAATACGTACACGTATCTGTTTTCTTTCTAAAATAGCTTTATTAAAATCACTCGCACTCATTAGATCTGTCCCACAGATTGAAATCTCCGACTTGCCAGCACTGTTGGTAATGGTTTGCCAATCTTTATCGGCTACAAATTCATATTTGTATTTCATGTACCCTCCTTCTTTATTGCAACAGCAATTCTTCTTCGTTGATTCTGGATCCAGACAATAATTGCAATTATCTTTCTCTGGATCATACGTAACACAAACTGCAGGATCAAGTTGAGGATCAACATAGTCGCCAGACAAAGGATCATAATTCATTCTGGTATATGGCACCCATTTATCTGGAATCTGTTGTATTTTTCCAGTCTGCCACTCCCACTTGAACTTACTGTTGCTGATACTGTTGTTGTGACTGACAGGATAGTTATAACCTCCTTTCATTTTGATATTTATTCTGTGTTTGTCGGGAAGGATT
This sequence comes from Prevotellaceae bacterium, assembly GCA_031257315.1. Classification (GTDB taxonomy): domain Bacteria; phylum Bacteroidota; class Bacteroidia; order Bacteroidales; family UBA932; genus JAIRLF01. The sequence goes on from JAIROW010000157.1 coordinate 1,693, forward strand.
TGAGTCTCCATACTTGGAGTACCGGTAGTACCGGTAGTACCGGTAGTAGCATTGAGGTCAACCTTTGTTGGATATATTTTGACGGTAAAAGTGCCTTCATATGGATAACCATATATTCTGGAACTTGTAGGGATTGTCTTTTCATAAGTTCCACCATTGAAATCACTTATTGATATTGTACCACTACCTTTGGTGTCAGCATCATTACTACACCAGCAACCAACCAAACAAAAACTCCATGTACGCCTTGTTTCTATTCTCAAACTTACAATTTTATTGCTTGATGAAAAAACGTAATTATTGGTTATGGTTCGCGAATTAACCGGAAAATAGAACTTAAAATTCTCATTCCATATCTGTACCTCACTGCCGTTACTGAATTTGGCAAATACTCTGCAATAATTCGGACAATCAGAATCGTAATTGTTAAGTCCGCTTAACGTTGCTTCTGTTCTCAGAGTATAGTTCAACGGGGTCGTTTGCGCATATCCACTGTTTATCATGCCCAAAAATAACATGATATAACAGAATATAAAATGCTCTTTATAAATTGTTTTCATAAAAAAAATTAACCTTTTCATATCTTTATTTTTATCTAATAATTATTTATATCATATAAACGCTGTGTTCTGTAAAATAAATGCCAAAGTTATAACTTTTTTTTGAAATTTTAACTTTTTTGAAAAATTTTTTTTTGATTAAACTGTGATTTGTTAATTTCTGTAAAATTTCTTTATAATTTAAATTCTGTAATACTGTTTTTTTACATTTTAAGACTGCTAAACCGGTATATTGCGAACTGAAAAATATGCGCCTGTATAAATATTGGACAAATTGTTATTATTTGCGGGTGTTTTTACAAAGTTTATGTCCTAAATGTGCAAATTTTCACAATAACCTTCCCTTTTAGCTTATCTAATTTTAGCTTTTATTATTATGTCAATAACAGATTTTTATAATTTTTTTTGATTATTGTATTAAAGTCCGAAAAATTCATTAATTTTGCGGCTTGAAATAAAGTAACGGTATTATATAATATTAAAAATATGCTTGCATTTAAGGAACAGGTTTACAATGCCACACACGAGTTAATCAAACGGCAGTCTGCGTTACAGTCATGGGGAAATGTCAGTGCAATTGACAGAAAATCAGGAGTTATGGTGATAAAACCTCACAAGACCAATATTAACGACCTTCGCCCCGGCGACATGGTTGTAATGAATCTGGACGGAAAAGTTCTGGACGGTTTGAAAAAACCATCGTTTGACGCTTCGACGCATCTGGTAATTTACAACAAATTCCCTGAAATAGGGGCAATTGCGCATACCCATTCAATGTACGCTTCATGCTGGGCGCAAGCCGGAAAAAGTATTCCCCCGCTTGGAATCACGCATATCGACCGGTTTTATGGCGAAATTCCATGCACCAGAGAACTTACCGACAACGAATCGGAAAACAATTTTGAAGAAGCAACTGGAAATGTGATAGTTGAAACATTAAAAGGACTGAATCCAGCCAAAACTCCGGCAGTTCTGGTTTACCGTCACGGACCATTTATCTGGGGAAAAGATTTGGATTCGGCGCTGAAAAACGCTTCCATTCTTGAAGAAATTGCAAAAATGGCATACATTTCGCTGCATATAAACCCGCAGTTGAACGGTCTCACCGAAAAACAAATGAATATACATTACGAAAGATATTTGAATAAATAAAAACTCTTGATTATGAAATGGTTATATTGCATACTGTTTTTTGCAGTCATGGCTGGCTGCGGCGAACAGCAACCGAAAAAACCCGTTCCACCAAGCGACGGATACTTTTATGAAGGCGATTCTTTGAACTTTGTAAGAAAACTTTACAAACAAAAAGTACTCGTACAGGAAACCACATTTGTGAACGGCAAAGCGCACGGTACGGAAAAAAATTACTATAAAGATGGAACTCTCAGTTCTACTGTAGAATTTAGCGAAGCCCGACGAAACGGCATGAGCGCAAGCTATTATGAAACAGGCGAAAAATATATGGAAACCCCATATATAAACGGAAAAATACACGGTACAAGACTTATGTACATGAAAAACGGAAGCGTCTCAATGAAAGCCGAATACATTAACGGAAAACCCGTTCCTCCCCTTGAAGAATACGGTGCAGACGGACAGAAAATCGCTCAACCTTCAATTAAATTTCAAAAAACAGAAGGAAATTTAAAAATGGAATTAAGCGACAGAAAATACAGAATATCGCAGTTTTACAGAATCGAAAACAACGATTTGATAGAAATTGCTACAAAAAATGGCGCAGGAATACTGCCCGGAGCCGTAAAAGGAGTGAAAATAAGGGCAGTTTACACTTCGCCGAGAGGCGCGGAAGGCGCTGTTGACGCAAAATATTAAAATTGATTCTATATATTAAATAATTTTCTAAAAGTAAAAATTCAAAAACATGAAAGGATTCTTATCAATTGCAGCTTTTACGTTTTTAGCATTTGCAGTATGTTCCTGCAACTGCAACAGCTGCGGACAGAAAGAAAAAACAAAAAAAACGTGCTGCAAAGAGCAGACAGCAGAAAAAACGTGCTGCACACAGGATTCATGCTGCAAAAAAAACAGAAAAATTGTCATTACGGCTTATGTCGAAATCAAAACCGACAAAGTTGACAGTTTTGTAAGCGGAACAGCAGAACTTATCGACAAAAGCAGAGCTGAAGAAGGCAATTTGAGTTACAATCTGTTTGCCGACCTGAAAGAGAAAAACAAGTTTGTTTTTGTCGAAGAATGGAAATCTCAGTCGGCTGTTGATACCCATTTTGCAACAGAACATTTCAAAAATTTTGGAACCTTGTTGGAAGAGGTTTCTGCCTCTCCTGCAAACATTAAGGTCTTTGCTGTGGACAGTGAAAAATAAAAAATTTTCAGAAAATTTGTTGTAAATAAAAATTTTTTACTACTTTTGTGCGTCGTTTCAAAACGACCACATCAGGTGAGGTGGGTGAGTGGCTGAAACCAACAGTTTGCTAAACTGTCGTAGGGGAAACTTTACCGGGGGTTCGAATCCCCCCCTCACCGCAAAACAGTTGAAAAATATAATCCTGAATATAAATACGTTTTTTACACGCGATTTCGATTTTTTGCAAAAAACGGAATGAATTTAAAATAAATTACAGATGAAAGAATTTACATGCCCCGTGTGCGGCGCTTCGGTTGGAAATGCGCTGTTGCAATGCAAAGACATGAGCGTAAGCAATGAAATTTTTGATATTTGCCTGTGTAACAGTTGTTTGTTTGCATTTACTTTTCCTCAGCCAAAACCTGAAAATATCGGAAAATACTATAATACAGAAGATTACATATCTCATACCGATACCAGAAAAGGAATCGTGAACAAACTGTATCATATTGTGCGCAAAAGAAACATTGAAAATAAATTGCATATTGTCAACAGTCTCAATACCGGCAGTAAAAACCTCGCCGACATCGGCTGCGGAACAGGATATTTTTTAGACAAATGTCTCAAAAACGCATGGAACGTCGAAGGCGCTGAACCGGACGGCAACGCCCGCAAAATTGCCGAAACACGCATAAATAAAGCAGTATTTTCTTCGATTGACGGTTTGGAAAAATCAGGAAAAAAATTTGACGTGATTACTTTATGGCACGTTTTTGAACATCTGCATGACATTAACGCTTCGTTGCAGCAGTTGAAACAGCTTATTGAACCGACGGGCAGGCTTGTTTTGGCGCTTCCAAATCATACTTCCTTCGACGCCGAACATTATCGCGCATACTGGGCTGGTTACGACGTTCCCCGACATCTGTCGCACTTTTCGCCAAAATCAATACAGTTGCTTGCGGAAAAACATCAATTAAAACTCGAAAAAATAATTCCCATGAAATATGACGCATACTACATCAGCATGTTAAGCGAAGGATTGAAAGGCGCTGGCAAAATCAAATCGCTGTACAGCGGACTGAAATATGGACTGATGTCAAACTGTAAAGCTCGAAAATCGGGAAATTATTCAAGTCTGATATATGTGTTAAAAAATTAAAATCACACGGCAAGTCTGTGTGTATTGAAATTTTCAGATAGAACAAACAGGACAGGGCAAGTTGCCTGTCGTGGCAAACATGTCAACAAAAATTCTCTTATGTATGTGAATCAAAGGTTGAAAACGTTATTTTAGCCCGAATGGGCTAAATTTTCATAACCGCATACAAGCGAAGCGCGGTTTGCGGTAGCACAATCGTTCTCTTCTTTGCCTGTAAGGCAAAACTTTAATTTTTTTGCGATAGAGTTCTGCCTTTCAGGCAGTCGGTTGTTGTCGTTTTTAGCCGCAGGCAACGCTATCGCTCGCCTGCGGTTATGAAAATCAAGCCCATTCGGGCTAAAAGTCAGGTTGTTCAGAACAGCGGCTTGAAAAGCCGAACCTTCATAACCGCAGGCGAGCGTAGCGTTG
>JAIROW010000197.1 GCA_031257315.1 Prevotellaceae bacterium
AACGTTCGCCTTCCATATTTTGCATTTCGCAAAATTCCTCGTCTTCGCCCCATCGCGAATTATAGTAATAGTAGCGGTATTCCCATTCCTGACAGAGAATCGCGTCTAAAACAGAAATCGCTTTACAGTTTTTCCGCAAAACATCTTTTGGTAGCAGGTTTTTATAATTTTTCATATTTTATTTATTATTTGTAGCATTTTCCGCAACCAGCCGCAGCACCGCATTGATTTTCCCGCGTTTTTCTTCGCTGAAACCGCTTAACTGTTCCTGAAATTCGGCGAGAATGGCATTTTTCGCAGTTTCGGGGCGCGGGGCGCAGGAAACAGGGGCGGATTTATCTGAAAGAGAGAGAATTTGTTTTACAGAATTATCGTCATATTCCAAACCAATAAGAATTTTTTTCGCTTTTTCTTTATTTGTCTTTAATGCTTTTTCATATTCATCTAAAAGCCCGCTTCGATAAAGACGTTCATTACCCGTCATTGCATTTATGTTCTCATTATAAGGCGGTGTAAATTCCTGCCATTTTCCATTTTGAAAAATTTCCCAATTGTCAAATTCAGGTTTTCTGTTTTCTCTGCCTTTTATTTTTACAGGCATAATATAATCTAAATTGCAAAAATCTTCTTGATTAGAAATTGAAAGCCAATCTTCATTTTTAATGTCATATTTTTTAATACAATGAAATTCAGCATCTTCCAAGTTCTCATAAAATAATTCGGAGATATTGTTACAATCAAGTTTTGTGTCAAATTCAAATAAATAAAAACCTTTTTGAGTTTTACATATCATTACTTTTTTAATCCCGTTTTCGTTATCTGTATTTACAAATGCTATTTTTCTATTTGTTTGCCAATTTTTCGCCGTATCATTCTCGTATTCTATAATGGTTTCGGGGCGCGGGGCGGCATATTGTGGGTTTTCAACAGCAATATTTTTCTTAAACAATTTTGTAATTTGACCGGCATATTTTTTTGCATCAGGCATTCTTGTTGTTTTAAAATAATGCAAAAGTCGCTCTTTATCGCCTGTTTTCAATAAATAAAATTCACAAAAAATATCTAAAATCGCCGTTTTATTTATGCCAAAAGTTTCCAAAACAACCGATTTGTCGTCTTCGCCAAGTTCTTCACCTTCAGGAAATTCGCCGTCAACATCTTCCTCTTCATCAATAAAGAAATCTGCACTTGCAAGCCAATATCTTAATATGTCGTTTTTGTGAATTTCAAATTCATATAAAACTTCGCTATATGGAATGTTCAAAATCATATAACGCCTTACATTATAATTCAAAAGAGTAATTAATCGCATATTATCCTGTTCTCTGTCGTCAAGTTTGTGTTTTGAAATTTCAGCAAATTCTTTTAAAATATTTTGATAAATTTCGCTTTCGCAAAGTGATTTCAGATTTTCCAGCGTTGGCGGATTTTTTATAAATTTTATTTCATACATATTACTTTTACTTTTTATGCCCTTTCTGGCGGTTGATAATTTTATTTTTCAATATTTATTAATAATTCGCTTGCCGTCATTTCCATTTTGTTGAAAGCAAAGAGTTTTTTGCCCAAATCTTTCAGCGAAGCCCCAATGTGATATAAATCATTATCAATCAGCAAAAACCTGTCGTGAATATTTGTTTTTTCTGCAATAAAAATTTCAGGATATTGGGCATTATGCCGCTGTAAATCAAGTTGCAGGGTTTCGGAAATTTTGCGGGTAAAGAGTGTTGCCTTTACGCCGTTTTTGCGTTTGGAAAGCAAAGTCAGAACGCTTGCGTCTGCGTAATTGTCAATCACAACGATTTCCTTTTTTGCCGTTTCTATCAAATCGGAAACAAATTTGTAGGCATCAAAAATCTGTCCGTTGTAAAACACGCCTTCTTTGAGCAGAATTTCAGTGCGTACAATGAAATCAATTTGTTTTTGGTGTTCCAAAAGTTTCTGTTCGTGTTGAGAAAGTTTGTTGTCAATCTGCTCAAAACGCTGGTGAATGGCATAACCCTTCAAAATATATTCTTTCAAAACGGAATTTGCCCAAATGCGAAATTGCGTACCTTGTTGCGACTTCACGCGGTAACCGACAGAAATAATAACATCAAGATTGTAAAGATTTGTATAGGAAGTTTTCGTTTTTCCACTCATAGCACCGTGTGGAGTGTCGTGTCGGAATTTCCGACACGACACTTTTTCATCTAACTCGCCTTCGGCAAACACATTTTTAATATGTTCGTTAATGGTATTTCTACCTTTGCCGAAAAGCATTCCCATTTGACTTTGCGTAAGCCAAACACTTTCATTTTCTACAAGAACATTTATCGAAACCTCGCTGTCCCGCGTTTTGTAGATAACAAAATCTTTATTATTAATGTCTGCCATATTTTTTATTTTCACTTTTCAGCAGCCGCATTTTCAATTATCTGCTGCAAAAACGCATTGATTTTTTCCCGTTTTTCTTCGCTGAAACCGCTTAATTGTTCCTGAAATTCGGCGAGAATGGTATTTTCGGGCGTTTCGGGGCGCGGGGCAGCGGCAATAGCAAAAGCATCTTTTTCTTTATCTATGATGTTTAAAATTCCATTCAAAAGTTTTTCTATATCAAATTTTTCGCCGTCTTCCACTCTTTTTAAAATCATTGTGGCAGGAAAAATAGTTAATGGCGCCTGTTTATGAATCAAGCAAAAATCTCTGCCGTGTTTATCGTGCAAAATAGCCCATTGCAAATCAGGGTATTTATATTGAATATAATCGCCAAAGGCATAACCCAACGATTGAAGTTCGGCGGTGTTTTCGGCGCTGAATTTTTCTTCGTCCAAAATTTTCTGAATGGTTTTAAGCGTTTCGCCGTTTTCGTGAAAATTATCTAATTCTTTTTCTGTAATACCTAAAATTTCCGCGCTTCTTTTATTTATATAATCACAATCATCATTAGTTAAACTAAAATAATAATTTTTTTCGGCAGGCGATATTTCTTCTATTGAGGCGATATATTTGGGAAATTCAGCCAAAGCCGACTTAAATTCTTCTGTTTCGGAATTTTCCAATAGAGTGGTAACGCTAATCAAAATACAGTGCTGTTTATAACCTGTTTCATAAAAATATGTAATGCATTGGTCGCCTTCTTCTTCGTATTGTTTTGAAGAGAAAATATAACTTTTGTCGCCGATAATTTCAACCTTTTTATTTTCTTTCCGTCCTTTTTCCACAATATTGTCAAACATTGTTTTTTTGTCTTTATGTTCGGCGGTTATTACGGAAATTCTAATCCAAACATTGTCGGCTTCCGTGTATAAAAGCAAGGTTGCGTTTTCGTCCATTTGGGCAAAATAATTATCTGAAACACGAATAGACTTCATACCGTCGCCTATTGCAAAGGTTTTGTATTGCTTTTCCGCCGTATTTTTTTTGCCTTCCACAATGGTTTTTGATTGGCTGCAATTTTTTGCCTTTTCCGCGACCCGTGCCGCTATTTCTGCGATTTTTGCCAATTCTTCGGTGGAAAATTCGCTGCCGAGCGCGTTTATTATTTCTGTTGTATTCATATTATTTTTACGTTTTTACCCTTTCGGGCGGTTTGTAATTCTAATTTTAATTGCGCAAAGATATATATTTTTTCGGATTATAGATAATGCGGACTTTTAGCCAGAATGGGCTAAATTTTCATAACCGCAGGCGAGCGATAGCGTTGCCTGCGGTTAAAAACGACAACAACAGACTGTCTGAAAGGCAGAACTCTATCGCAAAATCATTAAAGTTTTGCCTTACAGGCAATGATGAGAACGATTGTGCTACCGCAAACCGCGCTTCGCTTGTTTGCGGTTATGAAAATTTAGCCCATTCTGGCTAAAATAACGTCTTCAACCCTTGATTCGCATAATTGTCAATTATCAATTATCAATTGAAATATTACCGGCATGTCGCACTTTTGGGGAGGCAATGCCGGTATAAAAAACTTTGTATTACTTTTGCAGCCGGAATATTATAGAAAATTATGATAGAAACAATAATTGACAGGGCGGGAAATTTAAAACATATTGCCAAAAAAATATATGAAGGAAAACGTTTGACGGCTGACGAAGGTCTCAGCCTTTACCGGTCAGACAATATGCCGCTACTGGCTTCGCTGGCGCTGTTCCGTAAAAAACAGATTTCGGGCGACAGCGTTTTCTTCAACAGAAATTTCCATATCGAACCGTCCAATATCTGCATATATGCATGCAGCTTCTGTTCGTACCGACGGGCGAAAGAACAGGCGGGCGCGTGGGAGAGCGATATTGCCGAAATGCTGGAACTGTGCAAAAAACATGCCGGCAAAAATGTTACCGAAGTACACGTGGTCGGCGGAGTGCATCCGTCAAGAGATTTATATTTTTACGGCGAACTGATACGCGGCATAAAAACCGTTCTGCCGAAAGTTCATGTCAAAGGATTTACGGCAGTCGAACTGGATTATATGATACGAAAAGCCGGTTTGAGCATCGAAAACGGACTCGAAAAACTGAAAACATACGGACTGGATTCGATTCCGGGCGGCGGCGCTGAAATATTTGACAGCGAAATCCGCAAACAAATCTGCGGTAAAAAATCTTCTGCTCAACTCTGGCTTAAAATTCACGAACTTGCTCACAATACCGGTTTACCGTCCAATGCAACAATGCTTTACGGTCATATTGAAACCTACGCGCACAGAATCGCGCATCTCGAACAGCTGCGCAGTCTTCAAGACAAAACAGGAGGTTTCAATGCGTTTATTCCGTTAAAATATAAAAATGCAAACAATTCGATGAGCCATATCGGAGAAATAAACGCGCTGGAAGTGATGAAAAATTTTGCCGTAAGCCGTCTTTTTCTCGACAACATACCACACATAAAATCCTACTGGGTGATGCTTGGCAAAGGCGTTGCGCAGACGGCTCTGAATTTCGGCGCCGACGATATGGACGGAACAATTGACGATTCGACAAAAATATATTCCATGTCGGGCAGCGAAGAAACTTCGCCGGCAATGAGCGTTTACGATATGGTGCAATTTATATCTGCCGCTGGCTTTGTTCCCGTCGAAAGAGATTCGCTGTACAATATCATTCAAAAATTTTGACGGAATGTTTGATAATAGAGTTTATGTACCCATATAATAATAAACATATCTTATTCGGCAGGAAATGCGGTTACTCGCAAACATCAATGTAATTATCAGGCAATTATATAAAACAGGATTATTGATGATACAAAAAAACGTTTGGAACATCAAAAATTAATTATCTTTGCCAAAAAATTGTGGATATTAATTGTGGATATTAATACAGTAAAAAATTGGTTAAAAACATGAAACATTTATCAGTATTGTCAGTAATTATTCTGCTGTCAGCCAGTTTGCTGACGGCGCAAAAAAAAGATGAAAAAGTCGAAAAAAAACAGAAGGAATACGAGTTTACCGACGTAAAAATTTTGCCGCACACATCTGTAAAAAATCAGGCAAGTTCGGGAACATGCTGGAGCTTTTCGGGAAGCGCTCTGCTCGAATCTGAAATTATCAGAACAAAAGGCGACACGGTAAACCTGTCGGCTATGTGGGTTGTGCGCAATATTTACAGGGAAAAACTGGAAAAATATGTGCGTATGCACGGAGAAATAAATCTGGCTGCCGGAGGCTCGTTTGCAGACGTAATACATGCCGGCGAAAAATACGGACTTGTTCCCGAACAGATTTATCAGGGACTGAACTACGGTTTCGATTCGCATAATCACGGCGAGCTGGACAAGATTATAAAAGGTTTTGGAGACGCGCTCATCGGCGTCCGCAAACTTTCTACCGCATGGGGCAACGCGCTGGACGGAGTTCTGGACGCTTATCTCGGAAAAATCCCCGAAAAATTCAATTACAGCGGAACTGAATATACTCCCGTATCGTTTATGAAACACTGCGGGCTGAATTTCAGCGATTATCTGTCCTTTACCTCATACACCCATCACCCGTTTTATTCCTCGTTCATACTCGAAATTCCCGACAACTGGATATACGAACTGTCCTATAACGTCCCGATGAACGAACTTCTTGAAATTATCGACAACGCAATGAACACAGGCTATACCGTTGCATGGGGCGCAGACGTAAGCGAACGCAGTTTTTCGAGAGACATTGCAACTGTTCCCGAAGAAAAGAAAACCGAAGAAATAGGCAGCGACCAGGCAAAATGGACAAAAAAGAAACAGGAAACAGTTGTCGAAGAATTGCCAAACGAAAAGCAGATTACTCAGGAAATGCGTCAGACAGCATTTGACAATTATGAAACTACCGACGACCACGGAATGTTGATTGTTGGCACGGCAAAAGATCAAACCGGCAAACAGTTTTTCAAGGTGAAAAACTCGTGGGGAAACGGCGGAAAATACAAAGGATACCTCTATGCTTCACGCGCTTATGTTCAGTACAAGACAATGAACATCGTAGTGCATAAGGACGCTGTTCCAGAACATATAAAAGTTAAACTGAAAGCCGGAGCGCAAAGTCTGTAAAAAGAACAGAGTGAAGAGAAGAAAAAATAACCACATAGTTACCTGTATAACGCTGATATACATGGTAACTTATTCCGCATATATCGGTTACAGACTTTTTTTACAGGACAGGATTGAACTGAATAAAAGGCAGGCAAGTATTTTTATCCCCTCAAACGCAGGTATCGAAGAACTTGCCGATACGCTAATATCTGCCGGAATTATAAAAAATTCCGACAGATTTCGGACACATGCGGCAATTCACGGATTTCGGACAGTCATGGGCGGACACTACATCGTTAAAAAAAACATGACTTACCGGAATCTTGTCAGAATGTTGATTTCCGGACAGCAAACTCCCGTAAACCTTGTAATATCGGGAACTGTACGGACAAAAGAAAGGCTGGCAAAAATCATATCGCGTCAAATCGAAGCCGATTCTGTTGAGGTGACGGATTTGCTGAACGATTCCGTTTTTCTGAACGAACTCGGGTTTACGCCCGACAACAGTATCCTCCTTTTTATTCCAAATACTTACAATGTGTACTGGAACAGAAACATAAGACAGCTGTTCCGCGACATGAAAAAAGAATTTGACAGATTCTGGTCGCCCGAAAGACTGGCGAAACTCAATTCGCTGAATCTGACCAAAATAGAAGCAATGATTGTTGCCTCGATTTCGTCCGAAGAATCAAATAAATATGACGAATTACCCTGTATTGCAGGCGTATATATAAACCGGCTGCGTATAGGAATGCCATTGCAGGCAGACCCGACAGTGAAATTTGCAATCGGCGACTTTTCGCTGCGACGAATACTGACCGTGCATACCGAATTTGATTCGCCCTATAATACATACAGACACAGGGGCTTGCCGCCGGGTCCGATATGTATTCCTTCGCCCGTCGCCATTGACGCGGTACTTGACTGCGAACGCCACAATTATCTGTATTTTTGTGCAAAAGACGATTTTTCGGGTTACCATGTCTTTGCAAAAACGCTGCAACAGCACAACCAGAATGCCTCTCTTTACGGAAAAGCGCTTAACAGGAGAAAAATATATTGAACAATAATGGAAAAAAATTCATGGATAGTAATCGTTAACCCGAAGGCAGGTTCGGGTTACGGTTTGCGCGACTGGCCTGTCATTTCAAATCAGCTGAACAAAAGCGGAGTGGAATTTACCTGCGTCTTTACCGAAAAAAAATACCACGCGGTAGAACTGACAGTAAAAGGAATAAATGACGGTTACAGAAAAATTGTAGCTGTTGGAGGCGACGGTACAGTGAACGAAATTGTGAACGGAATTTTTATTCAAAAAAAAGTCCCGACTACGGAAATTTATCTTGCAGTTATTCCCGTCGGCACTGGTAACGACTGGGTAAGAATGTACGGAATACCGCAGCATTACAGCGAATCGGTCAGGGCTATTGTCGAAGCCTGTACTGTACGGCAGGACGTCGGCTTGATAACCTATACCGAAACCCTTATTACCCACAAACGCTACATGGCAAACGTTGCAGGTATCGGTTTCGACGCCGTTGCAAACAGATATTTCAACCGAATGAAAGACGAGGGACGAAAAGGCAAAAGTCTCTACATTATGGGCGTCCTGAAAGCTCTTTTGAAATATAAAAGCAAACGGTTCAGAATAAAAATTGACGACGAAGTATATTTTGACGACTATATGTTTAATGCCTCTGTCGGTATCGGACCATACAACGGCGGAGGAATGAACCCGATGCCGGCAGCAGTATTCAACGACGGGTTGATTGATATTACCATTATCCGCAAAATTCACAAACTGTGGGTAATGAAAAGTTTTAGAAAACTGTATAACGGAAAAATATACACGCACCCCAGAGTAACGGCAACTCAGGGAAAACGCATCGAAGTAGAATCTTTTCCCGAATCGCCGATTGAAATTGACGGAGAAGCTCTCGGATTTTCACCTTTTGTCTTTGAAGTTGTTCCCGAATCAATAACAGTTGTAGTCAGCAGAAAATTTTTAGAAGAAAACGCAAGCAAAATCCGCTGATTTTTAATTAGCCGACTGTCTGAACTGTGATTTTTATGATTTATGCGAATCAGGAGTTAAAAATGTCCTTTCAGGACAAAATTTTCATAACCGCAGGCGAGCGATAGCGTTGCCTGCGGCATTGCGAAAGCGCGGAACTTTCCCGAATGGGCAAAACAAAAACGCCTCAGTCGTTTTTGTTCTGCCCAATCGGGCAGGGGGTACTTGTACGTTTCGTTGTCCGCAGGCAACGCTGCGCTCGCCAGCGGTTATGAAGGTTAGGCTTTGCAATCCCCTGTTCTGAACAACCTGACTTTTAGCCCGAATGGGCTTGATTTTCATAACCGCAGGCGAGCGATAGCGTTGCCTGCGGCTAAAAACGACAACAACTGACTGCCTGAAAGGCAGAACTCTATCGCAAAAGAATTGAAGTTTTGCCTTTCAGACAAAGATGAGAACGGTTGTGCTACCGCAAACCGCGCTTCGCTTGTATGCGGTTATGAAAATTTAGCCCATTCGGGCTAAAATAACGTTTTCAACCATTGATTCGCATTATTTATATGATTATACAGGTTAATCTTTTAATCCTGAAAATCTCGGTTCAGACAATTGAAATTAAATAAGTAATTAAAGACATTTGCCGAAAATTCCTTGTCTAACCGTGAGCCGTTGTTACACCGTAAATATGCGTTTCAATTATTCTTTAAAATTTTGACAGAATACAATTATATCATCTTTAGCTTTTTTTCTCAACATATCATTTGCTTGTTGTGAAAGATAGAAATTCATTTGTTCTATTATAATATCACTTTTAACTGTACCCAAAAGATACGGTGATTTCAAATTGATTAATTTTATGTTGTTTTCAACGAACATTTTTATTTTTTCTTTCAATTTTAAATCATTCGATAAATTATCCGCAAATATTTCACCTGCAATTTTTTTTTGTTCGATAATAAGTTTTTTAATTTCACTATTCTGCTTTTTACTTTTCCATTCTTCAATTAGCAGATAAGCCAAAAATCCAAATAAAACAGGAGATACAAAATAAGATAATAGAATTTTGTAATATTCTTCGGTAAAAACAATCCAATTAATAGTTATACCTTTTGAACAGAACCAAGTTAAAGGTATTAAAAATAGTACTATCAAAGATATTATAATGTATATAAGCAGATTTTTTTTATTCATAAATTAAACTGTCTATGTATGATTCTTATTTGAGATTGCAGATCAGACAATGAATTGTGAATTCTATTTATGCGTTCCAAATCATTGTTGTAAGATTCTCTTTCATCATCAGATAGATTTCTTTGAGTCTTACTTCTTTCCAGTATATCCCTTCGTGAAGTTGCATAATCAATCATCGTTTTTACAAAAAGTTCGGAATACATAATTTCACCGGATACTGGCGCGTAATTATTTCTGTAAATAGTTCTTTGCTGTGGTTCTAATCCCGTTAAAAAAATCCGCTCTTTATCGGTTAAAAAGTTTAAATACTTGATAACTTCTTCGAATCTATCATAACGGTGCAGAACTTCTATGCAATCCCTGATTTCAAATATATTATCTTCAAACTCTATATCATCTTTCATGTAGAGAAAATATTCGTAAATTTCCAGTAAATCATAAAAATAAAATCTAGTCAACTCTTCTGAATAAAAAGATTCATTATCGTATTTATTAGTATTGCGAACTTCTGCGCCATCCAGTATCAAACGCTGGTTATTGCCTATTACTCTCGCTTTTGCAAATCGTCCAACTGCTCTTCTTATACTTATAAGTAGTTCTTCCGTACTCCATCCATTATTTTGATTTGTCATTTTTGAGTATTCTGTATGGAGTTTTATAATTGTAAACGGAGTACGCTTTAAACGAATAAAATAAGACAGTAAATGCAACCTTATCAAATGTGTATTTATTTCTCCTTTTCCATTACATAATACATTCATTAAATGATTAAACGGATCCTTGTGTTTTGCTCCAAATACAGTTGGAAAATTATTTGTTATAATGGAAGTATAAACAACCCACATTGGATGTAAGTTTGATTCTCTTGCTGTTTGCGATTGCGATTGTGAAAGTTCAGTTATTTTATTCACGATTTCAGCTTCTTTGATGTATCCTGACGATAAGAAAGTTTCAAGCAATCTGTTGAATATTCTTAAATCACCATCGGCTAAATCGGCTAAAAATTTCCAAGATTCGCCTTGAAGAAGAACATTTATATAATATGAAAAAAAGTTTTCCATGGATTGTACTGAAAACGTCATATTATTAGAAATAGTAACTCCCTTACGGTATTTCGTTTGCACTTTTCTTTCTTTTGATAACAGGTAACGTCTAAAATCGGGTTTATCAAGCGACATTACAAAGCTCGCGGGTATTGTATCTTCCGTGTTTTGTACAACACATTCATAAGAACGGGGACGCATTGCTAATATAACTTTGATTTTATGATTGTGTGCCAAATCATATATCGTTTCATAGGCATGAACTTGTATCGCTGTAGGATGCGGGTCTAAATCGTCAATTATCAACAAAGGTATTTTCGTGTCTGTATCTGTACTGTTAAAATACTCCAAACTGGTATAGGAAACCAGTCTGTCTTTTTGTGTCAAAATATCTTTTTTTAATTGGAAAAACTTCTTTTGTGCTTCTTTTGAAGTTATAATATCCAAATCAAGTTCTTTTTTAATAAAATCGTATTCTTCCTTTTCTTTTGATAATTCAGTTTTTTTGAGCAAATACTGGTAAAATGGACTTTCTATATCTTCATTTCTTTTCGTTGCACAAAACTTACAAAGCTCATTTAATAAAATTTTGTCAAAATCTTCTTCTGTCAAATGATCTGCCTGTTTAGTATTAAAAGAAATATACAAAGGATTGCAAATCCTATTTCCACAAATACTGTTAAGTTTTGGAATAACATAAGCAGTTAAAAATCTTAAAAGTGTCGTTTTACCCCATCCTTTTTTCCCAGTAATTATATAACGGTGAGCTTCTTTTCCATTATATACAAAAGAAAGGATATTGCGTTCTATTAAATCCAACTTACTTTTCAAATCATCAGGCAAAATACAGTTCGACGGATTAGGAAGCTGTTCTAAATTCAGTTTTGTTTTTGAAAAAAGCGGAATATATGTGGTTTCATAGAAATCTCTGTCCGTATTATAATCAACCACTCCTTTTTCGTTAATTTGCATCTGATTTGTACTCAAATCAGGAGTAACGGCATGTATTATTGCTCTTAAATCAGCGCTGAAATAGTCATAAAAAGAGTTATTTGGCAACTGTTCGGGAGTGTATTTATCTGCCAGTTTCATAATTGCATAAAATAATTAATGGATTTTACTCCAAAGTTTCCCCTACTCGTCTGGCTTTTCGGACGCGCCCCGTTTTTTTGAATGGTCTCTGTCTCCATTGCACCGCTGTTATGAGCGTCGTGCGATTGCATTTGATTTAACTTGTACATACTATAAAATCTTAAAAATGTTAGACTTATCAATATATATATATTTTTTTTGCCCGCTCACGCAACCGCACGAAAAAAGCGTAAACTGTTTCTTTTGAGGATTGCTTATTTTTTCATTCAGGCTCTACCAAAACCTTTGTACGTTAATAAGCGACGAAACAGTTCACGCCCGAAGACGTGAACCTTCGCTTACTTATTCTCACGTACTTTAAAGTTGGTAGACTTTGAATGAAGAGAATAAGAGCGTTAGCTCAAATATTTTAATTCAATACTTTACATTACTTTTCGATAAATACATATTTTTCAATTAATACGGGCGCAAAGATACATGAAATTTTTGAATGGCAAAACAGCGTTTTGAAATTTCCCCGACATACGCTATCTTTGCAGTCTGAAAATTTTTAAAAATACAGCGATTATGGAAGAAAAAGAAAAAAAGACGCGACAGAGAAAACCAAAAGCGTATCTTGTTATAGACGGCGTAAG
>JAIROW010000113.1 GCA_031257315.1 Prevotellaceae bacterium
AAGGAAATTTGCGAAGAAGTATGTAAAACCGCAGCCGTTGCCGGCAAATTTATTGCGGACGAAACAAAAAATTTTTCAATATCCAAAGTCGAACAAAAAAACACCAATGACTTTGTATCTTATGTTGATAAAAATGCTGAAAAAATTATAGTGCAGGGATTGTTGCCACTTATCGAAAACGCCGGTTTTATTACCGAAGAAGGAACTGTAAATCAGTCGAATGACAAAGAATATACATGGATAATAGATCCTTTGGACGGTACAACAAATTATATACACGGACTTGACCCTTACGCAGTAAGTATAGGATTGACTGAAAATAAAAAACTTATACTTGGAGTTGTCTATATTGCCGGAACAAATGAATGTTTTTACGCATGGAAAGACAGTAAGGCTTTTTTAAACGGTATTGAAATAAGGACTTCCGAAACTGTCGCTGTTTCTAATTCTCTCGTTATCAGTGGATTTCCTTATAAAATCGCGCAAAAGATAGACAATTATCTTGACGTTATACGTCATCTCACGTTTAACTCTCACGGAGTAAGGCGACTCGGTTCGGCGGCGGCAGACCTCGTTTATGTTGCCTGCGGACGCGCTGAAATATTTTTTCAGACAGACTTGAATCCATGGGACGTGGCTGCCGGCGCTTTTATTGCCGAAAGAGCCGGCGCTACGGTTACAGATTTTGCCGGCGGAGATACTTACCTGTCCGGTAAAACCATTCTTGCAACAGGAAATCAGACTCTAAATTCGGAAATGATTAAACTGCTGGCAAATTATTTTTAAATTATTTTATACATAAATATCTAATTTATCATTAACGGTATGACAGTAAAAAAATTATTCACTCTCACGTTGGGAACTTTATTTTCAATATGTTTGCTGCACGGACAGCAACGTTTTGATTTGTACGAAGATGGAAAAATTCCCGATGCAGTTTCTCTGCCGAACGGAGAAAAGCAAAATCCAGACGACGGAATACTGCGCGAAAAAGAAATCAGTATTCCCGATTTAACCGCATACTTTCCCGAAAAACCGACAGGAGTAGCCGTAATAATCTGTCCGGGAGGAGGTTATGGAATGTTGGCAACCGGACACGAAGGTTGGGACATTGCAAAACGCTTTAACGAATATGGAATATCTGCCTTTGTGTTAAGATACAGACTTCCAAACGAAAAAGTTTCTACAAAACCGCATCTCTCGCCAATTCAGGACTTGTATAAAGCAGTTGACGTTGTAAGAAGTCGCGCCGACGAATGGAAAATAGATACGGACAAAATCGGAGTTATCGGATTTTCAGCCGGCGGACATTTAGCTTCAACCGGCGGCACTCATTTCGACAGAAATTATATTGCGTCCAAATCGGGAAATCTGCGTCCCGATTTCATGATACTGGTATATCCGGTAATAACTTCCGATAAAAGTCTGACTCACAGCGGTTCGATGAAAAATTTGCTGGGCGAAAATCCATCGGAAGAACTTCTCAAAGAGTTTTCAAACGAAAAACAGATAACCGGCAAAACACCGCCGTCGTTTCTTGTACATTCTGCCGACGACAAAGTCGTTTCCGGACAGAACAGCATCATGTTTGCAGAAGCTATTGCGTATCATAGCGTTCCGTTTGAAATGCACATCTTTCCGAGAGGAGGTCACGGCTATGGTTTAAACAACGGAACAATAAAAGCAGACTGGTTTGCGCTCTGTGTCGAATGGATTTTTTCGATACTTGCAAAAGAATGACAGTCAGACATAAATAATAATAATTGATAAAAAAATATTTTTTTCACAGATTTGGTACGATATTTGCATGTATTTAAAATGTTATAAATTTATAAATATAAAATGTATTATGAAAACGTTTAAAAATATAATTATGATGAAAACAAAACTGTTATTCGTTATGTTAACAGGTTTGTTGTTGTCGGGTTGCGGCACATCTTCGTATATGGCTTCAAACTCCGACGATATTTATTACACTTCGGGCGATAATGGCGCAGTCAAAAAAGGCGCAATAGATGAACGCACCGAGCATCTGAAAAATCAAACCAAACAGGCGGTGGCTGAAAAAAAGGTATATATCAACGCCGATAAAGTCTATATGTCAAGTCCTTCAACTCTCAGAATTGAAGGCGATGTCGATACCGTAATTTACAGCAACAGCGCTGAACTTGCCGACGCCGATTCATACGAACGTCAACTTAGAATGTTCGACGACCCGCGCTATACAATTGAAGTTGACATGGGTTATAATTGGGGTTATCCATATTACGGTTACGCTTCGTGGGGCTATCCCTACGGCGGATACTGGGGCTGGAACAGCTGGTATCGTCCGGGATTTTCTTTTGGCTGGGGATACGGATACGGCTGGAATTCACCATATTATTGGGATTCATGGGGTTGGAGTTATCCATACTATGGATACGGCTGGGGCTACCCATATTATTATGACCACTATTATTATGGCGGGTACTATCACCATCATCACCATCATTATCCGCACTACGGTTACGGAGACAATTACAGCTATTACAACTATGGCAGACAAAATATGGCGCGGGGAGGTTCGTCGCGCAGCATCTCAAGCGTTTCGACCCGTTCAGGCGTAGCGTCGGCAAGTTCGCGTTCAAACATTAGCCGCGTTGATAACGTTTCATCGCGTTCGTCCGGTTCGAGTTCTGTTTCGTCGCGTGCAAGCTATGACAGAAACGGAGCTACAACCAACAGAAGCGTAAACGCAAACGACGCCTATTCAACACGCAGCAGTATTCAAAATTCCGACAGGTCATCGACAAACAGTTCTACAAATTCAACGAGAAGCAGTACTTCGTCGAACCGTTCATCGACAGTCTCAACACGGCAATCGACGACAGAACCGGCGCAGGTGTACACCAGACCGAACACAAGCCGTCAGTCTTATAATGAAGGAACATCAAGACAATCAACGACTTCTGTCTCTGAAAGGTCTTCTTCGTCAAGTGTGTCAAGCAGAACAGGTACAAGCAATACATCAAGCAGAAGCAGCGTGTCAAACAGCAGTAACAGCGTCAGCAGCCGTTCTTCAAGTGTGCCATCAAGCACAAGGTCGTCAAGTACGCCATCGTACAGCGCTCCGTCAAGCAGCAGATCAAGTTATACACCGAGCAGTTCGTCGGCAGGCAGCAGCAGGTCGTCGGGTTCATCGGGTGGCGGCAGTTCTACACGGTCATCTGGCGGCGGCAGAGGCAGATAATCAGTTCAAAATAATAATTTTGATTTGGAAATATTATATGATATTATATTATTTTATTGAAAACAAAAATTGCAGAACCTTTCCGGTACAGAATTGATAAATTAAACAGAATTTTGATATTGATTTAACGGAAGGTTCTCAGTTATTTATAAATATTTTTAATGATTAAAAAACAGAGTACAAAATGAAAACAAATTTTACAAAATTGTTTGTGCTGATATTGTTGGTTTCCACTGTAATACCGGTGCAGGCGCAGTTCTCCGATGAATTTTTACAAATAGGAACAAACGACGTACACGGTACCGCGCGTTTTTCGGCTATGGGAGGCGCTTTCAACGCACTGGGAGGCGATTTCAGTTCTTTAAGCTCAAACCCCGCAGGTATAGGCGTTTACCGTTCATCGGAATTTACCGTTACCCCCGAATTGCTGGTGAACAGAGTTTCTACCGATTTTCTGAGAAAGTCAATGAAAAACAATCGCGTGCGTTTTGCAATTCCAAGCATAGGATACGTAGGCGCATGGTATAACGACGATGCAACAACACTGACTTCTTTTAACATTGGACTCGGCTATAACAGAACGGCATTTTTTTATAAAACAGCTGATGTACAGGGATTTAACAGCGAAAGAAGCGTTCTGGACTTTTATGCAATAAACGCCGGAAACAATACAAATGACTGGCAAACTGAAAATGGCGAGCCGAAAGATTTCAAGTATATAAACCCAAACAACTGGGCTACTGCAATTGCCGCAAATCCTAAAGGACCAATGATTGAAATACCTCAAGGCGAGGCAAAATACAAAGCGATTGGTCTTAATGAAGGAGACAAGGTTGATATTGCGGGCAGGGCTTTACAGTCCGGTTCAACAGGCGAATTTGCCATATCGCTTGGCGGAAATATTTCAAATAAACTGCAATTCGGATTGACCGTAGGAATACAGGATTTGGATATAGAGAACTATTTGAAATACGAAGAAAATTATGTTATTGCCAATACGGGAAATTTCACTTCGCATACAAGAAGCGAATATACAAGAAACTCAGGTATGGGATATAATTTAAAAGCTGGAATTATTTACCGCCCGATACAGTCGTTGCGTTTGGGATTTGCTGCGCATACTCCCACTTTTTTCAGTATAAAAAGAGAATATAACGTATATTCCAGCTCTTCATACTGGAATGTAAATGAAAACAAAAATGATTTTTTCGACGAACAATCGCCTACCGACGTATATGAATATAATTTCGCTACGCCATATAAATTAGAGTTTGGCGCAGCATACATTGTCGGTAAATTCGGACTTGTAAGCGTTGACTATGAACTTGTTGGATACAATGCAATGAACATGCTGTACGGCGGCGAAAACGGAGAAGAACATGTATATAATGACCTGATTTCTCAGAGTTTCAGCGCATCGTCAAACCTGAGAATAGGAGCAGAACTCAATCTGCCCTACGGATTTGTGCTGCGTGGAGGCTATAATTACTTTCAAAATCCGTACAAAGATTCGAAAAAACTGGATTTTAGCCGTCAGGCATATTCGGGTGGTATAGGTTTTCGCGGAAAAGGCTTCTTTGTAGATTTTGCCTGCGTCATCAATAGCGGAAATTATTATTATGCTCCATATTTTGTCAACGAGTACAGAATAAGGGACAGCGACGGCACTTCGTCATATTATGCGAAAGAAAAGTCGGAATTAGGTCGAATAGTTGCCACTGTAGGGTTTAAATTTTAAATTAATTAGCAAATTTGCTATTTCGCAGCTGGGTGAAAATAAATATAATATCTTATGTTTCACAAAAATAGTAATTTTCATAACCACAGGTCAACGATCTGCGAAAAAACAGATGGAATGATGCTGCCTGAAAGTAAAAATTTTACATTTTTCAGAACATTAAATTCTGGCTTTCAGCCACTGATTGCGAGTTATGCTGTTACGAATGTCAAAGACAACTGCGGTTATTAAAATATTGGTTTTCAGCTGAATTGTTGCGACAATAAATTTATAAAAACTCTATTACAAAAAACGTTTAAACTGTATTAAAAAAATGAAAAATTTGGTTCAATGGTTGTATTCGACAGGAATAATTTTACTGCTGACAGCCTGTAATGAAAATGTTTTAGTATTCGGCGACTGGAAAATTGTCTGCCAATCCGAAACAAATTCAATTCATATAAGAAAAGGATCGCAACCGGTATGCGGCAATTTATACGCCTCATACCGGCTTGGCGACCGGTTAATTTCGTCCGGCGACTACTCCAGCAGAAAGTATGCAGTCAGTCAAGTCAGCGATTTGCACGGCAGCGGTAAGGTTTTCACCGTTACCTGTCAGGACGACGATTTGCCAACATTGAGACAGTCGTTTTTTGTCTATCCCGAAAAAGATTATATCCTGACAGAATTTACGCTGGAAGCCAGAGATGGAGAAATTTCAGTTAATTATATGGCGCCAGTATGTATCGACAGTTTAGAATTTGTATGGAATACTGGAAATTCCCGCGCATTATTTATCCCGTTTGACAATGATTGCTGGATACGTTACAAATCGCATCAGCTGATATTCGACCGGCTGACAGCTTATGAAGTAACAGCCGTTTTTGACAATATCAGTCGAAAAGGACTTGTTCTTGGCTCGGTAGAACATGACCGGTGGAAAAGCGCCGTAACAATGACCGGCAACGGAGGTAACGGATTGTCGTCTATCGTTTGCTACGGCGGCGTTGCCGATTCGTTAACGCGCGATTCAAAACCGCACGGCGCATTATCGGGCAAAACGGTTAAATCGCCGAAAATCATGTTTGGCGTTTTCAACGACTGGCGCAACGGAATGGAGGTTTACGGAGAAGTCAATGCAGCAGTTGCGCCTCCAAGAGCATGGAATAAAGCTGTTCCTTTTGGCTGGAACAGTTGGGGGGTGCTGCAATTCAAACTTACCTATCAGAAAGCAATGGAAGTTTCGGATTATTTTAAAAATCATTTACAGGCAAATGGCTTTCTCAATCCCGATAAAAAAGTGTATATCGGATTAGATTCCGGCTGGAACAGTTTTTCGGAAGAAGAATTGAAATCATTTGTGCAAAAATGCAGAGAAAACGGACAGATTGCCGGCATCTACTGGACGCCTTTCACCGACTGGGGAAAAAATCCCGAAGCCACAGTTCACGATGCAGAACAGTACAAATATAAAGACATTTACGTTTATACAAACGGTAAACCGCAGCTACTGGACGGCGCTTATGCTATTGACCCGACTCATCCGGCTGTCGAAATGCGGATGAAAAAAACGGCAGACCTTTTCAGGCGTTGCGGATTTGAATATGTGAAAATGGATTTTATGACGCATGGTGCAATGGAAGGCGACCGATGGCATTGTCCTGATATTAAAACCGGTATTCAGGCTTATAATTACGGCTTGCAGTTATTAAACCGGTATTTCGACGACATGTATATAAATTTTTCAATAGCTCCGCTTTTTCCCGCACATTATGCTCAATCGCGCAGAATTGCCTGCGATGCATGGAACAAAATTAAAGATACGGAATATACGATGAATGCGCTATCCTACGGCTGGTGGCTGAACAAGGTCTATAGCTACAACGATGCAGATCACACAGTATTGCGGGACGCCACCGAAGGAGAAAACAGAGCGCGGGTTACATCCTCAGTTATTACCGGACTGTATATTGTGGGCGATGATTTCAGCGAAGGCGGCGACCATGAGGCAAAGGAACGCGCCAAAAAATATCTGACCAATCCGTTAATCAATGCAATTGCCGTCGGTAAATCGTTTCGTCCTTTGGAAGGCGACGGCGAAAAATCGGAAAATCAATTTGTTCGTACAGACGACAGTAGCGCATATTATGTATATTTTAATTATACTGATGTGTCTGTAGAAATCTCCATTCCACTGGATCGCATCGGCGGAAATGCCGTCCATAAAACTGAAGCGCTTGATTTATGGAACAATCGGAAAATTGACATCAAAACAAAAATCACAGTACCAGAAAAAGACGTTCTGGTAATACGGTTGTAGAAAAAATATCAACCGGAGGTTCTTAAATCTACATAATTACAGGATTTTCAGAATTTACATGTACGTATTAAGCAAATGTAAGTTTTAATAAACAGAAAATTACATAATTACATAATGAATTTACATGTGCAGGCACATATTAAGCAAATGTAAATTTTGAAAATTTTGTAATTCTGTAAATTTGCAACGCACCCGATTTTTAGATTTCCAAAATAGTTACTATCTTTGCGGTTTATTCGTTATATTTAATTTTTTTATTGATTATGCAACGGTATTTAGACCCAAGATATGACCTGACATTCAAACGTGTTTTCGGCGAA
>JAIROW010000181.1 GCA_031257315.1 Prevotellaceae bacterium
CGGTCGCCCGAAATGGCAGACGTATATTACCATCATTACAAAATTGTAAACATTGAACACATTGATAAACAGATAGAAGGACTGGAATTTGTATTTATCGAACTTCCAAAATTCAAGCCAAAAAATCGCGCCGAAAAGAAATTGCACGAACTGTGGCTACGTTTTTTGACCGAGATAAACGGAAAAACGGAAAAAGTCCCTGTCGAGCTAATGGAATGTGCAGAAACAAAAGAGGCAGTACGCTACATGGAAGTTGGCGCATATTCGCATGAACAGTTGCAGCTATACGACAAACTGCGAATTGCAAAAATGACAGCCAAAAGTTTTGTAGATGATGCAATAGACGAAGGTCTTGCAAAAGGTCTTGCGAAAGGTCTTGCGAAAGGTCTTGCGAAAGGTCTTGCGAAAGGTCTTGAAGAAGGTATTGCAAAAGGTCTTGAAGAAGGTCGTGCGGAAGGTCGTGCGGAAGGTATTGCAAAAGGTCTTGAAGAAGGCGAAGCTAAACGCCAAAAACTGCAACAGGAACTTTCTGAAAAAGATAGAGAACTTGATGAAAAGGACAGAGAACTCAATGAGCAAGCTCGTCGTATTGCAGAACTGGAACTTTTGCTAAACAGCAAAAAACAGGAATAAAAAAGAAAAGGCGAAAAATGATATTTTTTACTCAAAAAACGTCAATAATAGGACTAATTATAGGTCATTTTACTTACTGTTTCCCGAAGAAATCAGTCAATCGCATCTCGAAAACTGAGAATTGCCGTTTGAATTATAAATATTGAGGCTCTTGTGGAAATAAATACGGTGGGTGCGATTAATGAACTTTTAGAACAACTTTTCTTAGATTAACCCGCCCTCACTAATTTTGCGCCTAAAAAAAGATTGAACATCTTTTTGCTGACAGTCATGTTGGAAATCGAAAAAATATATATCTTTGACGTTTGAAAATATTAAATAAAAGTGAAGAAACAGTTATTCAAATGGACTGATATTGCGGCAGTTGCAGAGGCAAGCGTTTATGTTCCAGCATGCGGCGTCAGCGAATATCATGTAATGATAAGTTTGACGGACAGATATTCCGAAGTCGAAAAACAGTTTGCCAACATTGAAACCGCAATCGAAAAAATTAAAGCCGAATATCAAAATGCTTCGTTAATCTTCAAACGCTATTTTGTAAGCGATGCAGCCAATCAGATAGAATACATAAAAGATGTGCCGTGCGCAGTTTCGGCAATCGAGCAGTCTCCCGCCGACGGATCAAAAGTTGCCGTCTGGCTCTATTTGACAGATAGTTGCAAAATCTTTAAGGACAGTTCTGGCACAATGCTGATGGAACATTCAGCGTACAGACATTTTTTTGATGTACAAATGCAATTTCCAGAGTATGACGAAGTTGTAGAAACGCGCCTTGTTTTTGAAAACTATACAAAAATGCTGGCAGCTCGCGGCTGTTCGCTTGCCGCTAATTGTATCCGAACGTGGATTTTTGTTAACGGAGTGGACAATCGTTATGCGGGAATGGTAAACGAGCGAAGGATAATCTTTGAAAGCGAAGGACTTACTTCCGAAACACATTATATTGCAAGTACCGGAATCGAAGGACGGCACGCAAACCCTAAGTCATTGATTATTATGGATGCATATTCAGTTCAAGGTGTCGATAGCCGTCAAATAAAACATATCAGGGCAACCGATTATCTAAATTGCACAAGTGAGTACGGAGTTACTTTCGAGCGTGCCACAAGCGTCGAATATGGCGACAGAAAGCACATTTTCGTGTCGGGGACGGCAAGTATAAACAATAGAGGCGAAATATTGCACCCTAAAAGTGTAAAAAATCAACTCAAAAGAATATTTGAAAACATAGAGGCTTTACTCTGTAATGCCGAAGCCTCTATGAACGATATTGTCCAGATGATTGTATATCTGCGCGATATTGCTGATTATCATATCGCTAAACAATATATTGACGAACATGAGATTTGCGCTCCATATATAATAGTCAGAGCCGCAGTTTGCCGTCCGGGCTGGCTGGTCGAAATTGAATGTATTGCAATAAAATCTGTTGAAAATAATGATTTTAGCGCGTTTTAAGACGTATGCCATTAAGTTAATTTAAATATAATGTTAAAAAAAACGTAGAGAAAAGGTATTGCTTTTCTCTACAATATACGTATTTTACTGTATTTAAGGTATATACAGTTTTGAAAACATAGGTTTTCTGCCTGTTTTTACAACCGAATTTTTTACAGCCAGTTTCATGTCAAATTCAGTCAATTGGAGATATTAGCACGCATGAACAGCCGTTTTTTTATTTGCAAATGTTTATTATAAACTGCAAACAGTAAAAAATGGCAAACAATAAGCTATTAAAAAACAGTCAATTAGAATTAAATTTGATTTGAAACCAAAAAATAATTTTGCGATTGACATTTTTTATTTACCTTTGCGCCTCGAAATGAATATATGTTTTTTTTATTTTGTTAAGCATTTTGCTTGTTAAAAGAAATTATGAATGTTTTAGTTTTAAATTGCGGTAGTTCTTCCATAAAATATCAGTTGCTGAGCATGTCAGGCGACGATAACAGGGTTCTGGCAAAAGGCATTGTCGAAAGAGTCGGTTTGCCCGAAGGCGTTATGGTTCACAAACCTGTTGGTAAAGCAGTTTTTGAACTGAAAAAATCGTTTCCAGACCATTCATGTGGAATAGACGCAATTTTAAACGCATTGACAGATAAAGAACATGGCGTTATCAACGATATTCAGAATATAGATGCTGTGGGTCATCGTGTTGCACATGGCGGCGAATATTTTTCGGACAGCGTTTTAATTGACGAACAAACAAAAATTAATATAGACAAATGTTCGGATTTGGCACCGTTGCACAATCCCGCAAACCTTAAAGGAATTGTGTCAATGGAAAAACTGTTGCCCAATGTTTCTCAGGTTGCGGTATTTGACACGTCGTTCCACCAGACAATTCCTCTAAAAGCCTGTTTGTATGCAATACCCTACGAATTGTACGAACAGTACAGGATTCGCAGATATGGTTTTCATGGCACAAGCCACAAATTTGTTGCAGCAAAAGCCTGTAAAATGGCAGGACTTGATATAAACAACTCCAAAATAGTTACTTGCCACATGGGAAACGGAGTTTCTGTTACCGCAATCCAAAACGGCAAATCAATAGATACGTCGATGGGAATGACGCCGCTGGAAGGCGCAGTCATGGGAACCCGTTGCGGCGATATTGACGCAGGAGTAATAACATATCTGCAACAGGAAAAAAATCTCTCGGCGTCGGAAATTAACAGTTTTCTTAATAAAAACTGTGGAATTTACGGGATTTCGGGAATTTCCTCAGATATGCGCGATTTGTGGAGCAACTGCGACAGCGAAAGAGCGCGTCTGGCAATTGATATTTTTATTTACAGAATTGCAAAATACGTGGGAGCTTATGCCGCTGCCATGAATGGACTTGATATGGTGGTATATACCGGAGGAATAGGCGAAAACGACTGGGACGTGAGGCTCGGAATATCGAAGCATTTGGAGTTTCTTGGTGCAAAAATTGACGCTGAACTGAACGACGGACTTCGTATTGACAAAATAATCAGTCTTCCTGATTCAAAAATAAAACTGGCGCTTGCGGAAACAAATGAAGAATTGGTGATAGCAACAGATACAGCCAATATTGTAACAAAAATAAAAGCAGGAAAATGATAACATCTTTCGACCAAATATTTGAGCATTTAAAATCCAGACCAAAAAAACGACTGGTTGCGGCTTACGCTAACGACTCTCATACAATAAGCGCTGTGAGTATGGCAATTGATGCCGGAATTGTTAATGCTACACTCGTCGGAGATGAAAAAATAATTAAAACTGTTTGTGAAACAGAAAATATTGATTTAAAAAAATTCAATATAATCAATGAATCTGATGAAAACAGAGCGGCTTTGACCGCCGTTGAATTTGTCAGTAAAGGCGAAGGCGACCTTTTAATGAAGGGATTGTGCAGCACCGACAAGTATATGAGAGCAATTCTAAACAAAGAAGTCGGACTGTTGCCTCCAAAAGGCGTACTCAGCCATATTACTTTGATGAAATCGTCGTCGTATTACAAAATGCTTTTGTTCAGCGATATAGCAGTAATTCCTGCGCCAGATTTGAACCAAAAGATAGCAATATGCGGATATTTGATAAAGGCAGCACATTCACTGGGCATAGAAAAACCCAAAGTTGCAATTATTGCAGCAACAGAACAGATGTCGCCCGGTATGCAGGCTTGCGTTGATGCGGCAATAATTTCAAAAATGGCAGACCGCGGACAGATACAGAATGCGTATGTAGATGGTCCACTGGCAGTTGACGTTGCAATTGACCGCGAAGCAAAAGAAATAAAAAAAGTATCAGGAACAGTAGCTGCCGATGCTGACTGTATGCTGTTTCCGAACATCGAAGCTGGAAATGTGTTTTATAAAACAATTGGCAGATTTACCGATTCCAAACTTGCTGCAATTGTAGTTGGCGCAAAGGCTCCATGCGTACTTTCGTCGCGCGGGGATACTACGGAAACAAAATTAAATTCAATAGCTTTGGCAGCATTGAATTGTTGAAATAAAAATTAATCGGGGTGTGGCGCAGTTGGCTAGCGCGCCACGTTCGGGACGTGGAGGCCGTGTGTTCGAGTCACATCACCCCGACAATTTTTAAACCTGAATTTTTTATTGTCTGTTGGACTGTAAAAAATTCAGGTTTATGTATTTATAGCCGTTTATACGCCTTTGTTACAAGTAGCCTTTCATAATTCTGTATCCATTCTTTTTCTTTTGCAATTGAAAGTATATTAATGGCTTCTTTCGGCGTCAATCCGTAACCAACGGAAACAGGTTTGAGTTTTCCATTACTGTCTATTCCATAATAAAAACTGATACACTAGTGTCCAAAAAGATTTAATTCTTCTCCATAACGTAAATTTGTATCCGGTATCAATTGTTAAATTATTTATCGAAATAATTCGATATACTTTACTTTTGTGTTTTTTATTATAAATATCAGTTGTTATCAAGTGTTTTTCATCGAAAGTAATAATTCTGCGTCCACTTATTCTCCATGACAGATATTTATATCCACAAAAGAAAGCTGTAAGCATAAAAAATTTTGATAACAAAGAATTGTGTAGTATTATATCAAAGCATATAAAAATGGCAATTATTATTAAAATCATTACAATCGAAATAAAATACTCTTTTCGGACGGCGATTTCGAATGTGATTTCATTATTTATAGTTTTATCCATATAATTAATTATTTTATGTGTGATTTTTATTAATTATAGATTAGGTTAAATTATATTCATACTGAAAAGGCGCGTCTAACAGCCTGAAATTGTGCATAGCAGCACAGGTTGCGAATACAAAACCGACAAAGTCATTTTTATGCAACCGACATTCATCGTTCCATGCTTTCTCTTCCTGCGCGTCAGTTCTCCGCCTTTCGGCTTTTTGTACGGCTGCATAATTCTGACGCCATCAGGACTGTAACCCTGATAACCTGTATCCTGATACAGCGTAAAACCTGATGGAATGTTGTATGCCATGTCTGCTATTGCCTTATCATGGATACGTCCTGCAACAGTCTGACTGACAAACAGTACTGTACAGCAGACGGAGATAATAACCGCATTTTTGACCGTATGACG
>JAIROW010000207.1 GCA_031257315.1 Prevotellaceae bacterium
TTCTGGCTTTCAGCCAGTTTTTTGGGATTATGTTTGTCCGTATGTCAAACGACATACGGTTATGAAAATTCTGGCTTTCAGCCAGTATATACTCAATTAAATTTACATAAACTCTATTAAAAATGGCGTTCTTTCTCCTCCTGTTCCACATCGCGGAGCAAAGGAAATTGGAGAAAAATTAAAAAATTGTATAATAGATTGGACTGAAATAAAAGTCTCTAAAAAAAACATACAGAATATGGAAACGGTAAAAATTGTTATTGAAAAAAGCGTCGATTATTATGACGCCTATTCGGAAAACTGCGACGGGATATACTGTGCCGGAGAAACCGCCGAAGCCGCAAAGGAAGACGTGCTGAAAGGATTGAATCTTTTTGTAAATTCGCGCAAAAAAGAAGACCTGCCGACAATATTGCAGGACGAATATAGAGTGGAGTTTCAATATGACGTTCAAAGTTTTTTGAATTATTACAGTGAAATTTTTAACTGTACCGCACTGGAAAGGCTTACCGGTATCAACCAGAAACTTTTACATCATTCTGCGGCAGGACTGAAGAAACCGAGAGAATCTCAGCGAAAAAAAATTGAAACGTCATTACACAGACTTGGTAATGAGTTATTGGCTGTGAGATTATAATTTTGAATTGACAGCAGATTTTTTTCACAGTTTTCAAGCCCGCCCCAACTGTCGGGCTTTTATTCAAAATCTCGCCAAACGGCGACAAATCCCGTCAAACCGTCATAAAAATTTTCCTTATCTCTGCTGTTTAATAGAATTGAACTCCGAAACAGCTTGAAAGCTTAAAAGAATTGATAATTTGCAAAATTACTGCATCTGTCTGTTTGATTTGCAGTTCTGAAAAATCTGTTGTAACATTGTTCCGTAGCATATTTATAATGTAATTGGAAATATTTTGAAAAGATATTGAATTTAAGCGACTTATGCCAATAAATATGCTGTTTTTTTTTATGTTTTTTCCTGATTTTACCCAGATTACAGGGTGCGAAATATTAGTAATTTACATTTTATTTTTATATAAATATTTATAATCAATGATTTATAGAATTTAGCTTAATTTATAACCGGTGATAGTATAGACGCGCCTTTTCGTTATGAAAATAATTTCACTTAATCTCTATTATAGCGGTTTAGTATAAGGTTATTGATTTCCTTAAATATTGAATAAAGGAGTATAAAATGCGTACCTTAGCGATGCGACAATTTTATTTGCACCCTTTATCTTTTCTCTGCTTCTGAAATCAACAAATTTTACAGTTAAAAAAAACAGATGCAACATTTTGTTCAAAATTCCCGTCTCTCTTTAAGAATGTTATTGGTAAAATGAAATTTGGAAAAGAAACAAAATTGCTGTATGCGTTTTTTTTATTGATTTTGCAGTATTCGTGTAGTATAAATACAAACGTAGGTTATTATTTCGAATCGTTCGGCGTTGCGCAGCTGTCTCCCGAAAATGATCAGATGTGTATATATAACGATGAGAATCAGTTGCTTATTCCAAAAGAAGACATATCGTCAACTGTCAGCGCCGGAGAACGGGCGTGGATATCCTACACCGTAGAAGCTGAAAACGAAGAGAAAAATGTACTTACCGTTACATCTTCCAGAGTAACTGCAATTACAACTCTTAAACTGCAAAGCGTAGCAGATATTGACGACAATGGAATTGATATCTGGAATATATGGCTGGCACAAAACTTTTTGACTTTGGATTTCAAAATACATGTAAATGACTGGAATGAGGTTAAAAATCACCGTTTTGCACTTATTGAACAGGGTGAAAAAAATGATACGCTGTCAATAAAATTTATACATGATGCAGCTAACAGCGAGGGCAGTGCGGAATTTCGGACGGCAGTAGCATTAAATATGAACGATATTTACGACAGACAGAACATATCAACGCTTGCTATTGAATATAAGGATATTAAGAATGGCGCCATACGAAAGTACTGTCAAAAAGTATATCGGACAGCCTACAATAAAAAAGTATGGGGGAATTAATATTATAATTCAGTAAAGGAAATGAAAAGTATTATTTGTCAAATTATGATTGGTTGCATGGTTTTAAATTTAGTTTCGTGCAACAAAAACAAACAGGAAGAAAAACTGTATGAATCGTTTGGCGTTGTAAAGGAAAACGGCGCAGGAAATTTCTATATCAAAACAGACATGAACAATTGTATTGTTCCCGTTAACGAAAAATTAACCGCCAAGGATAAAAATGCCAGAGTATGGTTGCTGTTTCTGGTAAAAGACGGTTTGGAAAAAGCAGACACGGTAAAGGCTGAGGTACAGCAACTTCTGAGAATAAGCGGCGTCGAAATAAAAACGGACGGTCTTTCCGATTTAAAAAACGATCCAGTTAACAGATTGAACGCGGCATGGCTTGCTCAGGATTATCTGACATTAAGTCTGGATTTGTCTTCGTTTTCTCCTGAAATGCTTGGCAGTCATAAATATTTCCTGTATAAGCAACCTTCTGAATCAGTGATAGATACTGTTCATATAGAATTGCGATACGATAAAAATGGAGATATGGGCGATCGCCGGTACACCAAACTACTTGCAGTCGAAACAGCTAAAATATTCGATACGATACAAAAACCCTCTGTTGTTGCACTTAAATATTTAAAGCGCAACAGCGACAAACCTGATGAAATATATGTAAAGATAGAATAATAATAATAATTGTAAGAAGGAATAATAATTGTAAGTTGTTAAAGTCGAGCCGCGCCACTTGTCCCCTGTATTTTTTAGGGCGCGGCTTTTCTTTAATCATCAATTATCTTAATATGAAAAAGTTTTCAAAATTTATTTTACGATTAATCTCAATCGAAAAAAATACATCTACACGGGAAAAACCCGAAACCCCGTAGAAATTTTATAAATCCTTTATTGAGGCTGTTCACTTCTTATGTTGACAGAAAGAAGTGAAAATATTAAAAATAAAAACAGACACACTTTTACAATTACTCGCCCCATATATGCAAAATTCAGACTTCGTCCCGTGATTTTATTATTTCCCAGACATTTTTCGACGCATTTTGCTCGGATTCTTTTTTTGTGTATCCTATTCCTTTTCCAACAACGTTTCCTTCGATTAATATGTCCGACGAAAACGTTGAATCCCTGTTCTGTTTCGACTCAAATGATATTGTTTTTTTGTATTTTTGCCCCCATTCAAGCATTTTACTTTTAAAATCATATTCAATTTGTTCGATGTCGGAATTTAAAAGGTCGCAGAGCAGGATATTCAATACGAAATATCTGGCATAGCGATAGCCAAAATCGAGATACACAGCTCCAACAAGAGCTTCAACAACATTGCTGATGATATATTTTCCCTCCGTTTCGGTATTTATATTCGAGACAAGAAGTCTGTCAAGCCCCATATTTTTACCGATTTTCAGAAGAGACAGCCGGTTAACTAACTTTGACCTCATTTTGGTCAGATTGCCTTCTTCGTGTTCGGGGTATTTTTTATAAAGATACTCGGCAACTATAGCACTTATCAGCGCGTCGCCGAGATATTCAAGACGTTCGTTGTGTCCGTTTTTATTTTTAACAGCCGAACGGTGCGTAAAAGCGCATTTGTAGTATATCGTATTGACAGGATATACTTTCAATATGGTTTTCAACGTCCTGCGAAATTCCTTGTCTTTAGACAGCCAGTAAATTATTTTGAGACGGATTTCGTAGAAGACGGTAAACACTGTTCTAAATTTTTTTCAATAAAACCGAAGCATTATGTCCGCCAAAACCGAAAACATTATTCAGTGCAATATTGATTTCTCTTTTTTGAGAACTGTTCAATGTAAGATTCAGATTATAATCTATCTGTTCATCTTTTTCCTGAAAATTTATGGTTGGCGGTACAGTTCCTTCTTTCATTGCCAGAATACAGGCAATTGTTTCGACCGCGCCCGCCGCGCCCAAAAGATGTCCGGTCATTGATTTTGTTGAACTGATGCTTAATTTGTAAGCATGGTCGCCGAAAACTTTTTTCACGGCATTCAGTTCTGCAATGTCGCCCAGCGGGGTAGAAGTGCCGTGAACATTAATATAGTCAACGTCTTCGACATTTATGCCGGCGTCTTTCAGCGCCGAGTTCATAACTGCAATAGCTCCAAGCCCTTCGGGGTGAGGAGCTGTTAAATGGTAAGCGTCGCCCGACATTCCTCCGCCGATAATTTCGGCATGGATTCTGGCTCCCCGCGCTTTGGCGTGTTCATATTCTTCGAGAACAAGCCCGCCAGCGCCTTCGCCGATTACAAAACCGTCACGGTTTTTGTCAAATGGACGTGAAGCTGTCTCATAATCGTCGTTTCGGGTCGAAAGAGCCTGTGCAGCGTTGAAGCCGCCGACTCCTGCTTCGTTGATTGCCGATTCTGAACCTCCAACTACCATAATTACGGCTTTTCCCATTCGGATAATGTTAAAGCTGTCGATAATTGCGTTGTTTGATGATGCGCACGCTGAAACTGTTCCGTAATTGGGACCTCTAAGTCCGTGACGTATAGAGATATGTCCCGATGCAATATCGGAAATCATTTTAGGAACAAAGAAAGGGCTGAAACGGGGAACGCCGTTTCCCGTAACATAGCCCTTTACTTCATCGAAGAATGTACGAATACCACCGATACCCGAAGCCCATACAACACCTGCCGAATTTGGATCAATTGATTTGAAATCCAAGCCTGCATCTTTGATTGCTTCTTCGGATGCAACCATTGCAAAAAGCGAATACAAATCGTGTTTTTTTATCTCTTTGCGGTCGAAAATATCGGGGTAGTTTGCAGCATCAAAACCTTTAACTTCACAAGCAAATTTGGTTTTGAAATTTGTGGTGTCAAAATATGTAATAGGCGCAGCTCCGCTTTTTCCGGCGAACAAATTTTCGGAAAATTCTTTAATATTGTTTCCAATTGGAGTTAAAGCTCCTATTCCGGTAACAACTACTCGTTTATACATAACCAGTAAATTTTTAAATTATACTTGTGAGTTTATTTTCCGAATAATTAAGCGATTTTACTTTGAATATAAGTAACCGCATCGCCAACAGTGCTTATTTTCTCAGCATCACCGTCAGGAATTGCAATACCAAATTCTTTTTCAAATTCCATAATAAGTTCAACGATATCCAGTGAATCTGCGCCCAAATCGTTTGTAAAACTTGCTGAGGGCGTTACTTCATTCTCGTTAACTACCAGTTTTTCAATGATAATTGTTTTAACTCTTTCTGCAACATCTGCCATAATTTAAATTTTTTTTAATTAACATTTATTTTTTATAAAAAAGCTCGCAAAGATACGATTTTTTTTTTTAATTTTGCAACCGAAAAAAAATGGTATTAGAAATGAACAACTTAGCGATTTTTGCATCGGGATCTGGAACAAATGCCCAGCGTATTATCGAGTATTTTTTGTCAAAATCCGGAACAAAAGTACGGATTTTACTGACCAACAGGAAAAATGCGGGAGTTATCGAGCGCGTAAAAAAGTTCGACATACCGGTCAAAGTATTTGACAGAGAGGATTTTTACGGTTCGGACAATATTTTAAAAATTTTGTTGGCAGAAAATACAGACTGGATTATTCTTGCCGGTTTTCTATGGCTGGTTCCCAAAAATTTGATAGAAAATTACAGAGGAAAAATTGTGAATATTCATCCTGCGCTGCTGCCGAAATTCGGAGGAAAAGGAATGTACGGCATGAATGTTCACGAAGCCGTAATTAAATCAGGCGAAAAGGAATCGGGAATCACAATTCATTATGTAAATGAGGAGTACGACAGTGGAGATGCTATTTTTCAAGCCAAAACCTCAATCAGTCTTTCGGATACTCCTGAAACTCTGGCAAAAAAAATCCACGAACTCGAATATGAACATTTTCCGGCAGTGCTTGACAAATTGATTAATTCATGATTCAAGCGAATCTGGAGTTAAAATGTCCCGAAAAGGTAAGGTGTACAAAATGATGTTCCCATAAATGATACAAAAAAAGAGGTATTTTAAAGCCGCGCCAGAGGCGGCAACATCTCGTAGAGATGCATCGCTCGGTAGAAAATGCAGCAATCTCCTTCCAGCAATGAACTGAATTTTCCCTCGCAATCGTTTTTCGACAAGTATTTCAAACGATTGGAAGGGATAAGTCCGAAAGAATATCGGGGAAAATGATTATTGCTAATGGAAACTTTGCTTTCGCGAGGGCAAGTTTTGCCAAATTGAAGGCAAAGTTTGGGGTCGCAAGGGGTAAGTTTGCCCAGCGTTTGGCTTCGTTTGCCAAAATTATGGCTCAGCTTGCCAAACGTTGGGCAGATTTGCCAAACGGAAGACTAATTTTCCCCATCAGTTACCGCCGCCCAACGCTCGATACAGATTTACCACACATTGCAACTGTTCGAGTTTGTCTCTCACGCGGGCAAGTTGCGCCGATAGATAGTTCTGCTCGGCGGTAAGCACTTCCGTATAATTGGCTTCGCCCGCCGT
>JAIROW010000018.1 GCA_031257315.1 Prevotellaceae bacterium
TGATGCGGTTTTTAATTGCAGCAATAGCGGCAGCGTCTTCCGCGCGGCGGCTGTCCAGCAGCGCATAGTCGTTTTTCGACACTTTCATAGATTCGTCCGTGATTTTACCGGCGGCGGTAAGCTGGCGTAAACCTGCGGCTTTCAGTCGAAAAAGATATGTTGCACGGTCGGTTTCAAATATCACTCCCGCATCTTTTTTTGCTTTTTTTACAATTTCCGCTTTTGCCTTGTCGCTGTCAGGCTGTTTGCCTTCCAGAGCCTGCATTACAAAGGTATTTTCATCTACCACCCTGTCGTTCAGCGCCACAAAATTTTTGGCAATGGCAGCGTCGTAGGTAAAATTTTCTTTTGCAAGAAACGCATTATTGATGGTATTTGCTACGCTTGGAGCAAAAAACGCGCCAATATTGATAAACATGTAAAATATTGAAAATGCGATAGAACTTTTGCCTTTGTACGCATCTGAGTCATAGAGTTTTCCGACCAGCGCCTGCAAATTTCCCTTGAAAAAACCCGTTCCCATAGATATTAGAAGCAGGGCGCAGTACATCATGATTTTTCCAAAAGTATCGGCTTCGGCAGGCAACGCCAGCAGCAGGTATCCGCCAAACAGCACGGCAATACCAAGCAAAATGGTTTTTCCATAGCCCAGCGCCTTGTCGGCAATGAAACCGCCCAGTAACGGCAAAAAATAAACCAGAGCAAGAAATGTTCCATAAACAACGCTGGTATAAGAGGAAGACAATCCGAACTTTGCCTGCATATACAGCGTCAAAACAGCCACCATAGTATAATAGCCAAAACGTTCTCCCATGTTTGTTAAAGCAAGGACAATCAGTCCTTTAGGATGATTTTTAAACATAATAATTAAACAAATAAACAGTTTTTACACAAAAAAATTTCTCCGCAAATATATAATAAATAAATTAACGACACAAATACGGGTGCAAATCAAATTGTCGTATGCGGTTTTTTAAATCCAAAAATTGATTAATGATTCTTGGAAGAGCTGTAAAAAGTATGCTAAAATTTAACCAAAGCTTTATTTCTTGATTGCCAAATTTTTATAATAGCATACTTTTTACAACACCTCCCAAATTAAGACAGTAGAAATATGACAGGCGCAAAGTTAGCATAAAATTTTCAGATTACACACAAACCCCTTTCAGCTTTAGCCTCGTTTTGCAGATTAAATTATTTGTCGTACCTTTGCAGAATTAATTTAAAGTAGCCGAAAATAATTTTCGGTAAATTGAAGCAATTAAAAATTAAATTTGTTTTTTTATGACAAAAAAAGTAGCAGTATTAGCAGTAAATCCGGTAAACGGCGCAGGTCTGTTTCAGTACCTCGAAGCGTTTTATGAAAACGGTATTCAGTATAAAACGTTTGCGGTAGCCGAAACAGCGCAGATAAAAACAAATTCCGGCATCGGTTTGCAAACCGACGATGCAGTAGCCAGCCTTAAAGGTCGCGAAGACGAATACGACGCGCTTGTGTTCGCCTGCGGCGACGCCATTCCGAAGTTTGGGGAAAATGCTGGCAAACAGTATAATCAGGACATGCTGGCGGTAATTAAAACCTTTAACGACAAGGGAAAAATTATGGTCGGACACTGCGCGGCAGCTCTGATGTTCGACAGCGCCGGCGTCGGAAAGGGTCGGAAAACGGCTTTACACCCCTTTATAAAAAACGTTGTGAAAGGCTGTATCGGAACAGACGAAAAAACGGTTATTGACGGAAATATCTACACCGCCCAAACCGAAAATTCGATTTCGATACTTCTTCCTGAACTTTTGAAGGCATTGAAATAAGGGAGATTCATTGTATTACAATAAAATGAAAGGGTCGAGCCATAGGGTTTGACCCTTTTTAGCTTCGACAATGCCTTTCAGAATTGAGAAAAAATAAATGTAGTACATAACATGGCGCTATAAATCGCACCCCTGCTTCAAATACCGCGTCCGAAAATTTGACGAAATAATTTTCGCATGGTTATCCTGAAATTTCTCCGATATTTTTGAAAAATTGCAGGATTTATATATGATGCAGACAAAAAACATCAAATATCCGCACAGATTAGCATTTTGATTGTCAGTAAAATACATGCAGGCGAAATATTTTTTTCAGTTCAAATAATTCGGATATTAATTTTTTTCATACATTTGCATTATAATTTTCTGATTTTTGAAATTGAATTGATGTTTAATTTTTAAGAGATAAAAATTTTGGAACCTCCGAGTAGTCCGTTTGACAATATAGAGTTTGAAACATGGATTAATCTTGTATTCACATGTTTAAGTTGCATTTTACTGTTTATTGCGTCTGCCGTTTCAGGCGCCGTTGCGCGAAATGAATTAAAAAACAGACAAAATGAAAACCGAAAGTTTTTGTTTGTCTTTAAAAACCGGACAGTATTGAACGAGTCGTTGCAGACTCTGCAAACCCTTCTGTTTGTTGTAATTACATTGATGATTGATTATTCACTGTCCCGTCTTAATCTGCAAGCATATCATTTCATCGTCCTATCGGTAATATTGCTGATATTATGGCAATTAACGCTTCTGTTTAAATATGTCGGAATAAATCATTTTCAAAAAACAGTTCTTTTTTTCTATCCATTTATAAGATTAACAGGTCGTCTGCTTATACCTGTTACAGGTTATATTTATAAGAATATCAACAATTTAAACGAATCGGCAGAAGAAGGTCAAATTCGAGAAACCGACAGAATTTTGCAAAATACTGCCGATGTCGAAGTTAAGGAAATCGTTTCGAGCAGAATGGATATTGTTGCGGTAAACATCTCAACCGGATTTTCGGAACTGCTTGATGTTGTAGTAGAATCCGGTTATTCGCGACTGCCTGTATATGAGGGAGATATAGACCATGTAAAGGGAATATTGTACGTCAAAGACCTTTTGCCCTACATGCGCGAAAAAAACGGGGATTTTGACTGGAAGAAACTGATACACAGTGCATATTTCGTTTCGGAATACAACAAAATAAACGCATTGCTCGAAGAAATGAAACAGAACAGAGCGCATATTGCCGTTGTTGTTGACGAATATGGAATGACAACAGGAATTGTAACGCTGGAAGATATTTTGGAAGAAATTGTCGGCGATATTTTTGACGAATCGGACGTCGAAGCAGAAGAAAAATTTTATGTAAAGCACAAAGACAATTCATATTCGTTTAAAGGCAAAACTCATATTATGGATTTTTGTAAAATCATGCAGATTGACAACAAACTGTTTGACGCCGTAAAAGGCGATTCCGAAACTCTTGCAGGATTATTGCTCGAATATAAGGGCGAGTTTCTGCAAAAGGACGAAATTATTGATATTGAGGGATTTTCATTCAAGGTAGAAAGCGTTGACGCCAGAAGAATCCGAAAAATCAGAGTAATAAAAAATGATGAAAAAAATGATGAAAATTTTTAAAAATTTGCATTTTCGCGATACCTCAGGCATAGAAAAAAATAATCTATTAAAAATAAATCATATCTATGCCCGCAGCGTAGCTTACATTGTAGAAAACTGCGCCGCAATACCGTTTATTTTAACCGTCGCAATGCTGTCGTGTACAAATTACATTCCAAAACCTGTCGGATACATGCGGTTTGATTTGCCCGAAAAACAGTACCGGCTTTTCGATTCGCTTTGCCCGTATTCGTTTGATATTCCGACATACAGCACAATGATACCGAACCCGGAAAATAAATACTGGTATAACCTGTATTTTCCACGCTATTCGGCAACAGTTTATCTGAGTTATGTCGCCGTCAAAAATAACCTTAACGTTTTGCTGGACGATTCTCACGAATTTGTGTATAAGCACACCGTCAAGGCAAATACCATCGGAGACCGTATTATTCAGAACGACAGGAGTATAGGAATGTTGTTTGAAATAGACGGAAATTCGGCGACGCCGCTGCAATTTTTCGTTACAGATTCGGCAAAGCATTTTTTGCGTGGTTCTCTGTATTTTTACTCTGCTCCAAACAGAGATTCGTTATTGCCGTTGATAAATTTTTTCAAAACAGATATCGAACACCTGATGGAGACCGTTGAATTTAATGATAATTATATTGATTGAAAATCCGTTAACATGCCACTGTATTCGATAGAAAAAGTTGAGGGAGAGGGGTTTCTTGCCCTGTGGGAAATTGCCGAAACGCTGGAAGAAATGATAGTATCGAGCGCTATTCCCGACGAGGAACTGGAAAACATACTGAAATATCCAAGCAGAAAACGTCAGCTGGAACAGCTTGCTGTCAGGGCTTTACTGCATCAGTGCTTTACAAAGAAGCAGTATCTGGGTTACGAAGAAAATAACCGTCCGTTTCTTAAAAATTACCCCGGCGATATAAGTATTTCACATGCCGATAAATATGTGGGAATCGTCGTCCACGAAAGCAAATATGTCGGCATTGATATTGAAGGCAGAGGACGAAATTTTCTGCCCGTAGAAAACAAAGTTGTAACCGAGTACGAACACAGCTATTTAAGCGACAAATATCACGACGACCAGCTTTGCGTGATATGGTGCGCAAAAGAAGCGGTTTACAAAGCCATGCACGAACAAAGAGTCGATTTTAACCGACAGATTGAAATTAAAAGATTTATTCCCAAAAAAGAAGGCAAACTCGGTGCGCGATTTATCGACAGCAAATACGAAGATCAGATTTTGCACCTGTATTACAAGATGTTGAACGAAAATTACGCAATGGCTTGGGTGTTGAGAGAATAATCGAAACGGACAAAAAATTCGTTTAAAAATTTGTATTTTGTTCGATATGTATTACCTTTGTACCCTCAAATGCGGCAGTAGCTCAGTCGGTAGAGCATCAGCTTCCCAAGCTGAGGGTCGCGGGTTCGACCCCCGTTTGCCGCTCAAATGCGTTGCCGGTGCGCGATTAATCGACTTTTCTATTGATTCGATATAAATATAGTCCGTTATGACTTGTATATCAATAGAAAATAGGATTATGCAACAACCATATTGTCCTGAAAGGACATTCACTATTTGTACTTGTGAAACCTCTACGAGTTTTTTTTATTCGGTGATTAATCGGCTTTTCGGGTAGTGTGTTCAGTATGATGTACCACATTTTTGTTCATAATTGATAAGGAAATAAGTCATAATTGGTTATCTATTAGCAAAATACAATTTCACAAATCAACAAAAAATGAGGTATGTGAAAACACGTTCTCAAAAGAGACTATGGATTTATATGTAATATTTAAACTTCAACTTATTATCGCGAGATACTATTTTTTGTCTCATTTTTGGTTACATCATACTGAACACACTACTCTCACAGCTCCGCAACCGATAATCGAAGCCTCGCCGTTTACCGACAAATAGGACAATATACCAACGGCGAAACGAACAAGGTAACGCTAAGTTTTCTGAGAGCCGAAAACGGAAAACTGCTTTACCGCATTACCGACCTCTTCGGCGGCTTTTATTATCCCGGACGCGATGGATATGGACCCGGCTATGTTTGCCCCGGCGTTATAGCTTTCGACGGTATCAGTTCTTTCTCTATGATTGAAGGTACTACTGATCCATGGGGATATGGCTGGATAAAAACCGAAGGAACTTACAATTCAGGCACAGGCAATATCAGCCTCGACAATTATTGGAATACTTCCGGATACGTATTCCATCTGTTCCTCGAATAATCAGTGTGTTGCAGAGACTGATGACTTATCTGTCTCCAAAAGTTTAACAAAAACTGCGGGTATTCTTTGTATAAAATGAATACCCGCTCTTTTCTTGTATATTTTCTCCATTTTGAACTTCATCTACTGTCTGGTATTCCATTCATGTATTGTAAATACGGGAACTGAAACTTCAAAAACATTTTCAGTCCGATTTATTATAATTTCGGAATTCATCATTAGACGGTATCTTTCGGCAAGATTTACAAGTCCGATGCCGCCGGTTCGTTCCTGTTCGAGTTTTGGCTGAATCGGGTTTGAAACGGTTATATATTCGCCCGATGCTTCGATTTTAATGTTCAATGGCTGACGGTTACTTACAATGTTGTGTTTTATTGCGTTTTCGACCAGCGTTTGAAGGCTTAGCGGAATAATCATGTGGTCAAGATACGAAGCGTCAATACCGTATTCAACTTTCAGTATGTTTGCATATCTGATTTGCATCAGGCTGCTGTAGGCTTTCGTAAATTCGAGTTCGTCGCGGACGGTTATAACCTCGTCGCTGCGAAGCGTATATCGCAGAACAAACGACAGTTGCTGTATGTATTCCTGCGCTCTGTCGCTGTCAATCTTGACCAGAGAACTCAATGTGTTGAGCGAGTTGAAAAGAAAATGTGGATCGACCTGATTTTTAAGCGCTTCATAACGGCTTCTCATATATTCGGCATGAAGAGCTTCCTTTTCAAGTTCGATTTTTTGCTGTTTCTGCAAAATCTGTATCAAATGCGACGACAGCATTACAACTACGGCAATTGCCAAATCGCGCGACAATACTCCTCTGCTGAACATTTTTGCGCCTCTTGGATGTCTTTCAAAATGAAACAGATTTACTTGAAGTTCCGACATAAATGTGCTTATAAAATATGTTACGGTCAAAATTAAAATAATATTAACCGTTATAACAAGATACATCTGCATTTTCAGCCTGAAAATACTGAAATTTATTATAAATAAAATAAATGTAAGCGCAAAATTGGAAATCATGCCAAAACATGTTTTCTGAATGTCAAAGACCGGCAGATAACGCGGAGGATCATCTCTGTTGTAAAAAACAGATATTAAGAAGATTGAGTTCAGCAACAGACTTATTATTATCGACAGTATCAGCGCCGTTTTCAAATTCGTTTTCATTTCCGTATCATATTTTATAAGTGTTATACAACATGTCCAATTCTTGCAAAATATTACAGCCGGCAAATATACATTCAAATATTTTTACAGACTGAAAAAAATGCGTCGAAACGGTAAAAACCGCAGCTGAAATATTGACTGTTTACGTTAACCGGACTTTTGTCGGATAATTTTTGCCAGATTATCGACTGTTCAACTGCATATTTTCCTCTAAAATCCATTAAAAATTCAGGGCAGTCGAAACAGTCTCCCCGACCATTTCCAGTTTTTTAGCAACTGCATAATCGACAGCGGAAGAAATATCCCGACCATAATTCCAAGCATGATGT
>JAIROW010000093.1 GCA_031257315.1 Prevotellaceae bacterium
GAACAGGATTTGAAAAATGGAAAAATCCTGATGGAAAACAGGAAAGACGGAAAAACCGTAACAGGATATTATTGTATTAAAAGACAGGATTCCAAACATTATGAGTATATTTTGTTTACCGACAAATCGCAAAAAATGACCTTGATATATATCAGGGGAAATTTCCCGCCCGACAAGTTGGAAGACGAATTGAACAAATTGAAAGACTTGTTTATAGAAGTGAATAATAAACGTATAAAATTATAAAAGAGATGAAAAAAAGTTTATTTTTAATTTGCCTTTTGGCATTAGCGACGTCTGTTTTTGCACAAGATGAAGAAAAAAGCAACATCATTTTCGACGGCGCATCTTACAGTTTTATGTTTTCGTGGAAAAAAAAACCGGTCAAATCGCACTGGACGGGACTGGAATTTGCGTTCTCAAATCTGGACGGTTTGAATAAGGAAAACGTCAATTTGAAACTGAATCGCTCTCATTCATTTAAATTAAACTTAATAGA
The DNA here is from genome assembly GCA_031257315.1 of Prevotellaceae bacterium. Lineage (GTDB taxonomy): Bacteria > Bacteroidota > Bacteroidia > Bacteroidales > UBA932 > JAIRLF01. The sequence continues at coordinate 500 of JAIROW010000093.1, forward strand.
TTACAATGTGTTTACTCATTACAGCTATTCTAACTGGCTGTTTTTTACTGGATTGGGATTTGAATGGAGCCTTTTTAATTTCAAAGGAAACACTGGCTTGCGAGATGACGACGCGGGAATCACCCGTTTTCTTCCCGACCATGAAGGCAGGAGTTACCGCAGCAACAAACTGTTTGTGGATTATGTAACAGTACCTTTGATGCTGGAATATCAAAAGAAAATAAGAGAAAACAGGACGTTTTTTATCAGCGGAGGTATAGAAGGTTTAATCTGTGTCTATTCAAAATCGAAAGTTGAAGCGAGAACGCCAAACGGAATTAAAAAAATTTCGTATAAGGACTTAAATATTTTTCCGTTCAATTTCCGCACGGTTTTGCGAACAGGATTTGAGAATTTCAGCTTTTTCGGATATTATCAGCCTTGTTCGATGTTCCAGAAAGGTAAAGGACCGGAACTCAGGTCATGGGGAATTGGAGTTTCAATACATTGAGATGTAAAAATAAACGGCATCAGTTCAATAGAGATTAAGTGAATTTAAAAATGATATTCAAAAGCATCATTCATAAATTTCAAAATCGCATGTCGTTGACCTGTATGGAAAACATGGCAGGGACGCGATATATCGCGTCCCTGCCATGTTCTGTCGGTTTCAATGCTCGAATTTAAATGATTAATGATCTGTATTTTATATCATTTATTTTTCTGTAATTTCCTTAAACTTTGTTTTTTCAACAGTCGGTATATTTGCCATACTGTTTGTTGACAGACAACGCCGAAAGCTGCCCCGCAAATTACGTCGAGAGGAAAATGTTTGCCGACATATATCCGGCTGTACGAAACAAGCGCAGCCCAAAAAAATATTATAATTGAACAGTAATTGTTTCTCAGACACATCGTTAGGAACATTGCAAAGCAGAAGGCGTTTGCCGCATGGCTTGATACGAATCCGTACAATCCTCCGCAATTTTCAAGAAAATGGGCGGAGTTTTTTATTTCATTCAAATGGCACGGTCGTAAACGTTCAAAAACATTTTTGAACAAATGCACCGAAAGCTGATCCGTAATTGCAATCGACAGTATCAAAACAGCAAGAATGGCAACGCTTTCCCATCGTTTTTTCCATACAATTAAACCTGCAACCAGCACATACATCGGAATCCAGAACTTGATGGAACTGAAGGTTGTCATTACTGGATCGAGCCAGTCAAAATGCAAACCGTTAAGATACAGAAAAAGTTCCGTATCCCAGTCCGGAAAATGTATAAAATTCATCATTTACAGCATGTTGTGAAATATATTCTCAGTCAACGTTCTTACCGACAAAACTGTTGTCTTTTTTCAGACTGTAAACGCCGTTTGAATTTTTAAGTTTATTAAATGCTTCTCCGTCTATAAGATTATCAATGTCAAACGCTCCGCCGTTTCCATTCTGTTTCTCTTGCAATCTCACGTATGCGGGGATTGCCTCCATGTCTTTTATGTCGGTAATTTTGCTGCTTACTGTCGAAACGTCCTGAATCTGCGTGCGTTCCTTATTTTCCGTATATGCGTCGCAATTGTTTTCCCGGTCGTTATTTTTTGAGTAATCTTTTTCCGGTTTTACGGTGTTATTCTCCGGCTGCTGCTGTTCCTTTTTGATAACGACAGTGTTTTCGTCTATAATATTGCTTGGAAAACCTGTTGCAATAATGGTTACGGAAACGGCTTCGCCCAGCGATTCGTCTTCTATAACGCCATACTTGCCGTCTGCGTCGTCGCCGCCCGAAGCGTCTCTGATATATTCCATCAATGCGTCCAATTCAGTAGTATCCAGGGCATTATCTTTCGAGCAGGATATGTTTACCAGAACGTTTTTTGAGCCTTTTATGTCGTTGTCGTTCAATAGCGGAGACGACAGCGCTTCTTTCACTGCTTCCAAAGCTCTGTTTTCGCCCGACGATTTGCCAATTCCCATCAGCGCCATACCGCTGTTTTGCATAAAGCGTTTAACGTCTGCAAAATCTATATTCATATATCCTTTACGCAGAATTACTTCGGCGATGCTTTTTGCAGCGGTAGCCACAACCTCGTCGGTCTTTTTCCACGCCTCGAATATGTTCATTTTGGGGTAGATACTGCAAATTTTATCGTTTGTTATAACAATCAGCGAATCGACGTGAGGTTTCAGTTCGTTTAAACCTTTCCGTGCTATTTCATATTTTTTTATACCCTCGCGTTTGTATGGAAGAGTAACGATTGCGACCGTTAAAATTCCCATAGACTTGGCTTCCTTTGCAATAATGGGAGTGGCGCCGGTTCCGGTTCCTCCGCCAAGTCCCGACACAATAAAAACCATTTTGGTGTTTTGTTGCAGCACTTCCCTTATTTCGTTAATTTCTTCTTCCGCCGCTTCTCTGCCTGTTTGCGGGTTGCATCCGGCGCCGAGACCTTCGGTTAGTTTTTTGCCGAGTTGAATTTTTATCGGAATCGGACTTTCACGCAATACGCTGTAATCGGTATTACATATCACGTAATCAACTCCTTCAATACCTTGATTAAACATGTTAAGTACCGCGTTATTGCCTCCGCCGCCTACACCTATTACCTTTATTATAGATTCGTTTTCCGGTATGCGAAATCCGATGTCCAGTATTCCGGGTACGTACACGGTTTTGTTATCGAAACCTGTTGTGGTCGATACATTTTTATCTTCCAAAACATCTGTGTTCGTTGTTCTATCAATTATATTTGTTGCCATACTTTAATTTATTTAAAAATTTACAAACTGACTGTTTCTGTATAAAATATTTTTAATTAGAATCAAATTTATTCTACTTCCTGCTGCTGGGTGAAAAAGTTTTTAATTATTTTCAGGATTTCTTTCCACCACGGCACTTTGATGTCTTTATGATCGCCGCTGTCGTTGTCATGATTATCGACAGCGCTTTCTTCCTCCTCGTTTTCTTCGAGATATTCAAGATAATCGGTTCCGTATATTAACAGCCCCGTCGCCGTTGCATATTTCCGGTGCGAGATTTCGTCTTTCGCAGGCGAGTCGTCGGAAATACATTCCGATTTGCCTGTTTTAATGTACAGTCCTGTCTTTTCGCGCATAAATTCGCAAAGATCAATCATTTGCGACGCTCCGCCTGTTAGTACCAGTCCTGCGCTCAGGCTTTTTAATTTTACGTCCTGCAAAATCGTGTCCATTATTTCATTTATTCTTGCTCTTATAACTTCGGACACTTTCAGAAGCGGTATGTAATAGTCTTCCCGACCGTTAATGCCTTTAATTTTAACTTCCTTGTTATCAGGTATATTCTTTGGCATACATGAGCATTTGAGTTTTATTTCTTCCGCTCTTTCAGGTAGCAGCCCGAAAACTTTTGCAATGTCTTTTGTAACGGAATCGCCTCCCAGTCCGTAAACCGTAACATGCTGTAATACGCCGTTTTTATACACCAGCAGTTTGGTTGTTCCTCCGCCAATGTCGATTAAAGCCACGCCTACCTTTTTTTCTTCTTCCGAAAGTACGGCTCTCGCAATTGCAACAGGCTCGAATATAAACTTTCTGACCGACAAATTGAGACTGAGTTTGTTTGTACACATTTTTATACGTTTTGCCGATTCCATATCGCCGACAATAACCAGAAAATTGCCGCTGATTTTGTGTCCCAGTCGTCCTATCGGGTCGTCGATATTGCTTTCATCGTCAATGATATAATCCTGCGGGACAACGTGCCGCACTTCTTCTCCCGCCTGCATGTGCATATTGTATGCGTCTTTTTCAAGTTTGCCTATTTCGTTTACAGAAATAAGCTCGCTTGAGTTTTCGTGCATAATTGAAGTTGTATATTTTTGATACTTTACGGACTTTCCCATGATGTTTACAAAAACGTCTTTGACGTCGGCTATACCCTGTTCAGCCTTTATTTTTTTCAGTATTGTTTCTACAACTGCGGCAACTTTTCCGGGAGCTACCACATAACCGTGTTCTATACCTTCCGACGGCGCTTCGCCGTAAGCTATAACACGATAGAGATTGTCGTCGATTTTTTCGCCGGCGATTCCTACTATTTTTGTAGAACCTAAATCTATTGCAATTACGCGACTCATAAATATCTGTTTTACAATATTTTACACTTCCTCTTCCTTTATGGTGAAAAATTCGCCCACAACATTTTTTAATTTTCTTATTCCATACGACAACCTTGTTGTTTCTGTATTTCTTTTTTCTTCGTTCACCGGTACGAAATCACTTTCGTCAAATGGAGTTTTTATTTTTTCTTCCAGGTCGTCTGAACCGCACATAACCAGACCGATAGCTGTGGAATAAATGCTGTCGGTCACGTCCTTCTGCGAATCGCTTGCAATATAGTTAGGTATGCCGATTTTGACGTGCATTCCAGACCTTATCGTTATAAATTCTTTGATACCGTCCATTCGAGCGCCGCCTCCGGTAAATACTATTCCGGCTCCATGCTTCAATTCTTCATTGTAGGGTTTAATTTCATTAAGCACCATGTCAATTATTTCTGCCACCCGTGCGCGAATTACCTCTGCCAGTAATCTGCTTGATATTGTAATCGGAGGTCTGCCCTCTATTTTTACAACAGTAAATTCCTCCTGATTTTTAAATTTCGACGGGTCGCATGTCCCGTGTGCAATTTTTATACTTTCGGCTCTTGCACGCGGAAGGTCGAAAATCTGTTCTATGTCGCTTGTAATCACGTTACAGCCGAAAGGAATAACCGCCGTATGCTGCATTACATTATTGATATACACAATCAAGTCGGTTGTTCCTCCACCCATGTCAACCACGGCGACCCCAATCTGCCTTTCTTCTTCGTTAAGCACGGCTCTCGACGAGGCTATCGGTTCAAGAATAATTGCTTTTGCTTTCAGGTTCAGTTTGTCCATACACATTTCAGTATGTTTTCTTGAACTTGCTTTTCCAATAAGCACATGAAAGTGTCCTATCAGTTGGCGTCCCAAACGACCAACCGGTTTGTGTATATCATTTTCATCGTCGATAGTATATTTTTTAGGAACAACTTCCAGTATCACTTCTCCCGGTTCAAGATACGTTTCTCTGATATTGTTTTCAAGTTCTTTCAGTTCTGCTTCCGAAATTTCGACGTCGCAGTCCTGACGCAGTTTTTTGAAGCTGTTTTCGATATATCTTACATGCTGTCCAGCTATGCCAACATAGACATTCTCGATTTTGTCGATTTTGGTAATTTCTTTGAGATTATTGATGATTATTTTTAATTTTTCAACTACCGAACCAATATTTTGAACTTCACCATATTTGATACCTTCCGACGGCGTCGTACACAAGGCTTTTATTTGAAAATATCCCCTTTCGTTTTTCACTCCTGCCACAGCGACTAACTTTGTGGTTCCCAAATCTATTGCAATAATTTCAGACATTTTTTTAACTCCTTATTTTTTAATATATATAATATTTATTTTACAGCCACTATCCGTTTGTTAAACCTCAAATCTATAATTTTATACTTTTCCTGAGGTTTAATTTTTGTATAAAAAGTTTGCAGACTGTTCATTTTTTCTTCATATTTTGTCATTTCTCCGAAACGAATACAAATACTGTCGGAACAGTCGGTAAAAACCATATTTTCATTTTTATCAATTTCCAGTTGCCGGACACGTTTATTCCAGAAAGAATTTTTTGAAACAAAACCGATAAAATCCAGCAATCTGTAAGCAAAAAGCGAATCTTTTGCCATTTTGCCTTTTTTTGTTATTTGCAGTTTAACTGCAACCAAAGGTACATCGTATGCCTTTTTCTTTGACATGGGAAACAGATACGCCTCACTGTCAAGATAAAACAAATCGCCATTACAGTCCGACAAAATTACGGCAGGCACTCTCTGCCTGAAAATCACGTTCACAACTCCGTTGCTCGTGTTTTTAATTCGCACATTTGTCAAATAACTCTTTGAGGAAAGCAATTCTTCGAGTTTCTTCAAATCACTGCCGTAAACAGGTTTCCCGATTCCCAGAATCCTGCTTTCCTTTATTATATCTCTTACGTCGTCGCAAGTAACCAATTTTCCGTCATTCTCCATAACAATATTTACTCCATTACAGATAAACTCTTTCTGTCTGCCTGAAAACAAAGCAACAGTCAGCCAGATAATCATTCCCAATATTATTACGGTAAGAATAACTCTATTCCAAGCTATCTTCATCGCATTATCAAATTGCGGCAAATTTAAACAATAATTTTATGTCCAAATATCTTCCTAAAAAAAATACAGCCATTTTATCAGGCTTTTCTGACATATATTTCTGATATATAGAATTATAAACATACAAAAATTGTTAATAAATTTTATAGAGTTATTTTAAATTATGTGTGTCTTTTTTGCCCAAAACAGGCGATACGGCTGATATTTTTCGAGAAAAATACCGAATAAGCTTTTTCGCTTGTTTTGAAAATTATCGGAGCGGTTATGAATGCCGCAACAATATCAATCAGATAATGCGCTTTGATATATACCGTTGACGCAACAAGCGCTATTACCGCCGGAAGCGCAATAAAAAACAGACGTCTGAAATGCCTGAACAGCAGCCATGCAGAAATGAGCGTCATACCGACGTGCGAACTCGGAAACGCTCCGGTAGGCTGTTCTCCTGAATTTTGTATCGTTCGCATCAGCGAGCAGAAAAAATATCCGTCGGGAATCTGGTTGTCCGGAGACGGATAATAGAACTGAGGTCCCGATACAGGAATAAATATAAATATAATATAAAAAATGAAAAATGAACTCAAAATGTAAAACATTACACTTTCGGCAATTTCAGGTTTTTTAAAATAAACGCATACGAATAAAAGCATAAATATGCAGAAATATGAAAAATAGCCAAAATACATGATTTCGGAAACAAATGCCTGCGGCAAAATACGCGAAAATTCCATTGAGGGCGAACAGCCGAAAAGCGTTCTGTCAACAGAATCAAAAATTGAATCAAGATTTGGAATTATTACATCATGATTTAAATAATATGTTTCGGGATACCAGTAAATTATAAGAGAAAACGGAAGCATGTACCGAATAAATTTAACAGCTGAAAAAGGATATTTTCGTGAAACAAAGACTGTTACAGATATAGCGAGAAAGAAAACCGCACGGTTAATCAGCAAACTGATATGATTTTCAATTCGTCCGCAAAAAATAACAATATATATTGCTGTTAAAATTCCATACGCAAAACTTAACCGTTCTGCTGAATTAAAATAATTCAATCTGTTCATTTTATTTCTATAACTTTACGTTCAACGACACTTTTGTATGCAGCTTCGATAATTTTTATACCTTTCAGAGCGTCGAGAGGTTCGACAGGAATACTATCTTTGCCCTGCAACGCTTCGCCAAGCTGTCGATAAAATCCTGTGTATGAGATTGCTGGCGAATGATATTTTTCCGTTTTCAAACTGCCGTCGTTTTGCAGTACGGTAAGCGTGGCGGCAGTATCGGCGTTTTCAACGGCAAAATCAGGGTCGGAAGGCAACATTCCTGCCGATAAACGTTCTTCCTGAATATTGGCTCGATATTTAACAAAAGAACCTGTATGTCCGTTAATTATATACGATGGTCCTTGATGGGCAACCAGCAGTGAACTTTTTATTGAAAGTTTAAACCGGCTTCCATAATATAAAATTAATGAACAGTAGTCATCAATTTTTGAAAAAGGACGTTGTTTGCATATATCGGCAAAAACTGCGTCGGGCATTCCGAACAGAAATATCGCCTGATCTATCAGATGTGTACAGAGTTCGTATATCAAACCGTTGCCCGGAAGCGGTTCTTCTTTGTGCGATTTTGGATTTGGCGCGGTTTTGTAACGTTCGAAACGAAATTCGCCGTCAATCAGTTTTCCGAGCAGACCAATATCTATGATTTTTTTTAATGCAATCAGTTCTCCTTCCCATCGCCGGTTGTGGAAAACCGTCAGCACAAGATTTTTTTTAGTTGCAAGTTCAATCAGCGTCTCCGCTTCTTTGACTGTTGCCGTAAACGGTTTATCTATAACCACATGCTTGTTGGCATGTAGAGCGGCAAGCGCGTAAGAGTAATGCGAAGGACTTGGAGTATTGATAATTACCAAATCGACGCTGTCGTCGGCAAACAGTTCTTCGCACGAACGATATACGGCTACATTCGGGTACGCCTTTTTCGACTCGTTACCGTGTCTTTCGACAAAAGCTGCAATTTCAAAATATTCCGGCAGCATCGCAATATACGGAACATGAAATATTTTAGTTGAATATCCGTATGAACAAATTGCTGTACGTATCATAAACTATTGTTAACATATTACGCTGCAAATTTAAAGCAAAATAAATCAAAAAATCAAAATTTATTGTAACTGTTTTTTTTACCGGCTGTTTTTCAAATTTTTATAGTGAGATTATTCGAGAAAATCCGTCATTACGACATGTATTCGAAAGCTGCTAAAATCTGAAAACTGATATGACGGAAGAATTTTTTGTGAAAAAAATTGAGCAGGCATATTATGACAGTTTTCTAATGATACAGAAATGAGGGTTTAACAATTGCCAAATTCCAGTGTTTGCCCCTAATGCACGAATTTTCTTGTCCAAGTGCGCGGTTTTGCATGCACAATATTAACTGGCGTCAATTGTCAATCCAAGTTTTGCCGCTTCGCGTTTCATAAATTCAAAGGCTTCGTCGTAGTTATTTTTTATAAGTCCGTCAAGGATTGCTTCTTTAATGGCATTTTTTATAAGTCCAACTTCGCGGCTTGGTCCTATATTATAGGTTTTCATTATTATTTCACCCGATACAGGAGGCTGAAAGTTGCGTATTGCATCTTTTTCTTCAATTTCTTTAAGTTTTGTTCTAACAAGTTGAAATCTGCTTAAATAAGTTTCAACTGTTTTTTTATTTTTTGAAGTTATATCGGCGTCGCACAGCGCCATAAGATCGTCAATATCGTCGCCGGCATCGAAAAGCAGTCTTCTTACAGCCGAATCTGTAACTTCTTCCTGAGCAAGAACTATCGGACGAAGATGCAGTAATACAAGTTTTTGCACGTATTTCATCTTTTCGTTCAGCGGCAGCCTCAGTTGTTTGAATATTCCCGGAATCATTTTTGAGCCGAGAAATTCGTGTCCGTGAAATGTCCAGCCCGCATGTTCATCGAATTTTTTTGTGGCAGGTTTGGCAATATCGTGAAGTAATGCAGCCCATCTCAGCCATAAGCTGTCGGACTTGACAGCCACATTGTCAAGTACCTGTAAGGTATGTTCAAAATTATCCTTGTGTTTGACGCCGTTTTTCGATTCAACCCCGCGCAGCAGCGACAATTGTGGAAATATCAGTTTTAACAGCCCCGATTTTTCCAGCAGAAAGAAACCCGACGACGGACTGTTTGTCATGATTATCTTATTGATTTCTTCGCAGATACGCTCTTTCGAGATGATTGAAATTCTTTCGGCATTTCGTTTTATAGCCTCAAAAGTTTCTTCCGAAATAACAAAATCAAGCTGAGTGGCAAAACGTATGGCTCGCATCATTCGCAAAGGATCGTCTGAAAAAGTCATATCAGGGTTTAAAGGGGTGCGTATCAGTTTTTTAGCCATATCGTCCACGCCGTTAAACGGGTCGGTGATGCTGCCCAAATCCATGTAATTAAGGCTGATTGCAAGAGTGTTAATGGTAAAATCGCGTCTGTTCTGATCGTCTTCCAGCGTACCGTTTTCTACAACAGGTTTTCTTGATTCCATACGGTACGATTCTTTTCGCGCTCCGACAAATTCAATTTCAATATCATCGGTTTTCAGCATCGCCGTACCGAAATTTTTAAAAATATTTACGCAGATATTCAGTTTATTAGCCACTTTTTCGGCGATTTCGATTCCGCTTCCTTCAACGACAATATCAATGTCTTTCGATTTTCGCTGCAAAATTAAGTCTCTCACAAAACCGCCGATAATATACGCTCTGACGTTCTCTGTACGAACGGTTTCCCTTATTAAACTCATGACGGGTAAAGACATAATCTGCATGATTTCATCTTTCAGAACAATTTCAAGTATCTGTTTATCCATTAACAAGATTATAATTTACAAAATTCTACAATATTATTCACGGAACGGGGTCATAGCCGCTTCCTCCCCACGGATTGCATGAAAGAATACGTTTTAGCGCCAGATACGCGCCTTTGAACAGTCCGTGCTTTCTGAACGCTTCTATTGCATAAGTCGAGCATGTCGGCGTATATCTGCAACTTGCGGGAATATGCGGCGAAATAATTCTCTGGTACGCTTTAATCAACAGTACCGGTGTGAAAATCAGCGTCTTTTTTGAGATCTTCGACCAGTTTTGACAGCGTTTGCACAAGTTTTTTTTCGATTTCAACATAACTCAAAACAGTTGACGAAACATATACAAGCATGATATTCAGAGTATAAGAACCGTATCCGAGCAAATCGTACAAAATGTGTTTGTTTTGTCTGTATGCTTCGCGAATTTTTCGTTTTATACAGTTTCGCATTACAGCTTTTCTGTATATTTTTTTTGGCGCTCCGACAGCAATTTTAACAGGCGACTGGTTAAAGGGACAATAACTGTAAACAACCTTGAAAGGAAACTGTTTCATTGTTGTCCCTGTATTAAACAATTCAGCAATAACCTTTTGTGAACACAGTCGCTCGCTTTTGCAAAATTTTCGATTTGTTACGGAATGTTTCATTCTCTGTTCCGTTCCGGTTTAATTATTTTGCATACGCAATTGCTCGCGTTTCTCTGATTACAGTTATTTTAACCTGACCGGGGTAAGTCATTTCGTCCTGAATTTTTTTGGCAATATCGAATGAAAGTTTTTCGGCTTCGTGATCCGAAACTTTTTCGCTGCCAACTATAACTCTAAGTTCGCGACCAGCCTGTATTGCGTATGTTTTTTGAACTCCCGGATGACTTGACGCAAGGTCTTCCATTTCCTTCAATCTTTTTATGTACGATTCGACAATTTCGCGTCTTGCACCCGGACGGGCGCCAGAAATGGCGTCGCAAACCTGAATAATTGGCGCTATCAGCGTGGTCATCTCTGTTTCATCGTGATGCGCTCCGATTGCGTTGCAAATTTCGGGTTTTTCCTTGTATTTTTCGGCAAGGTTCATTCCCAGAATTGCGTGAGGCAGTTCCGGTTCATCGTCGGGTACTTTTCCTATATCGTGCAAAAGACCGGCACGTTTGGCTGTTTTTGCATTCAGTCCGAGTTCGGAAGCCATTATGGCGCATAGGTTTGCAACTTCGCGAGAGTGCTGAAGCAAATTTTGTCCGTAAGAAGACCTGTATTTCATTTTTCCGACCAGACGAATCAGTTCGGGGTGTAAATTATGTATTCCCAGATCGATAGCCGTTTTTTTGCCGGCGTCAACAATTTCTTCTTCAATTTGGGTACGGACTTTTTCTACAACTTCTTCGATTCTTGCAGGGTGTATGCGTCCGTCTGTAACAAGCTGGTGCAAAGCCATTCGCGCTATTTCGCGGCGAACGGGGTCGAAAGCCGACAGGACAATTGCTTCGGGAGTGTCGTCCACCACGATTTCGACGCCTGTGGCTGCTTCCAGAGCGCGTATATTGCGCCCTTCGCGCCCGATAATCCGTCCCTTGATGTCGTCGTTTTCAATATTGAAAACAGTAACCGAATTTTCGATAGCCGTTTCGGAAGCAACTCGCTGTATCGACTGTACAACAATTCTTTTAGCCTCTTTGCTTGCCGTAAGTTTAGCTTCTTCTATGGTATCGTTTATATATGTAATAGCTTGAGTTTTAGCGTCTTCCCGCATCAAATCCATCAAAGTATTTCGGGCTTCCGCAGCCGTCATTCCTGCAATTGTTTCCAGTTTTTCGATTTGCTGTTTCCGAAGTTTTTCGTATTCCTCGCCTTTTTTTGCAGCTTTGTCTAACTGTTGTGCAAGATTTTCTTTAAGGTGATCCAAATCTTTCGATTTTATCTGGTTTTCGTTAATTTTTTGATTTAAATTGCCTTCCTTCTGTCTCAGCGTATTTTCTTTCTGTGCAATTTTACCGTTTCGTTCATTAACGTACAGTTCGTGTTCTTTTTTCAAATCCAGAAACTTTTCCTTAGCTTCAAGGATTTTTTTCTGTTTAATATTTTCAGCTTCAACTGTGGCGTCTTTAATAAGTTTGTCGCCCGTTCTTTTAACCGCGCCGCGAGTTGTAAAAAATGCTATAGCTGCTGCAACAATTGCCGCGGATAGCGGTATGATAATAGTCTCCATCATCGTTCACTTTATTAATATTAATTTAAAATTCATTTATATACTTTATATATTATAATTACCAATTATATGTTTAATCTAAAAAAACCGCATACTGCCTGCTGTTTGTGGAAACCCTGAAGAATCCATGGCGGAGCCTCCGGAATTAATATTTCGAACGTCCAACGGTCCTGTTTTAAGCAGGACTCACCTCAAAAGGCTACCAGGCCTGTTCTTGACAATCCGAGTAGAACTCCTTACGTTGTATAATGTTGAGTTTCCCAAAGCGCAAAACAATATGCGGATTATGCTGTTTGCTACTCTAAATAATTTTCATTTTCAAAAGAACATTGTTGTTCCAGATACTGTCCCAACTCCTGATCGAATAATTCGAGAGGCTCGTATTCAAGTAACCGTACCATAGCGTCAAGGCATATAATTACGAGTTTATCCTGAAAATCGTTTTTTGTATATTTTTTAAAATCACCAATCTTGGCGCTGATACGTTTTGCAGCCTCCCTGATTTTTGATTCCGTTTCGTCGTCGTCCAAAATACGCATGGGATACTTCCGCTCAGCAATCCACAAACTTATATTTCGTTCCATTCTGTCATTTGTTTAAAAGAGCCACACATTCGTCTATCTCTCGCACTAATTTGCCAATCAGCTTTTTAGCTTCGCGAGCATCTCCTGCGGATTTAAACGCCGCGACAAGTTTCAGCCTGTTGTTCTCACTGCTGAGCCTGTCTATTTCCCGCTCTTTCTCTTGAAGCTGACTTTGCAGGTATAACGTTTGCCGTTTTTCGATATCATACAGCTCTATTATCTTCAAGACCTTCATTCTAAGAGCTTTCATTACCGGAATGTCGCTGTCCGCACTTTGCATAACTGCATCTTAGTTTTTTGCAAATTTAATAATAAAACTGATATGTTTTTTTATGTTTTGATAATTTTTTTTTAATTTTTTTATATCTAATTGATAATCCATACATTTATAAACAAAAAAAATTATTGGACATGACTGTTTTTTACAAAAAAATACCCTTTTTCAGATGTTTTCGGAGACATTTTTACAATAAAATCGACAAATTTTTATGCCATTTGCCTGATTTTTATTTCACAGCCGCTTTATATGATTTTTCAACTGATTTTTGTCTGCAATTTCTTTTTCGCATTTGCAGACAGACAGATTTCTACAATAAAAATTATTTGAAGAGAAGCCTTGATTTTATGATATTTGTAAAATAATTTCAGGATTTTTTCAAAAATATTTTCATAATAAAAAAAATGCGACTATATTTGCAAAAAATTTAATAAAACGAATATAAGCCGCTAATTCACAGTTTTTATTTTATTTTTATTTTTATTTGGTTATTTAGCGGTACAGTTATAATTAATATAGTTAATATATAAAAATATGACGGGAGTTCCGAAACAAGGGTGGAATTCTTTTTGTTTTTATAAAAATGAAGATTGTCATGTCAAACACTAATTTTATTACAGAAGAAGGATTGCAGAAACTTCGTCAAGAGCTGGAACACATGAAAAGTGTCGAGCGCCCCGAAATATCGCGACAGATTGCAGAAGCAAGAGACAAAGGCGATTTGTCGGAAAATGCAGAATATGATGCTGCCAAAGAAGCTCAGGGATTGTTGGAAATGAAAATTTCCAAACTGGAAAACATGATTGCCAATGCACGAGTAATTGACGAATCGAAAATCGACCTGTCAAAGGTTCAGATTTTGAGCAAGGTGAAATTGAAAAATCTACAAACTGGCGCTTCAATGGAATACACTCTGGTCGCCGAAGCAGAGGCTAATTTGAGAGAGAATAAACTTTCGATTGGTACGCCGATAGCAAAGGCTTTGATGGGACACAAACTTGGAGATATTGTAGAAGTTAATATCCCTGCCGGTAAAATGAAACTTGAAATTATTTCAATTTCAATTTAAATTTTCAGACCGTTGAGTACTGTTGCAGTTGCAGGAGCAGGAAATATGGCGACTTCGCTTGTGCCGGCTCTTAAAAAGTCGGGCTTTGAAATAACGCGCATATATTCCCGTACATTTGAACATGCTGAAAATATTGCGGTAAAGGTTAACGCTAAACCT
>JAIROW010000108.1 GCA_031257315.1 Prevotellaceae bacterium
CAGGCAGCCTTATCGTCTCACTGTTTCTTCCGCCGGTCGTTGACCGGCGGTTATGAAAATTATGGCTTTCAGCCAGATATATGCTTTCAAATAGCATATTTAATTTTACATTAACTCTAATATCTGACAATCAATTTATCAACATTCCTTCTATTGCAAAAAACAGAAATAGAGGAATTACTGTAACAAAAGACAGAATTACAAAATTAAAAAATAACGGTATTATTATTCGCATAGGCGCAGACAAAGGCGGCTACTGGAAAATAATTAAATAATTTTATCAGCTAACAAACTTCATTTTTTCTTCTCCAAAATTATGGAGATACTTATCTTTTTATGCAGGAAAATAACAAACGCATAGCTAAAAATACGCTATTTCTTTATTTCCGTATGCTTATTACAATGGGCGTAAGTTTATACACTTCGCGCGTGGTGTTGAATACGCTGGGAATAGTAGATTATGGACTGAATAATGTGGTGTCGGGAGTTATCACTCTTTTTGCATTTCTCAACAGCTCTCTGGGGACGGCAACCTCCCGTTTTTTGACATTCGAACTTGGAAAAAAAAACAGAGAGAGAATCCGAAAGATTTTTTGCACCTCATTTAATATCCATTTATGTATGGCTATTATTGCAGTTCTGTTATGCGAAACAGCCGGACTGTGGACTGTAAACAACGTGTTGAAAATTCCTGCCGACCGGCTGTATGCCTGCAATGTAATCTATCAGTATGCAGTGTTTTCGGCTGCTTTAAGCATGACGGGGGTTCCTCTCCATGCAACAATTATTGCACACGAGCGTATGAATCTGTATGCCTGTCTCGGAATTTCCGACGCAGCGCTTAAACTGGTTGTAGCCTGTTTAATAACGATTTCAGCTTTTGATAAATTGATTACGCTTGGAACGCTAAATCTGTTTATTTCTACAGGAATGTATATATTTTATCATATTTACTGCAAACGGAATTTTCCCGAATACAGTATTGCTGTCAGCAGAGAAAAGCAGTTATACAGGGAAATGCTGGGCTATTCTACATGGAGTTTGCTGGGGTCGGCAGCCGCCATGCTGAAAAATCAGGGGGTAAATATCCTGATAAATATTTTTTTCGGTCCGGCTGTCAATGCCGCAAATGCGATTGCTTTCCGGGTTAATGCAGCAATAACTGCCTTTTCCAACAATTTTACAGTAGCATTGAATCCTCAAATTATTAAATCGTATGCCGCTAACGAAAGATTGCAAATGAAAAATCTGATATTCAGAGGAGGGCGATTTTCGTTTTTTCTGCTCATGACAGTTTCAATACCGGTTCTTATGGAAACGGATTTCATGTTGCATCTGTGGTTAAAAAATGTTCCCCAATACACTGTTATTTTTACACGTCTGATTATTATACTTGCATTGATAGACTGTTTTGCTTATACTCAAAACACGGGGATTCAGGCTACCGGTAAAATAAAATATTATCAAATAACTGTTGCCGGTATTTATATGCTTATTTTTCCACTGTCATATATTTTTTATAAACTGGGAGCATTGCCTTATACCGGATTATCAATACTGATTGTATTATCTGTCTGTAATATTTTTGTGAGACTGTATTCAATTAAAAAGCAACTGGAAATTTCCATATATGAATATTTCGTCAATGTTTTGTTAATTTCAGTTATTGTTTTTGCAATAAGCGTTGTCTTTCCATTTTTAGTTCATTATTATATGATTTCAGGATACTTGCGGCTGATTACTGTTGTTTTGGTTTCGTTTCTCAGTTCCTGCTTATGTATCTATTGGCTGGGACTAAAAAAACAGGAACGGAACAAAGTTAATTTAATAATTTTAAAACGGTATGAAAAGATTTTTTGAATGTTTAGTGCCGGGAACGGTTTGTAATTTAAAATGCAGTTATTGCTATGTCATACAGGAAAATCGCCGGAAAAATGAAAAGCCGGAGTTCTTATATTCTCCACAACACATTGGCAAAGCATTATCGCAAGAAAGGTTAGGCGGAGTTTGCTTTATAAGTATGACGGCTGCCGGAGAAACCTTGCTGCCAAAAGAAATGCCTGATATAACTCATGAAATATTGAAGCAGGGACATTTTGTCACTATTACTACTAATGGAACTGTATCGAAACGCTTTGACGAAATATTGAATTTTGACACTGAACTTTTACCCCATTTGAATTTTTCGTTCAGTTTCCATTATTTGGAGTTAATACGAACTAATAAACTGGGAGATTTTTTTGCGAACATCAAAAAGGTAAGAGCTGCGGGTTGCTCTTTTGTTTTGCAAATAAACTTGTGCGATGAATACATGCCTTTCTGGGAAGAAATAAAACAAATTTCAATAAAAGAAACAGGCGCATTACCGCAGGTGGCATTAACAAGAGATGAAAGTGACAGGACATATAAAATTTTAACAAACAAATCGGAAGAAGAATATATCCGGACAGGTAAGGAAATGGATTCGCCTCTGTTTGATTTTACTTGTAAAAATTTCATGGTCAAGCGGAAAGAATTTTGCTATGCCGGTGAATGGTCGGCAAAATTGCATCTCGGAACAGGCGAAATGACCGGATGCTACGGCTTGGGAATCTGGCAAAATATTTTCAAGGATTTAAATAAGCCGATAAAATTTATGCCGGTAGGAAATAACTGTTCTTTTAAGTATTGTTTTAATTCGTCTCATTTCATGTCTTTGGGTGTTATTCCAGAAATAAAAACTCCTTCATAAGGCGATTTGAGAAACAGAAAGGAAGCCGACTGGTATTCGTCTGATATGGAAAAATTTTTGTCCGAACGACTTTATAATGACAATAAACCGTACAACAACTATAACAAACTGAAAGTAAACTGTGAAGTAAAGGCAAGACGTATCATAAAATATTTTATACGGTTTGTTTTAAAAATAAAACAAAAACTATGGAAATGAACAGTCAGCAAAAAATACTGGAGTTAAAACAAATTATCGGAGAAAAACTGACGCCGCTGATTACCGGAAACTATATACTGCTGGATTTGCCGTATTATACCAATGTGGGCGACACCCTGATTTGGCAGGGCGCTCTGGATTTTCTTAAAACTTTGCCTTATAAGTGTTTATATTCTTCTTCGGCAGAAAATTACAGAACGACAGAAATCGATAATAATGTGATTATTCTGTTGACAGGCGGCGGAAACTTTGGCGACCTGTGGCGCAGACATCAAATTTTCCGCAGAAAAATCATTGCCGCTTTTCCAAATAATACAATCATTTTATTGCCTCAGTCGGTATTTTATAAAGATTTCTCTCTGCTGAAAGAAGATGCAGAAATTTTCTCGCAGCACAAAAATCTGACAATGTGTTTCCGCGACATAAATTCGCTGGATACAGCCTGTAAATATTTTCAGAACTCTCGGAATATCCTTTTGCCCGATATGGCTTTTTGCATCGACATGAGTAAATGGAAAAAATATATCAGGCAGACTGAACCGCAAAAAATTCTGTATTTAGACAGAAAAGATTGCGAAAAAAACGACAGTCAGCATTATGATATAATTCCACCCGAAGCAGAAAATCACGACTGGACTGCAATGGAAAAAATGCCACACGGATTTGTTCTGTTCAAAAAATTGCAGTTCCTGCTGCAAAAAATTGACAAAATATCAGGATTACAACTCAACGATACTGTTTCGGACGCCGTATATCAGAAAATCATGCGTAAATATTTTATATGTAGCGGAATCAGTTTTCTGTCAGCCTATTCAACCGTTTATACAACCCGTTTGCACGGCGCAATTCTTTCTGTATTATTGGATAAACCGGTTAATATTTTCGATAATTCGTATGGAAAAAACAGCTCGTTTTACAACACTTGGCTGTCAGATGTTGAAAATATAAAAATCATTCACAAATGAAAGTTTCCATCATAATCCCCGTTTACAACGTCGAACCGTACATAGAACGCTGCCTGCTGTCAGCATTAAATCAGACGTATCAAAATCTTGAAATCATTCTGATTGACGATTGCGGACAGGACAACAGCATGTCCGTAGCCCGCGCGGTTGCGGAAAATCACCCTAACAGACATAAAGTCGTTTTTTTGAAACACGAACAGAATCGCGGACTTTCGGCGGCGCGAAATACGGGAATCGACGCTGCAACAGGTGATTATGTGTATTTTTTGGACAGCGACGACGAACTGCCTTTAAATTCGATAGAGAATTTGTTCAGTTTGACCGTTAAATACAAACCTGATTTTGTATTAGGAAATATTGCTTCTACAAACACAATTAAAGATTGGTCTTTAAAGTTAAAAAATATCGAATATATTGAAGGAAATAAAAAAATATTGCATGATTTTATATATGGACAGTGGTATGAAATGGCATGGAATAAACTATTAAACAAAAAATTCCTGTTAAATAACAATCTGTTTTTTTATCCGGGCATATATCATGAAGATAATTTATGGTCGTTTCAGCTGGCAGCAACAGCAAACTCAATGGCTGTATGTTATGATTTTTCCTACATATATCATGTACGTGAAAATTCAATATCCCAGACTTTGAAATTAAAAAATGTAAAAGATTTAATATTTGTTTTAAATGAAACTAAAAATATTATTAAAAATGACAAAAAACTGTTCAATAACAGAGAAGTCTTTTTGTATTACGATAATCTCAAATTTAGCATATTAAGCAGATACTCCAAGTCTGAATTTATGGAATATACCTTTTTGAATTAAAAAAACAGTTTAATTTAAGTTTTATTTTAAAACTACCGATTAAAAAGATTGTTAAAAATTTACTTTTATTGCTTTTGCCAAAGTTCCTTTTAAAAAAATTGATTAACCGTAAAAAATAATAATTTTACTTTTTGCAGTTTCAAAAATAATTTGTATCTTTGTGCGATATTTTTATTAAATGTAATCGACCATGCGTTATTTAGACCCAAAATACGATTTGACGTTCAAGCGCGTCT
This sequence comes from Prevotellaceae bacterium, assembly GCA_031257315.1. Lineage (GTDB taxonomy): Bacteria > Bacteroidota > Bacteroidia > Bacteroidales > UBA932 > JAIRLF01. The sequence continues at coordinate 4,961 of JAIROW010000108.1, forward strand.
TCGG
>JAIROW010000151.1 GCA_031257315.1 Prevotellaceae bacterium
TTGACAAACATTGCAGGAATATTCCTTTGGATTTTGATTAAATCTATTTTTCTTAATAATGTCATACAAATAAGAGTCATTTGTTGATATACTAATGCAACCATCTGAATTTCTATGTGTTGGTCTTAACCAATCATACCCACCATTTATTTTCATAACAACGCCAACAATTCCATTAGTTTTCGAGTTTCGGTTTGCTCTATTTATCTCTTTCAGTGAATACGCTATTTCCCAATCAATCCATTTACTTTGATTCATATTGGGCGAAATAATCACAATAGTAACAGAGGTTTGATATATCATATCGCTTAAAACTCTTCTGATATTTCCTGTGGAAGTGTCAGACAAATCAGGCGAATCGCTTGTTTCACCTGTATAATAGGTTGCATCATCACCTAATGCTTTAAGAATGTCATCGCGAAGGTTTTGTGCCTCGCTGTATTTGTACGATATAAATGTCTTGTGTGCCATAAATTTATTTACAATTTATCGTTATACAATCTTTGAATTTCAGTATCAGCCCAGCAATTAAGAGCAAAAATATAATACTACCATATAACCAAGCGATTGTTTTTGAAAAGAATACTTTACAGAAACAATATTGCTCGCCTTGAAACTTTTGTATAGGCATTTCATACGGTTTAATTTCGACATCGTTTTTTAATCCTGCAACATTATTATACACTCCTCTAAATTTGCGTTCTTGCTGTAGATAGTAAGAGTCTAAAAACCAAAATAATATCGTTGGAACAATTCCCAAAAAAACAAATGCAGAGTTGCTTGTACTTACGTAAATTGCAAGTAGTGCAGAAACAATAGTTACTGCCATTCCTTTGATTTGAAAGGAATTTGTATTCATTCGAGTTATTACATTTTGAATGAACTCTAAATGTTGTCTTTTTTCATTTTCCATATTATTATTGATTTATATTCTGTTTCGCAATGTTCAACACCTTACTTGATAGTTCTTTTTCGTCAACCACCATTGCGGTAACTTGGTCAGAAAGCCACAACGTTAAAAGTTCCTCCCTGTCGCCTTGTAAAAATTCCGCAATAACAAGAATATACTCTTTCCTTGCGCGGCGTTCGCCACGCTCAATCTTACAATACGAAGCGGTATCAATATCCCACACCACCGCCAATTTCCGCTGTGGCATTTGTCGGTCTTCGCGCAATTGTTTTATCCTGTCATTGAACATCATAACTCATAAATTGAATGTCTTGCAATTTTTTGGCAAAGATATAATTTTTACCCGAAATTGCCAAAATCTATGCAACCACCAAAAATATATTTTCAGGCTTCCTATTTTTCTTTGTCTAAATGTATTTTCATGATTTCCTCCCGTTCTTTTGGGTAGGCTTTACATTGGCTTTGACGAGGTTTGATAGTTCTGTTTCTTTTGCCATACTGTTTAATAGCGATTAAGTAAAATTGTATTCACAACAAAGTTATGTAAATCAGATTTCGCAGCATTAAAATTTCTCGAAATCCAGTTCACATAATCTCTATTGATTTACAAATCATAAAAATCACAGTTTAGACATTACAAAGTTCAAGGGATTTGCTTTTGCTATTAACCTGTACTTCATAATGTAAATTATTTATAATTAAATAGATATATTGATTTGCAAATAAATGTTTCATGGATATATGCGCCGAACAGAATTTTCCAGAGGAGGCAGCAAAATTTCTCAGAGGAGAGAATAAAAAATCTCTCCTTTGAGAAAAAAATTTCTCAAAGGAGACAGGAAAATTTCTCTCCTTAGAAAAATTTATTTCTCTCCTTTCACAAAATTCAATACTGCAATTTCCGGTTGCGCTCTCTCTGTGTGTAAAAATTACACTGCCTATATAAATTGTATTCTTCCAGTCAAAAGAGACGGCTGTTGAAAATCTTCTTGCGGTATGTTCCAAATTTCTATACACAGTTTGTTCGATTAATTTTTTAATTTTTTGCGTATATCTAAATTAAAATATACGGGTGTAAAGATAATTAATATTTTTCAAATAATGTTCAAAAAATTATACCTGAATGCGAATCAGGAATTAAAATGTTCCGCAGGGACAAAACTTTCATAACCGCAGGCGAGCGACAGCGTTGCCTGCGGCTAAAAACGACAACAACCGACTGTCTGAAAGGCAGAACTCTATCGCAAAAGCATTAGAGTTTTGCCTTTCAGACAAAGATAAGAACGATTGTGCTACCGCATACAAGCGAAGTGCGGTATGCGGTTATGAAAATTTAGCCCATTCGGGCTAAAATAACGTTTTCAACCCCTGTTCGCATTAATATATAAAAGGCAACTTCCTTTCCAGAAATTGCCTTTTAGTTTTATTTTATTAATATACAGTCTGATTATCTTAACTGTAACCTAACGCCTAACGCCTAATGCCTAATGCGCCTAACGCCTGCAATCATTTTGCCCAGAACATTTTTGTAGTGTAATTGTCCTGAGCGGCGACGTCGGCAAAGTTTTTGTTGAAATCGCGCTCGGCAGTTGGATACCTCAAACGAACCGGAACGTCGGGAACAATCGGATCATTGACATGAGGAAACTGCAAGCCCGAAGGATAGCCCGTGCGACGGAGGTCGTTCCACGCTTCACGTACATACATAATATTGAAATTGACGTATTTCTGCGTAATAATAGCGTCTAACCGATCTCTGTACTGATGCACAGTATTGATAGGCTCATTCCAGCGGGCTTCTGCAAAACTGTCAATCCATGCGTCGGTTGGTTCTTTAGGATTGATGACCCAGCCTCTGCGTCCTTTACCGTCTTTTCCCTTGTCGGCATCTTCTTTCGACCGTTCTTTATGATACTTGAAGAAAAACTTTATTGACTGTTTGACGCCTTCCTTGAAAGCGGCTTTGGCATCGCCGTTAGCCCAGCCCTGATGTATTGCTTCGGCTTTGATGAACCACATTTCGGCGGCAGAAATAATCTGGTGATCCCAGTTTTCGTTTTCCCAGAACAGACCATTGTGCCGTACAAGGGAGATGCCTTTTGCTCCGCTCGTATATCTGGAATGAATATCAGGATCCATTTCGTATGTCGAGCCTCTGAATACGGTCGGCTCGGCATAGCCGGACTGGATAATGGTTGTGTCGGCTCCGGTTTTTGTTGTGTCGGCATAAGATGGATAGCCAACCTGAAGTCCCTGTTCCCTGACTGCCAAGTCCCAGAGAAGCGGTACGCGCGGGTCGTCGATTCCGTCCTGATATGTTCCGCTCCATGTAGTGCGGTCATAATTGCTCAGCATACGACTTACAAGCGCGTCGGAAGCCTGATTACTGCTGCCGTCAGCGTCGCCCAGACCGTATCCGCCAGTGGAGTTTACCGGATCTGTACGCAGGTTGTGAATATCAATATTGTCGTCATTGGTTTCGACAACGGGATACTTTGCCGGATTTTCAATCATTTCTTTCAGTGCGGCTCGACCGACAGCTGTCAGCGAACCCTGACTTGCAACGCGCAAAGCGGCTCGCATACAGACGGAGTTGGCATATTTTTGCCACATTTTCATCTCAGCGCCATTGATAAAGTCCTGCGTGGCAGTAAAGTCTTTTGGTTTTGATACTGATGCAAAACGTGTTCCCGCTGTTTTCATTTCGTCAATAATCATTTTATACAAATCTTCAACATTGTCGAAATGAGCAGCGCCGTTGTATGAAATATCGCCGGTCAGGACTACCATGCCTGCATCTTTCCATGGAATTGAGCCGTAAAGGTCAATAACCGAGAGCATGTAGGCATAGACATGCGTTTTTGCAGCAAGCATATAGGCTTCAAAACTTGGCTTTTCGGCGTCGCTGAGTTCGTTGTACATCTGTTCGAGTTTTTTGTACTGAGCGGCAGCGCCGAAAAATGAAGTGTATTCATCGCTTCCGTCGTCGCTCCATCCCGGATGATACATGGTATTCGAGTATGGACGTCCGAAAGACTGGGTGAAATTGGAGAAATACAGGTTGTCCTGACTGTAATAGCGATCGTAACCCTGTATTGCCCATGTGTTGGATTTTGTAAATACTCCGACCATCAGCTTGTCTATCAAAAGTTTTGTTACCTTGTTAGGGTCGTTGTATTTGTCTGTATATTCATCGTCGCTGCATCTGCTGAATGTAAATACGCAGGTCAGCAGTATCGTAATAAGTGAGATAATTTTTTTCATATTGAATTTCATTTAAAGTATATCAATCATAAAATTTTAAATACTGTTTAAAAAGTGGCGCGTAAAGAGATACCGAATGTTCGTGTTGGAGCGTTGGAATAACCTACTCCAGCCTGTCCTCCCCATGTCGTACCGCCGTTGGTCGATTCGGGGTCTATATCTTTCAGCGTCTTGTAGAGATAGAACAGGTTGCGACCGAATACCGAAACCGTAAGATTTTTCATTGCCAGTTTCCTGATAATGTTTTCGGGGACGTCGTAACCGACCGACAGTTCGCGCAGTTTCCAGTATGAATTTTCATATACCGAAAGTTCATAAGTCGTACCCGGACTGGAGTTTCCCCAGTTGTACGTCAAATAGTAATAACTGTCAATGGAGGTAATAATATCGTTTGGACGGAACGAACCGTCGGCTTCCTGTAAAACGCCGGGAACAATCCAGCCGTTGTTCATTGTAAAATTCTTACCGTCTTTGGTATATTGATATGCCATACCGTCGTGTTCAGCGTCGCGGTACTTCAATGTTTTGGGCGTAAGACCGCGACAGTTGGGATACAGATCCGCATTGTTCAGGACGCTGCCGCCGATGCGGACGTCGGTCATAACGTCCAGAGTAATACGCTTGTATGTCAGCGAAGTTCCCAGACCGCCTATCATTTTCGGATTAACATTGCCTACACATTCCTGAGCCGCTTCGCCGGTAGAGGTGCGATAGTAACCCCAGCCCTGTTCTTCGCCATAGCCGGGCGCAATGACAACAGCCTGCCCCACGTATTTACCTGTCGGGTCATAATACGGGCTATTAGAGTCGTTGCTTACGCGCGTAATTCTGTTTACATAAATATCGCCCATTGGACGACCGACATAAGAGCGGACATTGGCGCCTCCGCCGGTGTTTCCAAAGCTGCCGCCCCCGCGCAGATAATCAACTCCGTCTATCAGTTTGTTGATTCTGTTTTTGTTGAACGACAGATTGGCACGCAGACTCCAGTTCCAGTCTCTGGTTTGTAAGGGAGTGCCTGTTACGGAAATTTCCAAGCCCTTGTTGGTCATTTCGCCGATATTTACCCACATGTTGCCTGCGCCGTCGCTGGCTGCCAGCGGCTGAGTTGCGAGCATGTCGGTAATTACGCGGTTGTAGTACGATATTTCAAATCCTAAACGGTTCGAGAAGAATTTGTTTTCCAAACCGATTTCAAACTCGTTTATCTTCTCCGGTCTCAGTTTTGAATTGCCCAGCGTACCGGGTATTTCAGACCACTGAATACCGCCTCGGCTGCTTGCATTGTAAACAATGTTGGCGGCATAGGCTTCGGGCGCATTACCGACTATACCGTAAGATGCGCGGAGTTTGCCGTAGCTGTACCACGATGGCAGACTGCTTTTGAAGGCGTCTGAATAGAGAAAACTGGCGTTGACCGAAGGATAGAAATAGCTGTTGCTTCCTTTTGGAAGGGTTGAGGATTTCTCCTGTCGGGCGGTAGCTTCCAAAAACAGAAAATCGCCGTATGCAATACCGAGCGTACCAAGCACGGCAGTTTTCAGCAGTTCCATGCGTTTCTGCTCCGAAGTCAGCGGATTGCGGCTGACGCCAAATATGAACATGTTTTCGACCGTTAAACCTCCTTCGGTTCTGGTTGACATAAGCATCATGTTCTCCTGACGGGCTTGCCAGCCGAAACTTGCGCTGAGGCTTATATTTTTGCCAAGATCTTTATTGAACAGCAACATTGCGTCTCCGTAAATAATACTGTACTGTTTACTGATAGCCTCGTAGCTGCCACTTGGATTTTCAAGTGCCAGAGGGTTTTCGGTAGCGTTTTTGTACTCGATTTTGTCGGAGGTCATATCGCTTGAAATACGGGCTTTGGCAGTCAGAAAATCCGTAATTTTCCATGTCGGGGCAACACTGGCAATCAAACGGTTGTCTGTTTCGTAGTCGTTGTTCATATACTGTCCCCATAGATAATCCTTAACCCAGTTGGCTGGATTGAACGGCACTGCAAAACTTTCGTCCGGCGTAAATGTCGGGTCGCCGGCATTGCGGTTCTTGTATCCAAGACTGGTTTTGTACATTTTTTTCATCATTCCAATATCAACATACGAGCCGAACAGGTTGCTGAACGAATCGTAGGCGCCGGTAGTGCGCTGCGAACGGTTGTGAAATTTCTGAATAATGTAGTTGCCCGAATAGTCAATCGACAGAGCCTTGTTTATTTTTATATTTCCCGTTACATTGAAGTTGTGCTTGTTGTAACTGCCTGTCAAAGAATTTGGAATCTCGTTCAAATAGGTATAAGAGAAACGGGTACTCGAATTTGCCCCGCCGCTGTTTATCGCCACATTGTATATCTGGTCAAAGCCTGTACGGAACAGTTCCTTCCAGATATTTCCATCGGTATATGCCTTATATTTCCGCGTTTTACCGTCAATGTACAGAATATCGCTTTCGTTGTAACGTGGACCGAAACTTACATTGGTATTGGTTACAATATTGTAAGTCGAACCTTTGTAGTTCATTGTACTGAATCCGCCCCGCGTCAGCATATCCGTTGTCTGAGAAACGGAATAAAGACCGGGACCGTATTCGGTCTGGATTGTCGGCATGTAAGCCATAGTGTTTGCCTGAAAAGTTGCGTTGACATTGACCGTAACACCCGAAGACACCCGCGAAGACTTGCTGGTAATCATCACAACGCCGTTGGCAGCTTCCGACCCGTAGAGCGCAGTTGCGGCAGCGCCTTTAAGTATGCTTATGCTTTCGATGTCTTCGGGGTTAATGTCCACCAGCCCGTTGGAACGGATACGACCTTCGGAACGAAACGAGGCAAAAGCGCCCATATCCCCTTCGTCGTTACCGTTGCGGATAGGCACGCCGTCCATAATAACCAGTGGCTGCGTATTGCCGTTGATAGAACTTAAACCGCGAATAGAAAACGATACTCCTGAAGCAGCGCCGCCGGGAGGCGATGAAATCCGTACTCCGGAGGCTTTCCCGTAAAGAGCCGTACCAAAATTGGAAGTTCCGACCTTTGTCAAATCCGATGCTCTGATAGTTGAAACAGCATACCCCAGTTTCTTTGCATCTTTTGAAACGCCAAGAGCTGTTACCACGATTTCTTCCAGCTCGGTAGCAGCGCCTTCGACAAGATTGACGTTAATTGACGTCCGCGAGCCGACGGTTATTTCCTGCGAAATAAAGCCCATGAGCGAGAATACCAGCACATTAGACGCGCCGGTCGAGTTGATGGAATAGTTCCCGCCAGCGTCGGTCGATACGCCCACATTTGTCCCCTTTATTACTACGGAGACTCCAGCCAGCGGCTCGCCCGAACCGTCGGAAACTTTTCCCGATACCTTTCCCTGAGCAGACAGGGAAACAGAACAGCCACACATTAACGCTATCAGCGCAATACCGTGCAG
>JAIROW010000167.1 GCA_031257315.1 Prevotellaceae bacterium
AGATGCAGTCAAAAACGGCTTGAAAATCCGCCCCAAATCGTACCCCATAAAACAAAATAAAAGTATAAAACGCTGTTTTAAAGCAGTTTATTTGAGAATATACACGCCCCTGCGGGACATTTTAACTCCTGATTCGCATTATTATTAATGTATTCAGAAATGGTCTGATACGATTGAGCATCGCTGACGATTTTTATAATGTTGTAAATTTTTCGTTAAAATCCGTCGCGCTGCATATTTTTTCGCAGATTTGCACTGTCTGTAAATATCTGAAAAACCGCATGTTTTGACAGAAATAAGTATATTTTACAATTATTGACTATATTTGTGCGTCATAAAATTGTAAGAATATGCAGGAAGTCAATTACAAAACAGCGAAGGAACTCGGCATTTTACCCGAAGAGCTGGATTCGATAAAAGAAATTTTGGGACGAACGCCAAATTTTACCGAATTAAATATTTATTCCGCAATGTGGTCGGAACATGCGTCATATAAAAATTCTATAAAATGGTTGAAAACCTTGCCGCGCACGGGAAAGCATCTGCTTGCCGAGGCTGGCAGTGAAAATGCCGGTCTGGTGGATTTGGGCGACGGACTGGCTTGCGCATTTAAAATAGAATCGCACAATCACCCCTGCGCCATCGAACCCTATCAGGGCGCGGCTACCGGCGTAGGCGGCATAAACAGAGATATTTTTACTATGGGAGCGCGTCCAATAGCCCAGCTCAATTCGCTGCGTTTCGGAAATCCCGAAGACAAGCACAACCGCCATCTTATGCGCGGAGTTGTAAGAGGTATAGGCAATTACGGAAACTGTTTCGGCGTGCCGGTCGTTGGCGGCGAAGTTGCTTTTGACGACTGCTATACAATTAATCCGCTGGTAAATGCAATGTCGGTAGGACTGGTAGAAACAGGCAATACAATATCGGCAACAGCCGGAGGCGCAGGAAATCCCGTATATATAATCGGTTCGCTTACAGGAAAAGACGGAATACACGGCACAACGTTTGCCTCTGCCGATATTACAGAAGATTCCGTCGAAGATATTCCTTCGATACAGGTCGGCGACCCGTTTATGGAAAAACTTTTGCTTGAAGCGTCGCTGGAACTGCGCGACAGCGGAGCTTTGGTCGGTATGCAGGATATGGGCGCTGCCGGAATAATCTGCTCGACTTCCGAAATGTCGGAACGGGGCGGTTGCGGCATGAAAATCGACCTGTCGAAAGTGCCTCTGCGTCAAAAAAATATGGAAGCGTGGGAAATTCTGCTCTCCGAATCGCAGGAACGGATGCTGGCTGTTGTTGAAAAGGGTAAAGAACATGTTGTTGAAGCTATTTTTGCAAAATGGGATTTGGAATGTGCAATTATTGGCGAAGTAATAGACGGTGATCTTCTTCAGTTTTATTACAGGGGCGAACTTGTTGCCGAAACTCCGGCTTCGGCTCTTGCGCTGGGCGGCGGCGCTCCGCAGTACGATCGCGAATACGTCGAACCGGCATATATTAAGGAATACAAAAAATTCGACATAAACAGCGTCCCCGAACCTGAAAATCTGAAAGAACCGGCGCTTTTCCTTGCAAGTCATCCTAATATTGCATCGAAACGCTGGGTTTATGAACAGTACGATTCGATGGTTCGCACTGTAAACATGAGTACAAATTTGCCGTCCGACGCCGCCATCGTATTGGTCAAAGGTACGGAAAAAGCGCTCGCTTTGACGGTTGACTGCAATTCTCGATACGTCAGGGCAAATCCAAAAGTTGGTGCAATGATTGCCGTTTCCGAAGCTGCCCGCAATGTGGTCTGTTCGGGCGGCGAACCCTGTGGAATAACTAACTGTTTAAATTTTGGAAACCCCTACAACCCCGAAATATACTGGCAGTTTGTACAGGCAGTAAAGGGAATGGGCGAAGCGTGCAACAAATTTGGAACTCCCGTAACCGGCGGTAACGTAAGTTTCTACAATCAGTCGGAAATAAACGGAAAAGTCGAAGCCGTATTCCCGACGCCCGTTATCGGAATGTTGGGAATATTGAAAGATAAAAACCGGCAGACAACTCTTTCGTTTCGCAGAAAAGGCGACATGATTTATCTTGTAGGACGCTCGTACAACGATATTTCCTCGTCCGAATATCTTTACAGCTACTGCAAGGTCAAGGAGTCGCCCGCGCCGCATTTCAACCTTGACGAAGAATACGAAGTTCAAAATCATATAAAAGCCTTGATAGCAGCCAATATGATACAAAGCGCTCACGACGTTTCAGACGGAGGTCTGTTTATTGCACTGCTTGAATCGGCGATGCCCGAAAATTTCGGTTTCGACATTACTTCCGACGCCGAAATCCGCACCGATGCATTCCTGTTTGGCGAATCGCAAAGCCGCGTAGTTGTATCTGTCGCCCCGTCGCGCGAAACTGCATTTATTGATTTCACAAGCAAACACAATATTCCTGTTTCTACGCTTGGACACGTTACCAAGTCGGAAATCAGAGTAGATGATGCTTCGCTCGGATTTATCAATGATTTCAAGAAAATATACGACATTTCTCTTGAAAACATAATGGCGAAACCTTAAAAACAGGCGTTGGGCGTTATAACATTTTGTCAGAAAGATATAACAGAGTTTATGTAGATTTAACCTGCATAAACTCTGTTATTCAAAAGGATAGAGTGCATGGTACACAAAACTGTGATATGTTTGCTGCGACAGCCAGTTCCGGCTTCTTTTGTTTGTCTGACAAATTATCGGTTTCCAGTAAACAAATTTAGAATTTTTGGAATAAATCGTCTCATTATAAGATAAATACATATTATTATTCCGACACAGACAAATGGAGCAGTGAAATACCGTACAAACAACACTAACAATGTAGCGTCTGTATCAAAGATTTTGTTAAACGCTCTATATACCCAGTCAGTTATCAATATACAGTGCGTGCAATAAATAAAAAAACTGGCTCTGGACAGTGTTTCCGAAACCCGAAACCTGCCATGTTCTATAAAATATGAAGTGATATTTACAGCAGATATTACACCTGACAAAACAAATACCGGCGCAAAAAATCCGTACAGACCGTCAACAAAAAAATACCATAAAATCATTGATGTCAGCGATACAGCAAACCAGACAGTCTGGTATTTTCGCAGTGAGACAACAATATTTTTTCTGTTGATACTGAAAAATGCTCCCAAGCTGAAAAAGAAAAATGCAGTAATAAACAGTCTTCCGCTATACCCCGTAATTTCGATAAACATTTTGCTGTAAAAACATAATCCCAAAATCACAAGTACCCATATTTTTGTATATTTTATCAGATAATAAACTGCCGGAGAGATAAATACCATTACAATCAGGTCGCGTAGAAACCACAATTGCAACAAGTAAGGTCCGTAACACGGCTGCAATGTCTGTCCAAATATATTGACATAATCTGGACTCCATGAGCTGTAATTCCATAATAAACGGTACCAGTTTCCGTATAATTCATTCAGATACGGATAAATACTGCCGTCAGCCTTTAAAATTTTTAGCAGAGCGTAAAGAATTATTACCGACAAATTGAACAGAATGAAAGGAATCACCAGTGTTCTCAAACGGATTTTAATTTTTGCAAAATACACTCTCCTGTTCCATTTTTCTACACTGTTGAAAAACAAATATCCCGAAAACATAAAAAAACAGGGTACGGCAATATTTGCAATTATTTTTTTTGTCAGTATCACAGTAATATCGTACCAGTTGTACAGGTTAAAATTCATATAGTCAACATTTTGACTATCCCTGACAAGAGGCATGTGAATAAAAATCACAAGAACAGCCAGCGGAAAACGCAACCAGTCAATAGTTTTTGACTGTAACTCAATTTCATTTAATTTTACCATATTTACCATAATTAAAGATTTATATTACAGAACTTTCGAGGAAAATTTTTCCGGTTTTAACGCTTAATTTCATACTGCCGTAACCGGATACATGTTTTGCTTTTTCATAGGCATAACATGCAGACGGGTGAAACCGTAAAGTGCGCAAAATCCATTCACAGGACACACTGTACGCCCCCGTGAATATTTGTAAAAATATATTGGATTTTATGTAATTAGCTGATAATAAGCTCTCTCTCTCTCTCTCTCTCTCTCTCTCTCTCTCTCTCTCTCTCTCTCTCTCTCTCTCTCTCTCTAAAAAAATAGAGCCAAACTAGTCAAAAAACGTGATTTATAAAAAATTTTTTATGATTATTTATATATC
>JAIROW010000171.1 GCA_031257315.1 Prevotellaceae bacterium
CAGCGTTATCGTCTCACTGTTTCTTCCGCCGGTCAACGACCGGCGGTTATGAAAATTATGGCTTTCAGCCAGATATATGCTTTCAAATATCATATTTAATTTTACATAAACTCTATTGAACACTTTATCAATTCGTTTTACGGAAATCACCTGTGTTTTGCAATGCAAATCCTCCTTTCAGGAAGGGTTTACCGCCTTCGATGTGCAATACCCCGTTTGTCAGGGTATAATACCAGACAAATTTTGATTTGTTATACGATTTGTTATACGCTTCGTCGGGTATTAAAATCAAGATATTTTCGTTATAAAATATGCGACCTTCGATGGTAAACTCTTTGCCGATTGTTTTGTTTTTTCCATAGAATTTCATCTTGTCACCTTCGATGGTATATTCCATAAAAAAGTTGTTTAACATACGTTTCTTTTCGCAGCTCCATGTTCCGTCCAAACGGTTGGGGTTTGCTTCCATGTATGCCAAATATTCAAGTTTTTTTTCCTTATTCTTTTGTGTTTCTTCAAATTTTCTTTGTGTGTCGTCAATAATCTTTCTATCTGTTAATTCGACAAGCGAAACAACTATACTGTCATTTTTCAAAAAACCTTTACGGTATTTTTCATAATTGAAAGTATAGTATTTTCCTGCTTCAAAAACAGCGTTTACATGTATTAGATCACTTTTGACAACAATGCTTGGCGAATATGAAATACCGAATGAAAAGCCGCCCATACTTGCGGAATTGTTTATCGCCGAATTTGTATTTTTTATTTGCAGATACCTGACGCCAAAAGAATAAGTTCCTGCGGGAATTATTGCCGTCTTTTGCGAATCAAACGAAAGGCTGTCCATATCTTCTACAATAATACTTGCATCGGGTATTAAATAGCACTGCTGTTCAGGAGGTACGTTTGTTGTAAATTCTGTTGCCGTGTCAAAAATTTTTTCCACTTCTTTAATTGTTTTTTTAACCGTTTCCTTTGCAGATTTTTGCGCCATAGACGCGCTGGTGGCGCAGGCAAAGATTGCCGTCAAAAGTAGTATTTTAAAATATATTTTTTTCATTTAAATTTCTTTTTATGCCCTGCCGAAAGGCAGGGCGATTATTATTCCTGATAAAGTCCGTCTTTGTCTTTTCCAAAAATTCCTTCGGGCGTTTCAACTACCACGTAATACAGCGGACGGGTTATCTGCTGCTGCAACAGAAAAGCCATAGCATCGGCTCTGTTCGGGGCTTTGTATGTTCTCCATATCGAGCCGCTGCCGTCTCTGTCTTCGCGCAGGTATAACACGTTTTTAGCATTTCCCGCCGTCGCCGGCTTACGGGTAGCCGTATTTTTGTCCGGTTCAAGATCATTCTTTTTTAAACCGTTATTTCGGGTAAATATTTCGTGAGTTTTTTTCCACATGTCATGCGTAAAATCGGCTCCGGCAACAAATGCGTCGTATTCGCCTGTCAGCAGTCCGTTGGCTGTTACGGCAAAATATCCGAAACGGAAGAGTTCGTCGCATACGGGTTTTCCCGTATCTGCGGCGACATGGATAAATGGCAGGTCAAGCAGAGCTTTTCGCGCGTCCTGTTCGTTTTTAAACATGTAATATACAAACGGGTCTTTGCGGGGATTCTTTAACCGTTCCACCAGCCAGTAAGCCATCGACTGCTCTATGTTTTCCACGCGCATACCTCTGTTGTCGCGCTCATAATATTGTTTTACGTTTCCTGTTTTGGCTGACGCAACGGGCGCAACGGGCGTATATTGCGCCGGCTGCCGGTATGTATCGTAAACGGCTCGCGCGTCGGCTTTTAGCATGCCCGAAAAAAATGTCGAAATAAGAACGACAAGCGATATTTTTTGTAAAATATTTACATAATGGAAAACAATTGACAGATTATATTCTCGCTGAAAATTGACTGGAATGATTTCCATATAAACAGTCCATAAAAAACTTGCAACACAGCCGACTATGGCGGTTGCAGCCATTGCGCGTATCAGGCTTCTGTTTTGCGGGGCAAACAGTTGAAAAACGAAAAACAGTATCAGAAACAGCAGAAAAATGAGAGATATAAAACCGAATATTGCCCGATTTATTCTTAGTTCTTCGGGATTGTATTTTATGGTTGTAATCCAGAGAAGCGTGGATACAAGGAAAATGACTGTCGCCGCCAGCGACAGGTAAAAAACGGTCTTTATTTTCCGTTCCGTTTCATATCCGCTGCTTCCGGTAAGCAGGAAAATGGCTGCCGCCAGCATCAGAATACATCCTGCAAAATCTGTATAATTTATCGACCAGCCGCGTACTGTATCTGAAAAAATTAGAATTAACAAAATTATTTCAGACAGAACCGTAATTCCGTAGGCGACAGTCAGCGTAACGCCTGCGCTTCGCAGTTTCGAGTATCCGTCGAATATTTCCGGCGAGGTTTTCGGGTCATCTCCGTATCTGTTATTGCCATACTGACCTGGTAAAATAAGCTGCACAAACAGCCAGACGACGCCACCCGGAACAAGATAAATCAGTATCCACCAGCCGCTTTTGCCAAGGTCGTGCAGCCGGCGGACTGTAACAGCCAGCGCCGGCAGCAGCGTTAATACATAATAGATGTAAACAGTTGTCGCGAGGGCGAGGGCGCCGGTATTGCTTTTAGCCATGCCAGTGGCTTCACAGCCTGTCGCAACCAGAAATATCCATGCCACAAAAAAAATTACGTAGAACAGCCCGAACATCCAGTATTCCTTTCGTCGCGCCCGTCCTCCAAAATCTGCATAATGCCTTATTACTTTTATAAACCATTTCATGAGAATTAAAAATTAAAAATTAAGAATTAAAAGATTTGATGTTTTTGATTGTCAATTGTCAATTGTCAATTTTCTCGCGTTCAAACTTGATGTCTTTCAATGCTTCTTTGAGTTCGACGCCGGGCGTAAATATCACTTTTACGCCGTAGATAAGTTCTGACGTAAAGGCTTCGGAGGAGTCTGCGCCGTCGCTTTGCAGGTTGAGGCGCAATGTGCCAAAGCTGCCTAACTGTACGCTCAAACCGAGTTTGAGAAACGTTGGCAGCTCGTCGAGGAAGTTTTCGAGTACGTTTTCGATGTCGCCACGAGTGAGCGACGAGCGTCCCGAAATTTCTTTCGCAAAGTCGCGAACTGTAAATTTGCCGTCGTTGACGGCGCTGGCATAAAATTTTCCCGACGCTTGCGGGGTTTGCGGATTTTTCCGCTCGATTACTCTGTACTTCATATAAATTTCTGTTTATTTAATTAAAAAAATTCTGATAATAATTCTCCTGTATTTTTGTCCGCACAGACGTAAATTTCTTTGCGGAAAGAAATATTTCTGCGTGCGCATAGAAAAATATTTCTATGCGGAAAGAAATTTACGGCAGTGCGGAAAGAAATTTGCCTACTCATTTTTAGTTTCATTTTTTTCGGTTATTTCCCAGTAAAGTACCGGACGTTGCAGCGCTTCGTTCCATGTCCACGGGGCGTTGTCGTCGGAACCGAAAGCGAAAGCAAATTTCGATTTTTTTCCTTTCGGGGATTGCCACCACTCCTGCGTCTGCGTTTCGATAATTTCTACGGGACTGCCTTCCATTCCTTTGCCTGTTTCCACCTTTTTGGCGGTTTTTTCGTCCTTTTTTTCCGCATCGGTCGATTTAAAAACGGTTATTTCTTTCTGATAAAAACTGTCATCTATATCGCCTTTCTGCGTTTCTGCATCAAACATTGCATTTATTCCCGCAACACATTTCACGTGCGATGCTGTCAATGCTTTATTCAGAGCGACGCAGTTTTTAATGACGCCGCAATTCTGTCCCGCGATACCGCCTGCTCCTCTGTAATATCCTTTTGTTCCTGCGCCGCCTTTACCGGTTGTCGTAACTGTTCCTGTGGCGATACACTGTGCAACGATGCCACCTGCGTCGCTGCCGCTGCCTCCGGCAATTCCGCCACCGCATTTTATTCCTTCTCCGTCAATGTAAATATTGCTTGACGAGTGGCAGTTTTTAATTTCTCCACTATTAATGCCCGCCAGCCCGCCGGCGTATGCGCCGTTGGTGTACAGAACCATTTTGCCTCCCGTTGCCAGTGCGCCAAGCGCACGTGTTGCCTGAATGTTTAAGAAATTAATTTTACCGCCTTTGACCGTAATATTGCAGCATGAAACGCAGTTCATAATCATGCCGTAATTTTTTCCTGCAACTGCGCCTGCATACAAAGTTAGCGTACCGCTGTTACAGTCTATTTCGCCTTCGATTTTGAGGTTTTTAACCGAGCCGTTTTTGCCAATAACGGCAAAAAGTCCCTGCGGGGTATAATCCAGCAGTTTGCCTTCGGTTTCTCCCTGCACAATGCTTTTAACGGTAACGGTATGCCCGCTGCCGTTGAACAGTCCCTCGAACGGCGTATCGGACGAGCCGACGGGTTTCCAGTTTTCAACGGTAATGTCGTTGAGTAAAATGTAGCTGCCCCAGCGCGAGGTTTCGTCTTTGCACATTGCGGCAAGTTCGTCGGCAGTGCGAATTTCTGTCTGCGCAAAAACGCATACGGCAGACAGCATGACAATTAATGTCTCAATCGTTCTAATTCTTTTCATTTCTGTTTTTCTTTTTTTTTATTGCTCCATTTTGCGGGAGCGGTTAATTATTACAGTTTATGTAAATTTATTTGAGTATATACTGGCTGAAAGCCAGAATTTTCATAACCGTATGTCGTTTGACATACGGACAAACATAATCCCAAAAAACTGGCTGAAAGCCAGAACTTGATATTTTCTGCTCCACAGGGTTCTGCCTT
>JAIROW010000010.1 GCA_031257315.1 Prevotellaceae bacterium
AGACGGCAAAAGACTGATACGGAATACTGTATTCCACTTTTAAACATTCCGAAAATGATTCTGGAAAAGTATGAAAACCGGCAAACCGGCAATTTGCTTTTGCCTGTTATAGGGTTATACAAATATAACTCACGATTGAAAAAAATAGCTGAAATAGCAGGGATTGAAAAGCGAATAACCTCTCACATTGCAAGACATAGTATTTTGTCTTTTCGACTGAAAATAAGCAACTTACAAGAACAAAATTTTTGACAGGTAACGATTTAGAAACGAGCTAATCTCGGTTTTTTACGTCATTTTTCACAATGCACACAAAGAACGACTTTCGACTACAAAGGTACAAAAATGTATCTGAATCCCAATTTTTTCATTCTATTTCTTCCTTTCTAAATTTAGGCGGTCTTTCTTCATCTGCATATTGCTGACAAGATTACGACAGACTTAAATTTCCCCCTTTACTTTCCGGCTATTTCGGAAAACATCCCTATCTTTGCAATAGTATTAGAAATTTGCGGACGGTTTGTGTCGTCCGTTTATATACATGATATTCGCTGACGCCACTGCGAAAACTGGTAATTAGAGCAATAGAGGCAAACAGCAATGTTCATGCTATACCTATGGTATGGCGTGGGCTTGCGTTTGTAGCCTCTTTGGGTATACCAGTACCTCGCAGTGGGACAACGTAGGTTCCACGCTTTTTTTACGTGTTACCGGCGAACTTTGACGGGAGTTTTTAACACGTAAAAAATAGAAAAAATGAAAAAGATTATCCTTTACATCGCAACATCGCTCGACCAGTGTATCGCCGAACCGGACGGCAGTCTGGATTGGCTTACCGAATTTCCTAATCCCGAAAAAACAGATTACGGATATAAGAATCTGTTGGCATCAGTCGATACGGTTATCATGGGCGGTAAAACCTACCGCGAGTTGTTGAATATGGATGTGATTTGGCCGTACCCGAATCAACATACTTATGTTGTATCGCATCACGAATGGAGCGCAAAAGAAAACATCAGTTTTATCACGGAGAATATCGTTGAAACGATTTCCGAATTGCGTAACCGAAAAGGTAAAGATATTTGGCTGGTCGGTGGCGGCGAATTGATTTCGATGCTGCTGGCTGCAAATTTGATTGACGAAATGCGGATAGCCTACATTCCCGTTATTCTTGCTAGAGGTGTTCCCTTGTTTCCTGAACAACCCAAAGAATCGAAATGGGAATTAGCAGGAACCCAAGCGTATAATTCGAATGTTCTGATGGTTGAGTACAGAAGAAGGGAAGATTGAACATGTTCTATGCTTTTTGGGCATCAATTAAAATAAAAAATGAAGATATTTCACAAATAATTTGGCAGTTCAAAAAATACTCGTACATTTGTATCGACAATATTGTCGAACAATTATGTCTGACAAAAATTAAAAACATGAATAATAGCGAATTAAATACAGAACAAATCATTCTGGAAGCCGCAGAAGCCGAATTTCTTGAAAAAGGATACGGCAATGCAAAAATGATGGCCATCGCAAAGGGTGCAAAACCGTATGAATGTGGATTTGTCGTTCGTCAGTCCACTGCATAAGTTTGGTAATCAGGTCGGTAGCCTCTGACGGACTGTTAATGTCATACGCCAAATCCCTAACGCCATCAATTATCACAAGCCCAAGATTTTCCGTATGATAAATTGCCTCTTCTATAATGCCAAGCCGTATTTTCGGGCTGAACCTCCGCAGATACAGAAAATCAAGCGTTTCAGGCTGACTGTCGACAGGCAGTCCCGACAGTTGCAAAATACGTTTCAACACTTTATGACAGTGAGATTTACTTTGTTCCGTATCGACGTAAATAATTTTCCGCTTGTTTTCCGGCAGCGATGCGGAATAATTTAATATCCTGCTGTTAGTCAGAGCCGAAGCGACGATTGCGCAGACGTTGAAAGTTTTTTTACTTTTTGCCTTACCAGTCGATGCGCTGAAATTGCCGAGCGTAGCGACAGTTGAATCGCCAACGCGCAGGATTACGGGTGGAGCTGTAAATTCTTCTGTTACCAGCAGCCGCGCGTTTTGCCACAGTTCGGCAAAACTTGTAGGCGGAGATTTTTGGGCGTTTAATTCAGACATGTTCATACCGTATAAATTTTGCGGCAAAGGTACGATATTTAGTTGTAATATATTGCATAACAATATGTTATGTCCGAATTTGTCCATGTTTTGTTTCAAATTGGCTTGGAAAAAGCAAAAAAAAAATTCTAAGACATGTTTTTGTCCATTCAAAGTTCTGATTTTATTCTGATTGACGGACAAACGGGATAACAGATATTGTCGTTTTCAGAAAAATACACTACTTTTGTCGTTGAGTTTTATGCAGACATGGGCAGGACAGAAGCAGTCAAAAACGGCTTGAAAATCCGCCACAAATCGTACCCCATAAGACAAAATAAAAGTGTAAAACGCTGTTTTAAAGCAGTTTGGTTGAGGATGTACACGTCCCGCAGGGACAGCCCGACGAACAGCAGCGGCAGGCGATCATGCAGCAGATACAGCAGAACGCCGACCCGAATGCGCTTGCGGCAATGCAGCAGGCCCTCGAAGCCAGGGAGGAGCCGGTGTACGTAAGTTGATTTACGGCAGCGCGGCGGCCATTGAGCGCGCTTTGGCAAGGCGGGCGGAGAAGCACTTGCCCTTTCGTGCAACCTGCATGTCGTAGCGGGCCTGCATCCTGACGAACATGACGGATTCGACGTCGAGCACAGCCTCGGAAAACAGCGCATACTCGACCGCTACCGGTCGCTTGGCATTGAGGAGCTCATTGAGCACGGAATACGCCCCTCCCCATTTGCGCGGCGAACTTACGCTGCGACAAGCCGCGATACACGATCTCCTCTTTCAATATCTCGCGCGGATGTGTGGGCTCATACGGAGTGAGGTTGTTTGCTATCATGCGGAGGTCTGCCACTTGCAACGTGACCATGACACTTATAATGATACCGCATGGCGAGCACGTGAAC
>JAIROW010000014.1 GCA_031257315.1 Prevotellaceae bacterium
ATTCAAAGCCGCTTGCATGGATTCGGAAATCAGCACCACGTTCAACCGGCAATAATTTCAATTTCACAATGTTCCGAAATGGGAACGGTTTATTCGCCAGCCGAGATTAAGGCAATAGCAGACCTTGCGCACAGTCGCGGAATGTTTTTGCATGTTGACGGGGCGCGTATCGCCAATGCCGTTGCATATCTCGACATTGAACCGGCTGCGCTTTTATGCGATACGGGCGTTGACGTGCTGAGTTTTGGCGGAACAAAAAACGGAATGTTGTTCGGCGAAGCGGTGATTTTCTTTACGTCTCCGCGCAAAGGCGTTCAGTATCTGCGCAAGCAGCTGATGCAGCTACATTCAAAAGGACGTTTCATTGCTGCGCAGTTTTCGGCTGTTCTCGACGAAAATTTGTGGATTAGAGCCGCCGCCCGCGCAAACAGCATGGCGCGGCTGTTAGCCGAAAAAGCCGACGAAAAAGGAATACAGATTACTCAACCAGTTCAGGGAAACGAAGTCTTTGCAATTATTCCGAAAGACAGGATAGAAAAACTTCAAAACAAGTCGTTCTTTTATGTCTGGGACGAAAATAAATCGGAAGTTCGATGGGTCTGTTCCTTCGATACGGACGAAAGCGACGTGCTGGATTTTATCAATAATTTTGTATAATTTTATTAATTAAAAACCACGATGGCAAAATATGAACTGAAAAATTTATATGACATGCGTAATATTATTAGAGTTTATGTAGATTTAAATATGATATTTGAAAGCTGTGGCGCAATGCGTCGCAGCTCTGTGTTGTACGGCTTGAAAAAAACGACAGCGGTTTTGTTTTTCACGTTTCTGTTTTCGTGCGGAAGCGGAAAACCTGACGTGTCCGGTATTTCCGTAAACATTGATATTGAACGGTTAGACCGCGAAATCTTTGAAAATCCGGTCGGCAAGCTGCCGCAGAAATACGGAGACTTCTTTAAACGCTATACCGCCAACATTCTTGGAATCGGGCAGTTTGGCGATTCTCTGTTTATGACGGAACTTGAACGTTTCAGAAACGACGAAACGGTTAACATCGCACGCCGTGAAACCGAAAAGGAGTATCCCAATCTTGACGGACTGACCGAAAAATTTAACCACGCATTTAAATATTATCGGTATTATTTTCCCGAAAAACAAATTCCGCGTATTGTTACGTACATATCGGGCTTCAACCATTCGCTGATACTGACCGACAGTATTCTCGCCATTGGCTTGGACAAATATCTTGGAGCAGACAGCAAACTTTATGCGGAACTGAATTATGCAAAATATATGTCGCGAAACATGAACCGAAACAAAATAGTTTCAGACTGCATTGCGGCATGGATAAGCGGAGAATGGAGTTTTTCCGAAACCGCCCCAACAGACAGTCGCGCCGTATCGAACAATCTGATTTCCAAGATGCTGTACGAAGGGAAAATACTGTATGCAACAAAAATGATACTGCCGGACGAAGCCGATACCCTGATTTTCGGATTTACAAAAGAACAGCTAAAATGGTGCGCAAACAACGAAGAAAATATATGGATTTATCTTGTCGAAAATAAATTGCTGTTTTCGACCGACCATTTTACCATAAGAAAACTGACAGAGCCGGCTCCGTTCACGGCTGCGTTTACCTCCGAATCGCCGGGCATGGCTTGTAACTGGACAGGATACAGAATAATATCGAAATATATGAAAAACCGTCCGGAAACATCGCTGCTCGACCTGATGAACAGCAGCAATTACGACAATATTTACAAACAGGCAAAATACAAGCCATAAAAACAAACGTTCAGACATAACGAAATTTATGTACTCGCTTATAATTGACATAGGCAACAGCCGCTCAAAAATTTTTGCAGTCGAAAGCGACAAGCCAAAAATCGTGTATTCTGCAATATACGAAAATCCCGACGACCTGAAAAAGGTTTTTACGCTGTATCCGCAAATCCGAAATGGAATTTATTCGGCAACCGGACATGTTGACGGCAATATGACTGATTTTTTGAACGCAAAACTCGACAAACTTATACGGTTCACCTCCGAAATACCCGTCCCGATAAAAAACAGTTACAAAACGCCCGAAACGCTTGGCAGCGACAGGCTTGCAACAGCTGTCGGGGCAAATCTGTTTTTTCCCGACACAAATCTTGTCATCTTCGATTTCGGCACAGCAATTACAGTTGATTTTGTAGATGCCGACGGCAGTTTTACGGGCGGAAACATTTCTCCGGGTTTGTCTGTCCGGTTCAAGGCATTAAATTGTTACACAAACAGCCTTCCACTGCTTTCTCCGCCCGAAAAAATTACTGAAATCGGGACATGTACAAAAACAGCAATCGAAGCAGGAGTCGTTCACGGAATTATCGGAGAAACAATGTATTACATAAAAAAATATCCGTCGCGTAAAATAATTTTTACGGGCGGCGATGCGTTTTATTTTGCCAGACAAATAAAATGTCCTATATTTGTATTCTCAAATTCTGCCGTTTTCGGATTAAACAAAATATTAATCCACAACTGTACAGAGATTTGAAAGTTAAGCGTTATTTATTTTATTAGAAATTTTAAAAGGTAAATTACAGAGTTATTATTTAAATATTAAAGATTATGAAAATATTAAAATTTACGGTTTTTATGCTTTTAGCCTGCTTTACGTGGATAAACGCAAAAGCTCAGGGAAAATATGGAAAAACGCCCGAAGACAGTATTCAGTGCATACTGGATTTGCAAAGCTATCAGACGGAATACAGGAGCAGTAATTACGACATAGCCCTTGTACCGTGGAGAAAAGTGTTTCAAAACTGTCCGGGAGCAAGTCAGAATTTTTATGTGCATGGAGTTACTATGATGCGCGATTTGATTGGCAAAACCTCCGACCCTGCCATGAAAAAAGCAAGAATTGATACACTGCTTATGCTTTACGACATGAGATTGAAGTATTTTTCATTGAAGGAAGACGTAAAAAAAGATTTGTACTATCGCCGAGCCATTGATGTTCAAACGTATAAACCCGACGACAACAAGGCGATATATGAAGCCTACAAGATTGCAATAGAAAACAACAAGGATATTGACCTGATAGCAGCTGCAAAAGTAATGCTGGCGGCGCGTGAACTGTTTGAAAAAAATGAAATCACACTCGAAGAATTTACGGACGCATACACAACAATGTCAGAACTTGCCGATTATCAGCTGAAAAAAGACCCGCAGGATACTGTCAAACCGCAAATAAAAGCCGGTATCGAAGGCGCATTTTTGACTACCGACGCTGCAAACTGCGAAAATCTGACAAAAGTTCTGGAAGCAAGATTTAACGCCAATAAAAACAACGCCGAAGTTGTGAAAATGGTCGTATCTCTGCTTACAACAAAAGAATGTACTGACAATCAGCTGTATTACGACGGCGTAGAAGCATACAACAAAATAAGCCCCTCGCCAGCCGCTTCCTACGGATTAGCCCGCATGTACTATTCCAAAAACGACAAGGATAAAGCAAATCAGTATTTTAAGGAAGCCGTAGATACAGAAACCGACCAGTTGAACAAGTCGAAATACTATCAGGAATTTGGCGCCCTTTATTTAAAGGAAAAAAATATAGGACAAACCATAAACTACGCGCGTCAGTCAATTGCAGCCAATCCAAAAAACGGTAAAGCCTACTATGTGCTTGGAATGGCTTATGCGCAGGTTACAGGTTGCGGCGACGATGAAGTAAGCAAATCTTCGGTATATTGGATTGCTGTCGATCAGCTTGTTAAAGCCAAACAGCTTGACCCGTCGCTGGCTGCCGAAGCAAATAAAAGCATCAGTCTGTTTTCGCAGCACTTTCCGCTTCAGGGCGACGCATTTTTCCTCGACTTGCTTGACGGTCAGAAATATACTGTAAAATGCGGACCAATTAATGAAACAACAGTAGTACGTACTCGAAAACCGTAATTCATTTTTCCATATTTTTAACGGTTTAACGATAATGAAAATTATTAAGACAGTAACGCTGATTTTTTTCGGCGTTGCTGTTGTTTCATGTTCAAAAAGAGATACGCTGCAAAAAGTATCTTCCGACGAAATTCTGGAACGTCCGACAGAAGAGACAAAAAACATGAGAATTATCTCCACTTCCAACGGTCGTCTCAGAAATACAATATTTGCAAAAACGGCAATAACGTTGCGCGAAAAAGATACAGTACTACACATCTGTCCTGACGGCTTGTATATCGCTTCGTACAAGGACAGCCTGCTCGAATCGACCCTGATTGCCGACAGTGCGACAATCAGAGAAAATCCCGTTTTCTTTACCGCCACAGGAAATGTCGTCGCTACCAATCTGCTGGAAAACAAAAGACTTGAAACCGAAGGTCCTCTGTTCTGGAATTCTCAAAAAAAAACAATAGAAGTCTTTGTTTTTTCTACAATTTATACGCCGACAGATACGACTTATGCTCATGAAATCCGCTCAGACGATAAATTTGAAAAAACACTGTTAAAAAAACAGAGCGGAGTTTTTGAAAGGTAATTGAATTTTGACATATTTTCCTGATTTACAATTGATAAAAAACATATACAGTCCACAATCGCCATGAATGTTGATATAAAAAATACGCTGGAAAAGAATATTGCAGCGTTGACTTCCGACCGAAAAGAATATGAATATATTCCGCGACATGCCCGTTCAATGCCCGACACTGTACGCATAAGAGATATAATGAACCTTGTAAAATCAATCGTATTTCCGGGATTTTTCGGAGAAACGGAAATCAACGACGATACACACGAATATCATCTGGGCGTATGTATGGAAAAACTGTATAAACTTCTCTGTATTCAGATTCGAGCAAGTCTGCATTTTTCGGACGGCAGCGACGCAGCAAAAACATCGTCCGAAACGGCGCTTGCCTTCATCAACAAAATACCCGAAATAAAGCGTCTGCTTGCAACCGACATTAAAGCGATGTTCGACGGCGATCCTGCGGCAACCTGTTATGATGAAATAATTTACTGCTATCCGGGCGTACAGGCAATGATACACTATCGTGCGGCGCACGAGCTTTTGCTTGCGGGCGTGCAGGTTTTGCCGCGAATAATTACCGAACTTGCACACTCTGAAACAGGCATCGATATTCATCCGGGAGCGGTTATCGGCGAATATTTCAGCATCGATCACGGTACGGGAATAGTTATTGGCGAGACCTGTATTATCGGAAATCATGTACGGCTTTATCAGGGCGTTACGCTTGGAGCAAGAAGTCTGGCAACCAATGCCGACGGAGTAATAGCAAAAGAACCTCGACATCCAATTCTCGAAGACAATGTGGTAGTTTATTCAAACTCGACAATACTTGGACGTATAACCATTGGACATCACACTGTTATCGGCGGCAACATCTGGCAGGTATATAGCGTTGCTCCGTATTCAAGAATAGTACAGACAAAAGCGAAAAAAACATCGCACGCTGCATTTACCGACGGTCTTGGAATTTGAGCTGACGGACTGTATTTCGTGCAATGGTTTCAACAGAGTATATATCAATTTATTGTTGCAAAAATTTTGCTGAAAACCAATATTTTAATAATTTAATAAAAAGATATGAGATTTCCATCTTCCCTTCATTTATTGTATAATAATTATGGTTATGAAAATTCTGGTTTTCAGTCAGTTTGATGCTTTTGAATTTTATATTTAAATTAACTCAGTATATATATAAACGTAAATATTTGTATATCCAATACAATGATAATATAGCCGGAATGGTATCCCAGCTATATTTTTTTTAATGAACAACAATATTTAATTTTTTTTTCTCAATAAAACTCTACAATATGTGTTTTCACAAAATTATCACGAAGCCAGACGGTTAACGTGCAAAGCCAGACTGCTTTTCAGATTTGCAGCTTTATTTTTGTGAATAACTCTTATTTTTGCCAGTTTGTCAAGCATTGACGAAACTTTTGGCAATAATGCTACGGCAGCAGTTTTGTCGGTTGTTTGTCTCAATGCCCTAACAGCGTTTCGAGTTGTTTTGGCATAATACCTGTTATGCAAGCGACGTACAACATTTTGCCGGTTTCTTTTTTTAGCAGACTTATGATTTGCCATATCTATAAAAATTTCTTTTATACTTTCTTTTACTTTTTTCGTAGCCCGTAGGGGAATCGAACCCCTGTTTCAAGGATGAAAACCTTGCGTCCTGACCCCTAGACGAACGGGCCTCATTTGCGGCTGCAAAGGTAGTATTTATTTTTATTTGGACAAAAATTTTTTACAAATATCTTATCTCATTTTTTTAATATGCTTAATTTCAGAAAATTATGATTGGACTAAATTTTCAAAAAAAACCTTTTACAGCAGTAAAACAAACGGAAAATGTTGAACAAACGGCTAAATTCCCTTTGAAGCAATTGATAATTGACAATTATCAGATTAAGGAATAAAGCTGTATCTTTGCACGATTTTAATATTAAAGAGTGTTTGTAAAAAAACAGTTAAAATACAGTTAATTAAAAGAATAATTATGGGCAAGGTTTCAAAATCAGGAAAGAGAAAAGAGAAAAAGACAAACGGAATACTGATAGCGATAGGATTTGTAATTGCTGGCTGGCTGGCGCTACAGCAGGTAATAGATGTTCCGGAAAACGGTGCGAAAAGTCCGTTAATTGAAAATGTCGAAATTCCTGCAAAAATCACAGGACGGCAGGAGCAGATTATTACTCACGCAGGATATACCGTCAGTTATAACTCTGACTGGAAAATTCCGAACTGGGTTGCGTATGAACTTACAAAAGAAGAAGTTGATGGCGTTGAACTGCGCGGAAACCATTTTATACCAGACCCTGAAGTTCCCTTCGGAAAATCGGCTACAACCGATGATTATAAAAATTCGGGCTGGGACAGGGGACACATGGCTCCGGCTGCCGACATGAAATGGAGCGAACAGGCGATGACAGAGTCGTTTTATCTCTCAAACATCTGTCCGCAGGACAAAAGCTTAAATTCAGGCGTCTGGAAATCTTTGGAAGAACAGGTGCGCGGACTGGCTTTGCAAAAAGGGAAAATCTATGTCGTATGCGGTCCGGTTGTATCGAAACGCCACAAAACAATCGGAAATAACGAAGTCGCCGTTCCCGACGCTTTTTTCAAGGCTCTTTTACAGAATGATAACGGTAACTGGCACGCCATTGCTTTTATGTTTGCCAACGAAAGCGGACGAAAACCGCTATCGACTTTCGCAATGAGCGTGAAAGATATACAGAATATTACCGATATTGACTTTTTTCCCGCATTGCCAGACAGTATCGAAGATAAAGTTGAAAGCCATGTTGATTTTACGAAATGGAACATTAGCAGGTAATCAGTTCCTGTTTGTAACATAATTTAAGCTCTAACAGGTTGCTCGTGTTACACAGTTTGATGAGATTTTGGATTATAAATTTATCTTATGCGCTTTTTAAGGTAAATAAATAAATTGGAGGTTGCATGGATTTACCATTGCGGCAATTGGCTGAATATTTCCGTTTTGCGGTTCTGATATTTTTCAGTATCTTTGTGCAAAAGAATTAAAAAAAGACAGGTTTATGACAAATATTCGCAAGCTCCCAATCGGGATTCAGGATTTTGAGAAACTGCGCACGGGAAATTTTCTGTACGTTGACAAGACGCGCTACCTCTATGATTTGGCAGAATCCGGCGTTCCCTATTTTTTGGGTCGTCCTCGCCGCTTCGGGAAAAGCCTTTTCCTTTCGACGCTCAAGGCATATTTTCTTGGTAAGAAGGAACTGTTTGAAGGACTGACGATTGCGGGACTTGAAAAGGACTGGATTGAGTATCCGGTGTTCTATTTAGACTTTAATGTAGAAAGCTATAAAAATCTGGAATCGCTTCATTCAGCTCTGGATACCAATTTGAAGCGCATAGAGGAGCTGTGTGGAAAGGACGAAACCGATACAACTCCGGCATCACGCCTTTCGGGTTTAATTCTACGCGCTTTCAAAAAGACAGGACGCAAGGT
>JAIROW010000030.1 GCA_031257315.1 Prevotellaceae bacterium
AATATATTCCGCTTCGTTTTTATACATTACAATCTCTTTTCCGTCTTCAAAATAACCTGCAAGTTCTTCAATGTATGGCGCAAACTGCAATCCTCCGCACATCGGTATTTCAAAAGTGCGCAAATGTAGTTTGTGAACGGGTTTTTTCAGCAGATAAGTGTCCCAGACTTCGGTAATGTTTAACGACAGCGAATGATTGGAATACAGCCTGTTCATCTGTTCAAGAGTAACAGACGGCTTCACTGTCAAACATGGAGAAAGCGATAATCCGTCGGGTTGAGATATGATTTTTTTTAATATATTACTTATTAAAATCCGTTTTACGATTGAATATCTCATTAACATAATATCATATCTGTCAATTTTAATCAGCGGTTTTTTCTTCTTTTCTCTTGCCGTAAAACCGTTATTTATTAAACTGCTGGAATAAACCGAACATTCTATATTATTGTCAATCAACTTGTTTATCTTATGTATTCTTGTTCCGTAAGGCGTGCCTACAAATCCGACCGCATTTATTTCTTCTGAAAAATCAGGATACAGATTATGCGGATTTGCAGCATAGGGAAGAAATATACATTTACAGCCCCATTTTTCAAACATGGATTTTGTCTCGAAAGAAGTCAGCCAAACCAGATCAAAATGAGGCGCAATATTTTTGTGCATAAATGGGGACTGCAAATTGTCGAAACAAATCAGCAAAGTTGGTATTCCTGTTCGTTTTATCTGTTTTACAGTATCAGGAAATAAAATTTCGTCGCCATGAAGATGAACAATTAAATCATAACTGTTTCTGTTTTCTTTAATTATGGCAGATAATATTTCATTAGCCTGAACAACAGATAAATATAAGTCTGGATTAAAAAAAAACAGTTTGTGTCCTTCCCGTTCCAGTTCGTTTATAAAATGAATTTTAGCGCAGTTGTTAAACCACGATCCATCGTCTATATATATAAATAATATATTCATAAATAAAATAATTTCATTTAATGCTTCTGACAACGCCTCTTCTCAGCTGCCATCCATACATTAAAAAACCGTCGGAAAATTCAAATTTGCGCCCGTGTTTATTCAAAAATGCCGGTATTTCAATTTCGTCGTCTGTCCTGTTTCCCACGCCATTATGATAAACGCAGATTGAGAAATCTATATTCTTTGCATTGGCAAAAGTATTTTCCGCTCCGTGCAACGCCGTGATTTCAGCGCCTTCTATATCCATTTTTATAAACAGATTATCGCACGGTTTGTTTTGCAGAAAATAATCTATCGAAATATTATCGTTGTCATTTTGTTCGATACGTATTTGTTAATTATTTCAACTTTGTCTTTATATGGTTCAAATGTAGTTTCCAGCGCTGCAATCCATTCTTTATCATATTCAAACATATAAATGCGATTTACCCCGCTTACAGGCATGAATAAAATCGCCTTTAATGGTTAATTCGGGAAAATCATATTCCTGCTCTGTTACTGTTTTATCAAAAAAATAATTCCATAAATCCTGTGTGTATAAAAACCAGCAGAATAATTTTGAAATTTTGGCAAAAAATATGTATAAAAATCTTTTTAATTGCCATATTGCTACATTTATATTTCTTATGTTTATCTTCTCTGATTTATAATTTCTGACATTCAGATATTTATGTATCCGGCATGAAGCAGATTCGCAAAAAGGTTCAAAATAATCCGTCCAGCCGTCTTTATACTTGAAATTAGCGTTTTTTGAATACAAGACAAAACGTATTTTATGTTGCAGACAATATAACATTGCCAAAATCATAATATTATACTCCGAAAAAAATCCGGCGCTGTCCCCGATACGAAAAACGAGAGTCTTTTTAAATGAATTATTTAAATTATTATACTGTTCTACTAATTTTCTCATTTTGTAATCTTCATTTTTTATTTGTCAAACTTCATTTTTACGGGACAAAGATAATTCTTTTTTTGGGTTCAGCATTAAATAATGTTATATTGAGAACTGCAAATTTACGTCAAATTCAATACCCGAATTTACACAGGCTTATAAACTGACTTAATTCCCAAATAATGTAATATGTTTTCCTGCTTGTGGAATATGACTGCAATCAAGTTTTGGCAACGTCATTTTTCTTGATGACGACGTTTAAATAATGTTTCATTTTCAGGCGATTAGCGTCTGAAATATTAAAAATGCTGAAATATTAAAAAAAAAATTTTATCTTTGCAAAAATTATAGCGTTTTTTATTTAGAGAATTTTTAGAAAAAAATGGAAGAAAAACAATGTACGTTAAAATCTGAAATTGAACTGACCGGTAAGGGATTACATACTGGACTGGATGTAAAAATCACTGTTTGCCCTGCTCCCGACGAGCATGGAATCAAGTTTCAAAGAACAGATGTTCCCGAACAGCCTGTAATCGACGCCGTAGCCGACAATGTAAGCGCAACTTCGCGCGGCACAACTCTGGAAAAAAACGGAGTGAAGGTAAATACCATCGAGCATCTGATGGCTGCGCTCTGGGCAACAGGCGTGGACAATGCTCTGATTAAAGTCAACGCTCCGGAAATTCCGATTTTGGACGGAAGCGCTGTCAAATACGTCGATGCAATAAAAAAAGCCGGTCTTCAGGAACAGAATAAAGAACGTTTCTACTATTCGATAAAGGAAAAAATCGTTTTCCGCGACGAAAAAAGCGGAAAAGAAATTATAATATTCCCCGACGATGAATTTAACATTGACGTAACGGTTGATTACAATTCCAAAGTGCTTAACACTCAGTCGGCTCGGCTTAAATCGCTCTCCGATTTTGAAAAAGAAATTGCTCCGTGCCGGACTTTTGTGTTTTTGCACGAGCTTGAAACCCTGTATAAAAACAATCTGATTAAGGGCGGCGATCTGGAAAATGCAATCGTTATAGTTGAAAATCCGATAGAAAGCAAAGAATTGCAGCATTTGTCGAAACTGTTCAACAAACCCACAGTTGAACGTGTTCCCGAAGGTTATCTTAACAACCTCGAACTCAGATTTATAAACGAACCGGCGCGGCACAAGCTCCTCGACATGATTGGCGATCTGGCGCTAATCGGTTTCAGAATCAAAGGAAAAATTATTGCCTACATGCCCGGACACATGATAAATACGGGCTTGGCAAAGGAACTTCGCCAGACAGTTAAAAAAGAGCTGATGCGTCCGACGCCTCCTGAATACAACCCGAATATAACTCCGCTGTTCGACGTGAAACAGATTATGTCGATATTACCGCACCGACCTCCGTTTTTGCTGGTAGATAAAATCATACTGCGCACCGAAAGTCAGGTTGTGGGAGTAAAAAATGTTACGATGAACGAGCCGTTTTTTGTAGGACATTTTCCGGAAGAACCCGTAATGCCCGGCGTTTTGCAGGTTGAGGCAATGGCGCAGGTAGGCGGAATACTGGCGCTGGGAAATCTGCCTGACCCTGAGAGATATTCAACATATTTTGTGAAAATAGAAAGAGTCAAATTTAAAAGAAAAATCGTACCCGGCGACACGCTTATATTCAGACTCGCTCTGATAGAACCTATTCGCAGAGGAATTGTGTCAATGTACGGACAGGTTTTTGTTGGCGACCAGCTTGCCACCGAAGGCGAACTTACAGCCCAAATCGTTAAAAATAAATAATAATATATCTGAATTTAACATAAGAAAAAGATGAATTATATTCACCCAAACGCAAAAATCGGACAAAATGTCCATATCGGTCATTTTTCGCATATTGCTGAACATGTAGAAATCGGCGACAACACTCAAATCGCCTCCAATGTTGTAATAATGGATTATGTGAAAATTGGCAAAAACTGTAAAATTTTTCCGGGAGCCGTTATCGGCGCGGAACCGCAGGATCTGAAATTTAACGGAGAGGTATCGTGGGTCGAAATAGGCGACAATACAGTTATCAGAGAATGTGTTACGGTGAACAGAGGCACGGAAGCCAGCAAAAAGCTGAAAACGCAAATCGGTAATAACTGCCTGATAATGTCGTACTCGCATGTCGCTCACGATTGCTTTATTGGCAATAACGTCGTACTTGCCTCGTTTACAGGGCTTGCCGGCGAAACTGACATTTACGATTACGCCATACTCGGCGGAAAAACCGGCACTCACCAGTTTACCCGTATCGGCGTTCATGCAATGACAATGGGCGGCTCGCTTGTTGGAAAAGACATTCCACCGTTTATTATTGTAGGACGGCATCCATTGTCTTTTGGAGGCATAAACCGTATCGGGCTGCGAAGAAGAGGCTTTTCTGCCGAAAAAATCGAGGAAATAAACTCCATCTATAAACTTATATATCAGGGGATTTACAATACTACGGACGCATGTAACAAAATTGAAGCCGAATTTGCAGAAACAGAAGAAAGAAATTTAATCCTGAATTTTATTCGTTCATCAAAACGCGGAATTGTACGCAGAGTTAATTTTGACGAAGATTAAACAGTGTAAATGGAAGGGAATAAAATATTCGGGCTGCGACCTGTACTTGAAGCGTTAAATGCAAACCGTAATTTCGAGAAAATACTGATTCGCGAAAGTGCAGACGGCGATTTGCTGCGCAGGATTCTTTCTATTGCCAAAGAAAAAAATATCACAACAGTCAGAGCGCCGTTAGAAAGAATTAACCGTTTGACAAAAAATGGAAATCATCAGGGAATAGTTGCCTTTCTGTCGTCGGCTGAGTATTCCGATCTGGAACAGATTCTTGAAAACATAAACGCATCGGGCAAAAAGGCTCTTCTGCTGTTGCTTGATAAAATCACAGATGTAAGAAATTTCGGCGCAATAGTCCGAACAGCCGAATGTGCCGGCGTCGATGCGGTTATTGTCCCTGCAAAAAACGCCGCGCCAATGAATGTTGACGCCATGAAAACTTCGTCGGGCGCGTTGAACTATGTTCCGGTCTGCAAAGTCTCGAATTTAAAATCCGCAATTTATCTTATCCGCAGTTATAACATAAAAATATTTGCCGCAACCGAAAAAGCCGACAAAAATTATTTCGATGCAGATTTGTCCGGCTCTGTCGCGATTATAATGGGTTCGGAAGAATCGGGAATTTCAAAAGGCAATCTTGAAGTCTCGGACGAACTTGTAAAAATACCGTTGCAGGGAAATATTGATTCACTGAACGTCTCTGCCGCCGCCGCAGTAGTAGCCTTTGAATGTGTCAGGCAAAGGAAGGGTTCTGTAAAAAGTATGCTGTTATAAAAATTTGGCAATCGGGAAATAAAGTGTTAATTTTGTGTTATGAAAATACAAATATCACTCTGTTGTCCTGATTGCCAAAAAGCAAAGATAAAGAAAAACGGTAAAAAGACCAAATGTGGAAAGCAAAATTATATACTGTCATCGGTTAATAAATTAAGTAAAATTCTTTATATAAATCATTAGAGTTAATGTAAAATTAAATATGCTATTTGAAAGCATATATCTGGCTGAAAGCCATAATTTTCATAACCGCCGGTGGTTGACCGGCGGAAGAAACAGTGAGACGATAACGCTGCCTGTAAAGGCA
>JAIROW010000257.1 GCA_031257315.1 Prevotellaceae bacterium
AAGGTATTGCTTTCCCAGTGTGCCATCAGTGCGATGCAGTACAACAAAGAACTGTCGGCTTATGCGCAGCGAAAAATCGCAGCAGGAAAGTCGAAAAGATTAGTAATAAACAATGTCAGAAACAAACTCATTCAACGAATTTTTGCCGTGGTAACAAGCAAAATACCTTATTGCGAAAACTACCTGAATCCGTTTGCTGACTGTGTGTGAATAATATAACATTTTTTAACGAATTAATTTTGGATTAGTCATAGAATTCGGGCTAAAATAACGTTTTCAACCATTGATTCGCATCAATTATTAGAGTCCATCCTTATCTATTTTTTTTCAAATTGACAGATGCAACAACGGGCAAATTTCCATCAGTTGCAATGCCTAAAATCATACCGCTAACAATAGAAATCTATGTGTCGAAAACCGTTTTGTAGCGGTAGTATTATTTTTTTTATTACCTTTGCGCCTTTAAATTTAAAAAAAACTGAAATTAAAAAATTAATGTATGGCATTAAAATTGCTTAAATATCATTGGAGAGCAGTTATTTGGCTTTCAGTTATATTGTTCGGCTGCCTGTCGCCAGAAAAAGAAAGTTCCGAGCCGAATAATTGGCTGTCATTGATGTTATCCAAACTATCGTCGATGTTTGCCAAAATACCGCATTATGATAAAGTTGCCCACTTTATTCTGTATTTTGTTTTTACGCTGCTGCTGATGTCCGGTTTTTTACGCCAGTATGGAGTAAAATCGCTCAGGGCTTACGGTTATACTTTTTTTATACCCTTGTTTACAGGAATTGTCATAGAGCTTGTTCAGGACAGGATTGGACGCAGTTGCAGTATTTACGACGTGTGCGCCAATACTGTGGGTATTGTGGTTGCACTGATGTTGTTTAACCCTTTGAAATGGATGCTTCGGAACATATTGTGAATAACAGGGAAAAAATAGATTCTCTTTTTAACGACCGGAAAGATTTTACCCAATGGTTGAAAGACCATCAGATGGAAATATGTCTGACTGTCGTTATTCATCTGTTCGTGTTTTTAATTCTCGCAGTTAACCAGATACGCACGCTTTCGTCGCGCGGAATGTTCGCAGAAATGGAAATTGTCAATCAGAAAGATTTGGAAAAGGAAGATATGGCAAAATCGAAGGAAAAAGACGAGAAACTGAAAAAAGAAATCGAACAGATGATGAAAGACCTTCCGCGTCAGGATATTAAACTTGTGAACATTGCGGTCAACGAAGCTGCCGAAGGTTCTGCTTCGGGCAGAGGCGCGGGCGCAAACATTTCGTTCTTTTCGAGCGTAAACTCTGCTTCGATGAAAGAAAACGAAAGAACGAAAACAGAACAGAAACTCGAACAGGCAAGAGAAGAACGCGGCGTTGACGACGTTCCCGACGAATTGAAAAATGCCGCCGGTTCGGGCGAAGCGTATAAAGGTCCTTCGGTTATTTCGTACTTTCTCGAAGGCAGAACCAAAATATCCCTGCCTGTTCCGGCATACAAATGTCGAAACGGCGGAGATATAACAGTTATAATCGAGGTAAACAGACTTGGATATGTGGTTAACGCACATGTTGACAATGCAGTATCAAGCACGGACGACTGTCTTCAAAGCGCGGCTGTGCAGGCTGCAATGCTTGCGCGTTTTTCAGCCGTCGAAACACAGGGCAATCAGACCGGCAATATCGTGTACCGGTTCTTTTCCCAATAAAATCAAACGCATTAAAGAGTCTTAAAATTTCAAAATATTTCTCAGTATGATGAACATCAATTTAAACAGCTATCTGTTTCTTGACATAGAAACCGTACCCGAATATTCCTGCTATGAAAATGTTCCCGAACAGGTAAAAATGCTGTGGGACAGGAAAACGGTCTATCAGAGAAAAAATAACGAAAGCGCCGAAGATTTTTACCCCCGAGCCGGAATCTGGGCTGAGTTCGGAAAAATCGTATGTATCAGCTGCGGTATAATCGACCGTTCCAACAATTTGCGGATAAAATCGTTTACTGGCGACGAAAAGAATTTGCTGACAAGTTTTTCGGCAATGCTCGAAAAATTTACGTCGGGCAAAACCGGAGCCAGATTATGCGCTCATAACGGCAAGGAATTTGACTTTCCGTTTATTGCGCGACGAATGTTGATTAACAGACTTGGATTGCCGGCAATTCTCAACGTGCAGGGTGCAAAACCATGGGAAATGCCTTTTGTCGATACGCTGGAACTCTGGAAATTTGGCGACGCCAAACATTATTGTTCGCTTGAACTCTTAGCCTCAATATTCGGTATTCCGTCGCCAAAAGACGACATCGACGGCAGTATGGTTGCAAAAATTTATTATCAGGACTGCGATATTGCAAGAATTGCGAAATATTGCGAAAAGGACGTGATAACACTGACCGAACTTTTTATCCGGTTGACGCAGTCAAAACGTTTTGACGAAGTAATTTCCGTTAACTCCAATGAATCTTCCGAAATTTGAACATCAAACCAGAAAATCGGAAAAGGGAACGCTGATTTTTGATACAGTACGCCGGAAATATGTTGCGCTTACGCCGGAAGAATGGGTGCGTCAAAATTTTATACAGTATCTGATTCAAACAAAAAAAACGCCGCAAAGTCTGATTTGCGTCGAAATGTATCTAAATTTGAACGGAATGTCCAAACGCAGCGATATTGTTGTTTTCAACCGGCATGGAACGCCGGCGCTTGCGGTAGAATGTAAAGCTCCGCGCATAAAAATCACACAGGCGGTATTCGACCAGCTGGCTCGATACAACCTGTTGCTTAGAGTACCGTATCTGGCTGTAACAAACGGTATATGCAACATTTTCTGCAAATATTCCGACAATGCCGGCATTTACTCCATCATACCCGATTTGCCCGAATATGACAGTCTGGAATGAAAAATGAAAAATGTTAATAATTATACTGAAATCTAAATAAAATAAATTATAATCATCAATGATAAAACAGAGCATAATCATTTTACTTGCAATGAGCGTCGCGACGGTTTGTCGGGCGCAGATTTCCGGCGGCAGCGCCGAAACGCTGGAAAGTCTTGCAGAGCAGTTTGTCAGTCCGCCTGACAACTACAAGCCTCATGCGTGGTGGCACTGGCTCGGCTCAAATTTCTCGAAAGAAGGTATGACAAAAGACCTTCGAGCGATGAAGGAAGCGGGCGTTGGCGGAGTAGTTGTTTTCAACGCTCCATCGTGGCTCGACCCGAAGCAAAACCCGTGGCAGGAACAAACTTACCGAAGCGTTGCTTACTGGGAAGCGTTCGGTCATGCGCTGTCGGAAGCGCGAAAACTTAACATGAAAGTCGGTCTGCACAATTCGCCCGGCTGGTCAACTACCGGCGGACCATGGATTTCTCCCGAACAGGGAATGCAGGCGGCGGCTTTATCGACCGTCAGAACAAATGGTGGAAAAAAACTGAACATCAGACTGCCACTGCCTGAACTGACCAGTGAAGCTGCTCAATGTTACAGGGACGTTGCAGTTATGGCTGTTCCGGTTCGCGGCGGCGATATTCTTGACATATCGCAGTATATGGACAAAAACGGAACGCTTGACTGGCAGTCTCCGACGGGTGAATGGACAATTTACCGCGTCGGGCATTATCCAACAATGGTACGCTCGCATCCAGCGCCGGAAGACGTTGCCGACTATGCGCTCGAAGTTGACAAGATGAATCCCGAAGCCACCGTCAGACACTGGAACAACGTGCTGAATCCGCTCAAAGACCGTTTCAGCGAATATATCGGCACAACATTTGACTGTATCTGGATTGACAGCTACGAGGCGGGCGAACAGAACTGGTCGCCAAACTTCCGCGCCGATTTTATTCGCATCAAGGGATACGACCCTGTAAGACAGCTGGTAAAGGCTTATGCTCGTGGCGACAGCATACTGGACGTTCATTCGCACGGCGTCCGGTGTCCCGAAAACGCATCGGCAGAAACAAAACGTTTTGTTGATGATTATACCGACGTCGTAAACCGGCTGTTTATGGACTGCTGGCACATTGGCAGAGAGGCGGTTAACCGTGCAGGCTTTCGTCTGTGCTGGGAGCCTTATTGCAGCTGGGGCGGCGGTCCTTTCGACATGCGGCAGGGCGTTGCGATAGCCGACGTACCCGTTACCGAGTTCTGGGTACACAGCCGCGAACCTTTCGGTGGCGCAGCAATTGCAGAAGCGGCTGCTGCCGGAAACAGGCGCATCGTCGGAGCCGAAGCCTTTACGGGAATGGAAGCCACGTGCAAGTTTAACGAATCGCCCGCAATGCTCAAACGTCCGGCAGATATGGGATTCTCATACGGAATAAACCTGTATTTTCTACATTCGTGGGCGCACAATCCCTTCGACGACCGCTATCAGCCCGGCTTCGGATTTGCTCATTACGGGACGCATTTCAGCCGCAACCAGACTTGGTATGAACCCGGCAAGGCGTTTTTTACCTATCTTGCCCGATGCCAGATGCTGCTTCAGCAGGGGACATACGTATCGCGCAGCGACGACATGCTTCACCGTCGAACGCCGGAAGCCGACATATTCTTCGTCCGCAACACCGAAGCCGCGCAGACAAAAACATTAGCCTTCCCCGCCGTATCCGACTGCGCTCCTGAACTGTGGGACGCATATACCGGCACAGTCAGAACTGCCGACTGTCGGCGCGAGAACGACAGAACGATTCTCTCGCTGCCGATGGAAAAGGACGGATCGCTGTTTGTTATCTTCCCGACGCGAAAAACCGCTTACGCAAAGTCGCCGGAAGTAACTGTGAAAGAAACCTCCGTAGCCGTCGAAGGCGCATGGACGGTTTACTTCCAGCCAAAGACGGACGAAACGCCGTTCCGTAGAACATTCTCCGAATTAGTCGATTTCACCGCAGTGAACGGCGATACGGCAGTCAAATATTTCTCTGGAACAGCCGTTTACGAAAAAACCTTCCGCATACAGCAGACAGAACTTGGCGCAGGCAGACGGATAGCCATCGATCTCGGCAAACTGCACGACATTGCAGAAGTTGAGGTGAACGGCGTCCGCGTCGCCGTACTTTGGCATCCGCCATACCAGACAGACATAACGCCGCACGTCAAATCGGGCGACAACACGCTGCGTATCCACATAACCAACAACTGGGCAAACCGTCTGATAGGCGACGAGCAGTATCCCGAAGACTTTGAATGGACAGACCGGAATAACGGTTTGCGTGCAATGAAGGGACTGCCCGCATGGTTTGTCGCCGGACAGCCCAGACCGGTAAAAGAACGCCGTACCTTCATGCCATGGTATTATTTCAAAAAGGATTCGCCGCTCTATCCGGCGGGACTGACAGGACATGTGAGCATCGTCAAACGCCAGTACGAAGTAAAAACGTCTCAATAGAGAATGACAGGCTGCTAATGCAATGCGTACCTTTGTATTATGAAATATTGTAGAGACGCGATTAATCGCGTCTCTACAATTGCAGGGGCTGTCCAGCCATTCGAGAACAGTCTCTTAGATTTCGAACCAATCGTTGCGATGACAAATATACATAAACTCTAATTGTCAATTGTCAATTTTTTGTACTTTTCCATACATTTTGGAAAAATTTATTACCTTTGCACAAAAATTTAGCTGTATTATCCGCGATGGAAATGTATGCTGAAATAAAATTTTACAATACGG
>JAIROW010000260.1 GCA_031257315.1 Prevotellaceae bacterium
TTGAATTTGACGTTCACGGACACGGGTTTTAAAATTGATGTACATCATTTTGAATACCCTGTCTTTTAGCCCGAAGGTCTTGATTTTCGCTAACCGCAGGCGAGGCGACAGTCGTTGCCTGCGGCAGTACGAAAGAGCTGAACTCGCCTGCGGTTATGAAGGTTCGGCTTTTCAAGCCGTGTTTTGCCCTTTCAGATTTTGTTGTTTATAAACTCGATTAAAATTTTTGCATTACAAAAGCATCTTTCAGGGAACATCTGCTTTACAGTTTCTTGCTGATATTTCTCCGTTATCGGTAAGGTTTGAGAAATATCGTTGAAAAATTTTATCGAAAAATTTACTGTAAATATCTGTAAACATGATACTTAACAAACATTGTCAATTTTTAAAAAAATTTAATACACGTTTCGATTGATAAAGTATTACCTTTGTGCCTTGAAAATATTAAAAACGATATAGGATATGTCAGACAAAAAATCAATTGCTACTGTAATAAAAACGCTTGAACGGGCAATAGGCATTTTGGAAACATCAGGCGATTTAGGCGAGTTTCCAGATGTTACCCGCAAACGTATTATCGAAATGCTTAATTCGGCGACAATGGATATATATTTTATTAATGTAGAGTCGGACGGTAAAGCTGTTTCAACAAGAAATGACTTCGGTCATGAACCGCCGGAAAAACAAATTGAGTTGACAAATAATATATTGAACGAAGAAATACGGTCAGCGCAGGTTGTGGAAATTCATGATGAAGACAAAAATGAAATTTATGAAGCTCTTAATATCGACGGAGACGATAAATATATTTCGGAAGACGAGATTGATAATCAGATAGATGAACCCATCGCAGAATTGCACCACCGTTCAAAAAACAGAATCAGCACCGAAGAAGACGATTCTCTTTTGATAAACGAAAAATACATCAACAGCAGTTATGAAGAAGAAGATGATGTTGTTGAAAATGTTGCCGACAATTTTTCGGATAAGCCAATCTTTGAATGGGAAGAAAATGAATCGGATTCTAAAAATGAACTGGATAATCTTAAATATCAACTCGACGAAGAGCGTAAACGTCTGGAACAGGAATTGCAAAACTGGCAGGCTGAAAAACAAAAAAGAGAAGGTGAAATACTTGCCGCAAAAAAATTGTTGGAGGCATTGCAGCAACAACAGGCTTCGCAGGCTGTCAAACAGCAGCCTGACTGGAAAAGCGAGCCGATTATCAATAACAGAATGATAAACAACAGTCAGTCTGTTCAAGAAAATACACCAACAGTCAGCAAGCCTCAACCGCAACAACTGGTTAATAAACCGCAATCGCAATCGCAATCGCAGCAACCGGTCAATAAACCGCAGCCTCAACCGCAGCAACCGGTTAATAAACCACAGCCTCAATCGCAGCAGATTCTCAACAGACAGTCGCAGCAGTTTATCAATAAACCTCAGCAACAGCCGCAACCTCAGCAGGTTCTCAACAAACAGCCGCAGCCCGTCGTTAATTCTGTTCATGCGGAAAAAACGCAGGAAACGCTGATAGACCGTTTTGCTCCAAAAAAAGTTTTGCACGAAAATTTTGAAACAAACGTTGTCAATCAAATATCTACGCCTGTTTCAAGTTTGTCTAAGGCAATCGGTATAAACGACAGATTCAGATTTATCAGGGAACTATTCGGCGGCGATTCAGACCTGTATGCCGAAACAGTCAAAAAACTTGATAAAGTCGGTTCGCTTGGAAATGCTCTTTCTTATATAGAATCCTCATTTTCATGGGACAAGAACAACGATTCTGTAAAACAGTTGATTTCGCTGGTAAGACGAAGATATATGTAATGATTTTACTGTAACAAATACCGCAAAAGACTCAAAAGTATATATTGATGGACTTTGCGGTTATTTTTTTAGTAATAGATGATAAATAAAACAGTTCATATACAAAATTCGGGTATAATAGAATATAAAGTATCCCACAAAGCTAAATACCTGAGAATAAAAGTAACGGAAAATAACGGTATTGAAGTAACAGTTCCTGCGAAAATGCCGCTTGACGAGGCGGAAATTTTTGTCCGTTCCAAAGAAAAATGGATTATAAAATCGTTGCAGCATTTAGCGCTCAAAAAGAAAAAATATACTGTATATGAACCGCATACGGAATTTAAGACAAAATTCAGGCAAATGAAACTCATTTCTGAGGATAGAAAAAATTTCAGACTGAAAATTTCGGGTAACTGTTTTGAAATATTTTATCCGCAAAATGTTGATATTATGCACGAAACGGTTCAAACGTCTATCAGAAAACTAATCGAACATGTATGGAAAGTCGAAGCGTATGAATATTTGCCGGAAAGAGTCTCGCTGTTAGCCAGCCGCTGCAATTTGCAGTTTAAAAATTTGACAATAAAAAATACGCGCTCATTCTGGGGAAAATGCTGCGGCGATAATTCAATAGTTTTAAGTCTGCATCTCATGCATTTGCCCGACCATTTGATTGATTATGTGATAATTCATGAACTGTGTCATACAATACATAAAAATCATCAGAAAGAATTTTGGAAACTTTTTGAATCCCTGACCGGAGGAAAAGCAAAAATTATGGCAAAGGAAATGAAAAATTACAGTACTCGAATTTATTAAAATCCTGATATTAAGTAAAATAAACAAACCGTGCTTATTACATGCAAAAAATAAATTATCTTTGCGCCAAAATTAAATTATTATTATGAGATTTATTAAACATCAATCGTTTATGTGCTGCAAAAAAATGCCTTCTGTTTTTATGGCTTTTTTTATGGCTTTTCCATGTTTGTGCAACGCTCAAAATACAGCGGAAAAAAAAGAAACGGAAAAAAAGGACACACTGGTTTTATACGATATTTTCGACAAACTGTCGGAAACCTCACACGGCGGCGGAAAAGTTACGTTAGCCGGAGACGACATAAAATCAATTATTAATGATAC
The DNA here is from genome assembly GCA_031257315.1 of Prevotellaceae bacterium. GTDB lineage: Bacteria > Bacteroidota > Bacteroidia > Bacteroidales > UBA932 > JAIRLF01. Next base: position 2,959 of record JAIROW010000260.1, read on the forward strand.
AAAAAATGTAAAAAAACAGCTGAAAGGATACAGAATAAGAATATTCAGAGATAACAGCCAGACAGCCAGACAGAAAGCTGAAAATATCAAGGCAAATATAGGAAAAGAATATCCGTCGCTTCCGATATATATCACGCATAATTCCCCTGATTTTCACGTGGAAGTAGGCGATTTTAGAAATCATGACGAGGCTGAAAAAACTAAAAGAACCTTGATAAATTCGTATCCGGAAGCTACCTTAGTGAATGTAAATATTAATTTCCCTCCATTATGAGCGACACAATAAAACACGAATGTGGAATAGCATTTATAAGACTCTTAAAACCATTGAGTTATTACCGTAAATACTACGGAACGTGGATGTACGGACTGCAACGTCTGTATCTGTTGATGGAAAAACAGCATAATCGCGGACAGGACGGCGCCGGAGTTGCAACTCTTAAACTCAATTCCATGTTCGGACGTCCATACATCGACCGCGCACGTTCCGATTCCAAAAGTCCTATTACTGACGTGTTTGACGAAATACACTCAAAAATACATAAAGTTGAAAATTATGAAGACCCCGAAAACGCAAAGGAAAATGTGCGTTATGCCGGCGAATTATATCTGGGACATTTAAGATATGCAACTCACGGTAAAACAACAATTGAAAATGTTCACCCTGTGATGCGTTTCAACAACTGGAAGGCAAAAAATCTTGTGCTTGCCGGAAATTTCAATCTTACAAATGTCGATGAAATTTTTGAACAGTTAGTTAACGAAGGACAGCACCCGCGAGACATGTCGGACACGGTTACGGTTTTGGAAAAAATAGGCTGTATTCTTGATTCTGAATATGCTGAAATGTGCAACAAATATGCCGCATCGGGAAAAAGCGGCAAAGAAATCGCACAGATTATCGAAGACAACCTTAATGTGGTAAAGATATTGCGTTCTGCTGTCAAATGTTTTGACGGAGGATACGCTATTGCCGGAATGATAGGCAATGGAGATGCGTTTATTTTGCGCGATCCCAACGGCATCCGTCCAGCGTTCTATTATTCCGACGATGAAATTATTGTTGCAGCGTCGGAGCGTCCGGTGCTGCAAACGGCTTTCAAACTGAACGTTGAAGACATTAAGGAAATTTCGCCGGGTAATGCCCTGATTATAAAGAAAAACGGCAGTTTTTCGGAAGAAGAAATACTGAAACCGGGCAAACGTACCGCCTGTTCGTTTGAAAGAATTTATTTTTCGAGAGGAACAGATAAATTTATATACGGAGAACGAAAAAAACTCGGACAGCAGCTCATTCCCGACATATTGAAAGCGATTGACTACGACCTCGAAAACACGGTGCTTTCCTATATTCCAAACACTGCCGAAATCGCTTTTTATGGAATGTTGGAAGGAATTGAAAACTACATGGACAGAAAAAAAATAGACGCCATAACCGCTCTGAAAAACATTTCAGGCGAAAAACTCAGTGAAATAATACAGACAAGACCAAGAATTGAGAAAATTGCGGTTAAGGACGTAAAAATGAGAACGTTTATCACCGAAGACAAATCGAGAAACGATATGGTGGAACATGTTTACGACGTTACTTACGGCGTTGTGAAATCGGGTGATAATCTGGTGATTATAGACGATTCGATTGTCAGAGGAACTACGCTGAAAAACAGTATTTTGCGTATGCTTAACCGTCTGAATCCCAAAAAGATAGTAATAGTAAGTTCTGCTCCGCAAATAAGATACCCCGACTGTTATGGAATTGACATGACGCGCATGAATGAATTTTGCGCTTTCAGGGCTGCAATCGAACTGCTGCACGAATCGGGACAGTGGCACTTAATTAATAAAGTGTATAAAAAATGTAAGGAACAGCAAAATTTACCCAAAGAAAAAATGGTCAATTATGTAAAAGAAATATACGAACAGTTTACCGACGAGCAAATAGCGGAAAAAATAGCGAAAATGTTGCGTCCCGAAGGAATGGATACGGAAGTTAAACTTGTATTTCAAACAATTGAAGGCGTTAGAAAAGCCTGTCCCGAAAATAACGGAGACTGGTATTTCAGCGGAAATTATCCTACGCCGGGCGGTAACAGGGTTGTAAACAATGCATTTATCAACTATTACGAAAATCGCGACGCAAGACCGTATTAATATTAGAAGTTTACCTAAATTTACCGTCGCAATAATTGGCTTAAAATCAATGGTTTAATAACAGCATGTCAAAAACAATCATAGAGACGCGATTAGTCGCGTCTTTACGATTGCAGTGGCTGTATAGAATGAAAGGCAACAGCGCAGATGATTTTTACAGGACGGGGTATTTTCAGGGTAAAACAAAGATATGCTAATCCTGAAAATTGTACTGAAATTGCGGTTCGCGACTAAAATTTTTTTTAACTTCTTTTATCCATCAAACATCTTGTTTAACACTGTTTTATGACATGACGTCTGAAAAAAAATATATATTGACTGTAAATATTTGAACAAAATTGAAAAACATTTCATATCTTTGCTTTCGGAAATTTGAATATAAAAAATGTAAGAAAATTTTGAAACAGAAATAAAATTTGCGAAAAATGTATTACTGCAATGAAATAAATATCGCTAAAAAAAAGTTATTAACAATCCTGTTTTTTGACAGGTTTGGCACGCTTCTTGCAGAGAGAGAGAGAGAGAGAGAGAGAGAGAGAGAGAGAGAGAGAGAGAGAGAGAGAGAGAGAGAGAGAGAGAGAGAGAGAGAGAGAGAGAGAGAGAGAGAGAGAGAG
>JAIROW010000247.1 GCA_031257315.1 Prevotellaceae bacterium
AAAAATATATATATATTCTCTATATATAATCCATAAAAAAAAAAATATCTATCTATTATCTATCTGACTCTCTCTCTCTCTCTCTCTCTCTCTCTCTCTCTCTACAAAAATCGTGCCAAACTCGTCAAAAAACGGGATTGTTAATAACTTTTTTGCGATATTTATTTTATTACAATAACACATTTTGCACAATTTTTTAAGATTCGTTAATTTTATTTCTGTTTCAGAATTTTTTTTGTTTTACATTCTTAATATTCTGTTTTTATATTCAAATTCAGAAAGCAAAAGTATAAAATATTTTTTAATTCTGTTCAAAAAATTTTTAACGTAATTTTTATTTTATTTGCAATAAATAACGTAACTGATTGCATACATGATATTTAAAACCAATAAAAAACATGAAAAAAAATTTTATACAGCAACCGTTTTTCAGACGTACAACCATTCATTTTTACGAAAAATAGACAATTGCGCCCTCGCTATCGTAAAATCGCCGCTATTTTGCAAAATGCCGCAAAGATTGCAACCCTCTCTCGCATATTGACGAATTTTATTATTCATGCGAATCAAGGGTTGAAACCGTTATTTTAGCCAGAATGGGAAATTATAGCGACAAGTTACACAATTAACCATTTCTGACAACCGTAAAATAAGGATAATTAATACCTTTAATTTAATGGATATTATAAAAATGATTACTGGTTTTACAAAAAATGCTTATCACTTTTGAGTAAAATAGTTATCAATTAGAGTTTACACAGACTATAATATACAAAATATTATGTTGTACGCCCGTTGCAGTTGCCGAGACGCGATTAATCGCGTCTCAGAGAGTTTCAGCTCTTTTTTAACAGCCTTTTTTATGCTTTGAAAAAAGCCTGTAAATGAAAGGGTTAATGGTTTCGAAAAAAAGGGTTAATGGTTTTTTATAAAAGGGTTAACCCTTTTACAGTACAGAGCAAAATTTGTAATCTGTCGGGATTGCATCGCTCGGTAGAAAGGTACGGATTTAATGGCGCGATTTATTGCGCCATTACAATGGTGCATGTATATTTTACGCGGTATGGTTTTGTGCATTGATTTAACAAGATGGTATGCCCCCTTGTCTATACTGAGGTTATATTTACATAAGCATAAGCAATTGATGCGCATCAGAAGTAAAAATGTCCTTTCATGACAAAATTTACATAACCTCAGGCGAGCAATAGCGTTGCCTGCGGCTTAACAATGGGTTGCAACACATTGCTTGTATGCGTATATCTCTATCCACATTTGTAATTGCATGGGGCGCGATTAATCGCGCCCCATACGATATACAATTTTATCGTTATTCCAATATCTAAACTCTATTTCAAAAACGGATAAGAATAGTCTGTCGGGGGCGTTGGAGTTTCCTTTATTGTTCGCGGACTTGTCCATCGCAGCAGGTTCAGATGACAGCCAGCCTTGTCGTTTGTACCTGATGCTCTTGCGCCTCCGAATGGCTGCTGACCGACAACGGCACCCGTAGGTTTGTCGTTTACGTAAAAGTTTCCGGCGGCATATTTCAACCGGCATTTTGCGGTTTCGATAGCATAGCGGCATTTTGCAAATATTGCTCCGGTCAGGGCGTATGGCGATGAACTGTCGCAAAGCGCAAGCGTCTCTTCATATTCGGAATCTTTGTAAACATATACTGTCAGTACGGGACCGAAAATTTCTTCTTCCATTGTAACAAAATGCGGGTCGGTGGTTACTATTACAGTGGGACGGACATAGTATCCGACGGATTTGTCGCCTTCGCCGCCGGCAATTATTTCTGCGTCAGGCGATTTTTTTGCTCTGTCGATATATGACATTATGCTGTCGAACGATTTTTCGTCGATTACGGCGTTTACAAAGTTGCTGAAAATGTCGGGCGAACCTGTTTTTAATTCGTCAGTGCGTTTGACAAGATCGTCCTTTATGTCTGCCCATATCGATTCTGGAATGTATGCTCGCGAAGCTGCCGAGCATTTCTGTCCCTGATATTCAAATGAGCCTCTGATAAGCGCTGTCAGCAAAGCGTCTCTGTCTGCCGATTGATGGGCGAAGACAAAGTCTTTTCCGCCTGTTTCGCCTACAAGTTTCGGGTATGTTATATATTTTTCGACATTTTTTCCCACCGTTTTCCACATTGAGTTGAAAGTGCGCGTCGAGCCGGTAAAGTGAATACCTGCAAGATGTTTGCTGTTCAGAACAACGTCGCTTATTACCGAACCCTGTCCGGGAACAAAGTTAATTACTCCGTCGGGCAAACCGGCTTCCATAAATATTTTCATCAGATAATAGTTCGACAGTACAGCCGTTGTTGCCGGTTTCCATACCGTAACATTGCCCATCAGTACTGGCGAGGCGTTCAGATTACCTGCAATAGCCGTAAAGTTGAACGGCGAAACGCAATACACAAATCCTTCCAGCGCTCTGTATTCGAGCCTGTTTATAGCCTGACTGCTCGAAGCCGGCTGTACGGCGTAAATGTCCGATGCAAAATGGACGTTGAAACGGAGGAAATCAATAATTTCGCAGGCAGAGTCAATTTCTGCCTGATACGCATTTTTGCTCTGTCCAAGCATTGTTGCCGCGTTGATAATGTGCCGGTATTTGCCGGCAATCAGTTCGCTTGCCCGCAACATAACGGCAGCGCGTTCTACCCACGGCAGCGCCTCCCATTTTTTACGGGCTTCAAGCGCTGCATCTATTGCCGAAGCAACTTCGGCGCTTCCGGCTTTGTGATAAACGGCAAGAACGTGCGAATGTTTGTGCGGCATGACAACCTTGCCCGTATCGCCTGTTCTGATTTCTTTTCCACCGATAATCAGAGGAATATCGACAACCGTTTCGCTCTGTTTGCGGAGTTCCGTCTGCAAAGCTGCTCTTTCGTCCGAATCGGGTGCGTAGTTTAAAACCGTTTCGTTTGCAGGTCTTGCAAATCTGTAAATGGAATTATTCATTGAAATAATTATTTATTATTGTTTATGTAAATGCAATATTTTTAAAGATAAACTGTTATTGAGCTTGCCACATAATTGAAATTTTGAATGTTTTCTTCATGCGTTGAAGCAGTCCTGTATAATAATCGCTTACATACAGTTTAAGAGCAAGCGTTCCGTCGGCGCTTATATCATAGTCATATAATTCGGAATAGACTCTATCGTTCATGCAATACACAGTGTGAGGCAGAGGAACCTGCACTTCAAATATATCCTGAGTAACTTCGTCCTTATAATAATCATACATATTAACAGATACGATACCGTTGTAATAGGCGTCGTAAAGAGGCAAATCGGTAACTATATACTGATAGTACGAACCGATCTCGTCAATATCGCCTTGAAGTATCCACTGCTGTGGCATTACTGTTACCTCATAAGTTTCAATAAAAGGGTAATATTCATTTCTGCTGTCCCTTGTATCGCAGGAACAGAACGTAATTAAAACGCCGAGCGTTATTCCCAATCCAATCATTTTCATATTGTTCATCAATTATCAATTTTTATACTTAAAATACGTATTAATTTTCAGCAAAAGTAATAAAAATTTGAAAACTAAAAAAATGGAAGGCAAAAAAAACGGTATTTTCATATTGCGCTTTTACGATTTATCGCGCCCCCACGATATACAAAATATACATAATATATGCGAATCAAGGGTTGAAGACATTATTTCAGCCCGAATGGGCTAAATTTTCATAACCGCATACAAGCGAAGCGCGGTTTGCGGTAGCACAATCGTTCTCTTCTTTGCCTGTAAGGCAAAACTTTAATGCTTTTGCGATAGAGTTCTGC
>JAIROW010000006.1 GCA_031257315.1 Prevotellaceae bacterium
CCTGAACAGTTTTTGCGCCTGAGTGTAATCCTTGTCCTGAAACAGCAATCGAGCATATAAAAGCGTGAACCACGGATTGCTGGTATCAAGCAAATATGCTTTCTCTGCAAAATTTTTCGCTCTGTCGTATTTTCCCAACAAAACCATAATATTTGCCAGTTCGTAGTAACATGCGTCGCATTTCCCGTCAATTTCGATTGCCAGAAGATACAGTTTTTCGGCATTTGCAATATCGCCCGTAAACGATAATTTTTTTGCATCTGCAATAAGTTCATGTTTTAAATACGTGTTCGATACAGAATCGACAGGCGCAGGGTCATCGTTTTTACTGCTTTGCGCTCTGATATACAGAGTATTTGTCATAAAAACAACTGACCACAGAAAAACGGTAATTGTAAAATATTTTTTATTCACATTCACTTTTTACACATTTATATTTAAGGCACAAAATTAAAATTTATTTTCCAAATAATGAATATTTAAATAAATTGCACTAACTTTGCGCTGACGATAGCCTCCCTTTTTGGAGGTATTTAGACAGGTTAATTATTTCATAATGAAAGAAATTGTATTGAGTGGAATTCGTTCCACAGGAAATTTGCACTTAGGAAACTATTTTGGAGCTTTACGGAATTTTATCAAAATGCAGGACGAAAATCTGTGTTATTTTTTTATTGCCGACCTTCATTCCCTGACAACTCACCCCGACCCTGTAAATTTTCACGAAAACGTTAAAACCGTTTTAGCTGAATATCTTGCTTCGGGGCTTGATCCCGAAAAATCGGTGATTTTTGTTCAGAGTTCAGTACCGGAAGTGTCAGAATTATACACTTTAATGAACATGCTGGCGTATGTGGGCGAACTTGAACGCACCGCGTCGTTTAAGGAAAAAGTGCGCAAACACCCCAATAACGTCAATGCCGGTCTGCTGACATATCCCGTGCTGATGGCGGCAGACATACTGATACACAGAGCAAACAAAGTGCCTGTGGGTAAAGACCAGGAACAGCATCTGGAAATGACGCGGGTTTTTGCGCGAAGATTCAACAATATGTATAATGTAGAATTTTTTCCGGAACCTGCCGCATACAATTTTGGAACGGAATTAATTAAAATTCCGGGACTTGACGGCAGCGGAAAAATGGGAAAATCGGAGGGCAACGGTATTTATCTGGCTGACGACGAAAAAACAATACGTAAAAAAGTCATGCGTGCCGTAACCGACAGCGGACCCGCAGTACCCGGCGCTCCGATGTCCGAACCGGTTAAAAATCTTTTTGTTATACTTGAAACAGTTTCCGACGCCGATACTGTCAGTTTTTTTAAAGACAGATACGATGCTGGCGAAATCCGCTACGGCGACTTGAAAAAACAGCTTGCCGACGATATTTGCAAAATTACGCTGCCAATACGCGAACGGATTCTCGAAATACGGAACAACGAAAAATATCTCTCCGAAACAGTCAGATACGGAGTTGCAAAAGCCCGCGAAAGCGCTGCCGCCACTCTTGCAGGAGTGAAAGAAATTATGGGTTTCAAATCGTTTTATTAATACTGGTAATGATTTTATTATAATGCGATATTTTATTATAACAGTATGTATAATTTTTGCGTCCTGCGGCGGTAAACGCACTGTATTGCCCGAATACATGAGCATTACAAACAACTATGTTACAGTCAGCGGGTTTGCTCTGGGTACATATTTTAAAATAACATACAGAGACGAGAAAAAACGCGATTATTACGATTCGATTAAAAATCTTTTAAATACGTTTGAAAATTCGCTTTCGGTATATCGCGATTCCTCCCTGATTTCAAAAATAAACAGAAATCAGTATTTCGCTGTTGATCATTATTTTACGGAAATGTTTGATAAGGCTAAAAAAATATCGGAGCTTACCGGCGGAGCTTTTGACATTTCTGCCTCGCCTCTGTTCGACCTGTGGGGCTGGGGCGCAAAAAAGCGGGCAAACAGAGTAACTCCTGAAATGATAGACAGTTTGAAGCAGTTTGTCGGTATGGATAAAATATACATCGAAAACGGAAAAATAATAAAAAAATTCCCTGCAATGACGCTGAACGCCAACGCCATTGCAAAAGGATACGCTTCCGACGTCGTTGCCGGTTATTTGAAAAACAGACAAATTACTGATTATCTGGTAGATATTGGCGGCGAAATTGTTGTAAGGGGGAAAAATAAACTTGGAAAAGAATGGCTTGTAGGTATCGACAAACCGATTGACGGCAACATGATTTCCGGAACGGAGTTGCAGGCTGTCATGCAGATAACAGACAGAGCCATTGCTACTTCCGGCGATTACCGGCGTTTTTATATTGATACTGTTGACGGACAGAAATATTCGCACACAATCGACCCGCATACGGGCTGTCCAGCCAGACAGAATATCCTCAGCGCCACCGTTATAGCCGACGAATGTATCGTTGCCGACGCTTATGCGACAGCTTTTATGGTAATGGGGCTTAAAAAAACGGAAGAATTTCTGTCGAAACATCACGAACTGGAAGTTTTTCTGGTTTATTCGGAAAACAATGAGTTGAAAGAATATTATTCGGACAATATAAAAAATAGATTTATTAAAATTAAATGAAAGTTAAATTATCAAAATGAAAGTTGCTATACAGGGAATAGCCGGAGCATTTCATGACGAAGCGGCTCGCAAATTTTTCGGCGACAATATCACTCTTGACGAATGTGATACCTTTAATAAACTGTGCGAAAGGGTGGACAGCGGCAAAGCCGATTTCGGAATAATGGCAATAGAAAATACCATTGCCGGAAGTCTGCTGCAAAATTACGGGTATCTCGACAGGTTTAAACTGAGAATTATAGGAGAAATTTACATACGGATAAAAATGAATCTTATGGCGCTTCACGGTACTAAAATAAAGGATATAAAACACGTTTTTTCACATCCTATAGCTTTGAGACAGTGCGCCGAATATCTGAGTACGCTCTCGCCCGACATTATTATTTCAGAAGCGGAAGATACGGCGGAATCGGCAAAAAAAATCTACGAAAGCAGACTTGCCGACGCCGCAACCGTTGCCGGCGATGCCGCCGCAAAAATGTATAATCTCGAAATCCTTAAACGCGAGATAGAAACCGTCAAACAAAATTATACGCGATTTGTGGCGCTTTCCAAAAATCCGCAGCCTGCAACAGATTGCAACAAGGCTTCGATTTCGTTTGAAGTAAGGCATCAGCCCGGCTCGCTGGCTGAAACGCTGGCAATATTTGCGCGGCACAGCGTAAATCTTACAAAAATACAGTCAATCCCAATTCTCGGTCAGCCGTACCAGTACGCCTTTCATCTTGACCTTGAATGGATTAATACCGATAATTACAACGCCTCTATTGCCGAAGTTCTCAGACATGTTTCGGGACTTTCGATTTACGGCGAATATAAAAAAGGCGAAATGCCGACAACGTAAAATAAAAATATAAATAAAAA
>JAIROW010000064.1 GCA_031257315.1 Prevotellaceae bacterium
ATTTTTTTTGAGGAAAAACGGCATAAACGGGAAAAACAGCAGTAAAAAAACTGTCATTTTTTATTTTTTTATTGTTCTGTATATGTCATATTTCCAATACATTAAAAATTTTTAGGAAAAAAAATACAACTGTTTTTAACAAAAAAAATTTGCAATTAAAAAAAATTTGTATTTTTGTACGTTGAAAAAAAGGTTTAAAAATTTATGAAAATGTGTTATTGTTCAGAAACGTCAGACAAAAAAAAGTTATTAACAATCGTCTTTTTTGACGAGTTTGGCACACTTTTTGTAGAGAGAGAGAGAGAGAGAGAGAGAGAGAGAGAGAGAGAGAGAGAGAGAGAGAATCGCCTGAATATCAAGTATTTATACGTTTTAAAAGATCGTATTTTTACATACACACGTATAGTGGAATACCTGAAAATTGTATTATTTTCAGGTTGTTTTTGTATAAATTATCGAATATGATATAATAAATTTTTAAAATTAAGTTATTGATGGACTATGAAATTTAAAATTATTGGTATTATTTTATGTATGCTTGCCTGTCTGTCTGGCTTTGCGCAGACAAAGCGGATAACGGGACATGTCAAAGATGCTGTTGACGGCTCTGCAATATCAGGAGTTACGGTTCTGGTTAAAAATTCAAACAATGGAACTGCGACCGACAGCAACGGTGAATTTTCAATAACTGTTGCGCAGGGTGATGTTCTGGTTTTTTCCATGCTTGGGAAAAAAGATGTGGAACTTGTTGTAGGGCAGCGTAATGTTCTTGAAGTTGTTATGTACGACGACGAGACTCAACTCGAAGAAGTTACCGTAGTGGCTTTTGGTACGCAACGGAAAGCGAGTGTGATTGCCTCAATCGAATCGGTCAAAGTATCCGATTTGAAACAGCCGGCATCAAATCTTACAGGAGCTTTGGCAGGACGGATACCGGGTATCATTTCGTATCAGCTGAGCGGCGAACCCGGCGCCGACAATGCAAAGTTTTTTGTACGCGGAGTAACTACTTTCGGCTATAAACAGGATCCTCTGATACTTATCGACGGTTTTGAGGCTTCGACCAACGATTTGGCGCGTATGCAGCCCGACGATATCGAAAGTTTTTCGGTGCTGAAAGACGCTTCCGCAACGGTTCTCTACGGGGCACGCGGAGCAAACGGAATACTGATGGTGTCAACAAAATCGGGACGCGAAGGCTCTGCCAGAGTAGATGCACGGTTCGACGTTCATATTGCAACCCCCACAATGACAAACGAATTTGTCGATGGAGTGCAGTATATGAAAATGTATAACGAAGCCCGCATCTCGCGCAATCCAAGTCTGGGCGCTTTTTACGACGAGCAGAAAATCCAGTCCACCATGCAGGGAGTAAATCCGATGATTTATCCGAATGTAAACTGGTACGACGAACTGTTCAACAGAACTACCGTAAACAAAAGGGCGCATATCAGCGTATCGGGCGGCGGACAGGTTGCGACATACTATGTTGTGGGTGGTTACGAAAATGAAAACGGTCTGTTGAAAGTTGACAAAAAAAATAATTTCAACAACAATATCAATATTGACCGCTTTAATATACGGAGTAATGTGGTTTTCAAACTGACCTCCACTACAACGCTGGATACCAGAATACAGGGACGGTTCGACAGATATACTGGACCATGGAGAACGACAAGCGATATATACGGGTATGTAATGAACTCGAATCCTGTGGATTTTCCGGCTGTATATGAACCCGACGAGGCTCGCCGCTATCAGACCGACCGTATATTTTTCGGAAGCAAATTTGTAGGCAACACTCCGATGATCAACCCTTATGCCGAAATGGTTAGAGGCTATCAGGACAAAAACGAAAACACAATAACGGCAATGGCTACGCTCAGCCAGGATCTCGGATTTGTTACCGATGGACTGAAACTACAGCTCAAAGGCTCGGTAAACACGTACAGCATGTATTCGACTTCGCGAAACTATACGCCATTCTATTACGATATAGAATCGTACAACCAGATTACGGGCGAGTACAAACTCTACAACCTGAATCCCAACAATACCAGTTCGACGCTCGGCAACAACTCGATTTCGGGACGGAACGCCGACAATCACTACTATTTTGAAGCCCGCGCCAACTGGGACAGAAAATTCGGCAAACATTCTGTTGGACTGATGACTGTCGGCATGATTGAAGAACATCTGTACGGCGACGGGCAGGAAAAAATCGAGGCTTCGCTGCCTGAAAGAAACGCCGGCAATTCGGGACGTCTGACATACGACTACGATTCGCGCTATTTCTTTGAATTTTCATACGGATACAACGGCTCCGAAAAATTTACCGGAGACAGACGGTACGGCTTTTTCCCCTCATTCGGCGCAGGCTGGCTGGCGTCCAACGAAAAATTCTGGGAACCGCTGAAAAACGCAATCAGCATGTTAAAACTGAAAGCAACTTACGGGCTTGTCGGCAACGACGCTATTTCGGGACGCGAAGGTCGCTTTTTCTACCTTTCGCGGATTAGCTACGGCGGCGGTTCGTATCGCTGGGGGCAATCGTTCATGAACATTTTTGACGGTTACAGTATCAACCGTTATGCCAATCTCGACATAACATGGGAAAAATCGTCGAAATACAATTTTGGAATAGAACTCGGTTTGTTTGGCGAAGCAGTCAAATTGCAGGCTGACGTTTTCAAAGACATACGCAGCAACATATATCTGCCGCGCTCGAATTTCCCCGCAACCACAGGTCTCGAATCGTCAATCAGCGGCAATGTCGGAAAAGCAGAATCGCAGGGAGTTGACGCTTCCGTTGATATTCAACATTCTTTCAGCAAGGATTTATGGATTACGGGACGCGCCAATTTTACATACGCTACAAACAAGTATGTCGAACTTGACGAAAAGGACTATCAGGATAAATATCTGAAACGCAAGGGACACAATACCAGTCAGTGGTGGGGACTTATTGCCGAACGGCTTTTTGTTGACCAGAACGAAATAGCCAACTCGCCGGAGCAGACATTCGGACAATACATGGCTGGCGACATTAAATACAAAGACGTAAATAATGACGGTAAAATCGACCAGAACGACAGAGTCCCGCTCGGCTACCCGACTGTTCCCGAAATCCAGTACGGTTTTGGTTTGTCAATTGGTTACAGACAGTTCGATTTATCGTTCTTTTTTCAGGGCAATGCGCGGGTTTCGTTCTTTATCGACGCAAGCGAAGGAGGTATAGCCCCGTTTGTCAACAGGCGCAACGCTCTTGCCGTTGTTGCAAAAGACTACTGGACAGAAACCAGTCCCGACGTACACGCTTTCTGGCCACGTCTTTCGACGGAAGCAATCGGCAACAATACTCCGTCGTATCAGAAAGACAGCGACAGCGACAATTCGCCAACTTCGTCGTGGTGGATGCGCGACGGTTCGTTTTTGCGTCTGAAAAGCGCCGAAATAGGCTATAATTTTTCGGGATTCGACAAAATCGGTCTGAAAAGCGGTCGCATTTATTTCAGCGCCGAAAACCTTTTTGTGCTGAGTTCCTTCAAGCTCTGGGATCCGGAAATGGGACGCAACGGTCTTGCCTACCCGCCGAACAGAAGACTCAATATCGGTATTCAACTGTCATTCTGATTTAATTTATTTTTAATTTATACTATTGATAAAAATATGAAAACTATAAAAAAAATACTTTTCGGGACGGGATTTCTGTTTGTCGCTTCCTGTACCGGCTATCTGGACGTGGTTCCCGATAACGTAATGACATTAGACAACGTATTTTCGACGCGCGAAAACGCATTCAACGCACTGTCGAAAGTTTACAGCTACATTCCTTCTGATGCCGGCACACATTCCACAACATGGACGCTTGGAGACGAATGGATTGGGCGTCTTGACTACGATAACGACAGAAACCAGATTCAGGCAATTAAAATAATGCAGGGATTTCAGTCTGCAAGCGATCCGCTGCTCAATTTCTGGGGAAAAATCGGCGGCGTCAACAATGCTTCCAAACTGTATGAAGCAGTGCGGCAGACAAACGTTTTTCTGGCAAACATCGGCAAAGTCCATGACATGACGGAAGAAGAAAAAACGGAATGGTCGTCGCAGGTGAAATTCCTGAAAGCCTATTTTCTTTTCCTTCTTTTGCAGAAATACGGACCGATAGTTATTCCCGACGAAGTTATAATGCCGGACGCGCCTCTGGACAAACTGTTCCTGCCGCGCAGAAAAGTTGACGAATGTTTCGATTATATTCTTAATCTGATGCGCGAAGCAATACCAAACCTTACCATACGCGCAAACCTTGACAATCTGGGACAGGTTGACCGCATTGCAGCAAAGGGTATCAGAGCAAGAGTGGCATTTTTCAGAGCAAGTCCATTCTTTAACGGTAACAGGGAATATTTCGGCGACTTTTTCGACCACGACGGGCAACACTTTTTCCCGCAGACTTACAGCAGAGAAAAATGGAAAGACGCAATCGACGCAATCGACGAAGCTCTGCAAATATGCAGCGAAAACGGCATAGACCTGTACACTTATGAAAAAACTCCGTTCCTCTACGATGTAGCCGATTTTGAAACAAATCGCGACAACATGCAGAAACTTTACGATCTGCGAATGTTAGTGGTTGACCCGTGGAACAAAGAACTTGTCTGGGGATTTTCCAATATAAACTATTTCGGAGACGGAGAACTGGCATATTCTTCCGCAATACGCATTGTAGAAGGATACAGCGGATATGAAAGCAGCACCTCCTTTAACTGGCAGTGGATGGGCGCGTCGTACCGCATGGCTGAAAGATATTATACAAAAAACGGACTGCCGATAAACGAAGATATGACTTTTGACATGACTAACATTCACGAGCTTGTCAAAACCCCGGACGTCGATTCGCCTGAATACGGAGAAATGCGCGGAATACTGCAACCCAATTCCGATATTATCAGGCTTTATCTGAACAGAGAGATGCGCTTTTACGCCAATTTGGGAATTACCGGAGGTTACTGGCGCGGACATACATACAGAATACCAACGCTTATGTATGCCGGAAACGTAAATCCATACGCCGGAGGATATTCTTCAAATTTCAGCACCGATTTTCTGTGTACGGGAATAGGCGTACAGAAATTTGTGCATCCCGAATCGAAAGCCTACCACCAGGCAAGAGTTATAAAATACCCGTACCCGATTATGCGTCTGGCAGACCTGTACCTGATGAAAGCCGAAGCCCTGAACGAATATCAGGAAGCTCCGACGCAGGAAGTGTACGATGCTGTCAACAAAGTGCGCAGAAGAGCAGGCATACCCGACGTTGAATCCGTATGGGCTGATGCTACGCTTACAAAATCGCCCGACAAACACAGAAACAGAGACGGCATGCGCGAAATTATTCTACATGAACGCAGCATCGAACTCGCATTCGAAGGAAGCCGTTACTGGGATATGCTGCGGCACAAAAGAGCGCCAGCCGAATTTTCGTCGCCAGTCTGGGGCTGGACATACACTGCTTCCAGCGGGGCGTCGTTCTTTACGCTCGAACCGCGACAAAGCAGAAAATTCTCCGTAAGAGACTGTCTCTGGCCTATTCCTGTAAACGAAATGAACACTAACAGCAGGCTAATTCAAAACCCAGGATGGTAATAACGCTGATATTTTTATGATTAGTATCTTTAAATTTATGTCAATTATGGTTAATTTCATTATGAAAACAGTATATGTAAAACATTTTATTACACTGTCGGCAATTTTTTTCCTGATAACTGCATGCAGGGAAGGTTCGAGATACGAAGTAAATTCCGACGATACGACTCCTCCTGCGCCGCCGACAGACATCAGCTACAAACCGATGTATGGCGGAGCAAGATTTCACTATAAAATACCGCGCGACAAGGATCTTTTGAGCATCGACGCGGAATACACCAACGCCATGAACCAGACATTTCGCTTTTCGGCTTCCTACTATGCCGATTCTCTGGACATATACGGGCTGGGCGACACGCTGACGCACACGATAAAACTCTATGCCGTTGACAGGGCTGGAAACAAATCGGAAACGGTAAACATATCGGTTGTCCCGCTCGAACCGGCAATTTCGCGGGTGGCAAAATCTGTCGCAGTAAAAGCCGGATTCAGCTCGTTCTTTATCAACTGGACAAACGAACTGGAACAGAGCATCAATGTTTATATTGATTTTGATTTTATAAAAGAAGGCGAAAAGCGCGAATTTACTTCCGTCTTCTCTTCCAAGTCTCTGACCGACCGCAAGTTTATCGAAGACCTGCCTCTTTCGGGGCAGGAACCGGTGAACGTGAAGGTACGGATAGAAGACCGTTACGGAAATAAAACTCAGATAGATTCGACATGGAAAGTATATCTGTACGAAGATTCCAAAATTCCAAAAAAAGACTGGAAACTGCCAATAGCCAACGACTCGATAGGCGGAGTGCCGCAGTTTTACGGAAACGGATACGAAGGCAGAATGAGCTATATTATCGACGATATTATTGACCGTAACGACAACCGCAATTTTAGCCATACCGCAGGCAGAGGACGAACCGGAGTTTCGGGGCAGGGCAACATGCCTTGGAACGCAATCATCGACATGGGCGGATACTACGAACTGAGTCGCATCATTACCAATCAGCGGCACGACAGAGCAAACGACGTAGAACAGGGGCAGTTCTACAAAAGCGAGAACGTGGGACTGTACAGAATGTATATATGGGACGAGGATGCCGGCGAATGGGAATACGTGTCGGAACACAAAATTCCAATACCAGTCGGTAAAAGCGAACTGGAAGTTGTGAAACTTGCACGGGCAGGCGACATGGCGTACATGTATCCCGATGACCCGAAATATACAAAACCTGCTCGCTGGTTCAGATACGAAGCTCTTAGATGTTTCGACAGCAACTATACCAGCGTCAACGGCAACTGTCTGTCGGAAATAACGCTTTTCGGACGTCCAGCAAACAGATAAATAATCGTTTAACAGATAAAATCAGTAAAATAATGAAACAGATATCTATTTATTTATTGACGCTTGCTGCAACAATTCTCTGTTCATGTTCGGGAATAAACGACAACATCGACAAATATGCAGGCGAAAGCATCTATCCGGCAAAATTCGACACCATTATCGGGAGCATTGGCTTCGAGCGCGTTGAAATAGACTTGCTTAAAGCGGGACGTATTCCGGCAAACAAAATCAATATGGGAAAAGCCATAGCCACAGTTGTCGAGTACGACGGTAAAACGCACAGAATAGACTCGCTGTGTTCGTGGGTAAACATTACAGGTCTCACCGAATCGAAACTTTACCGTTTCAAGGTTTACACGGTTGACGAATACGAAAACCGCTCGGTAGTCCGCGAAATTGCTCTGATACCGTTCACTTCCGGCGACAGGGACGCTCTCGGAGTAGTAGCTCCCCGCATTATGGCTTCGCCCTTGTTGGCAATAGTTGACTGGCCTAACGGACTGTCGTCGATGCTGCTTAACTATCACAGCCTCGAATATGAATATGTTGACAGAGACAGTGATTCCGTCAAGGGAAGCAAAAACGGCGCGGACATGCGCATCGTAGTCAGCAATGTCGAAATCGGTTCAAAAATTGACCTGAAAATCAAATACAGGGTAATACCAAAACTGGCAAACGTTCCGATTCTCGATACGGTAGAACTGACAAGAACCGTAACATTCAACATGCCAACGGGAAGCACCGCTCTCAATCCCGTCGAACGCGAAATACTCGAAAAAAACGGTATGACCGTATTTACCGTTGACGGCGCTTCGCAGTTTACACGTCTTGTTTACCCTGTTCACACAAAGTCATTTCAGGATATATTCTACTTCCCGTATCTTCGCGAGCTTGACCTGACAGGTGGAAACATATTCATGACTCCCGAACTGGTTTACAACCGTAACGGAGTGATAAACACCGTCGGAGGAAAACCATGGATACCGATGCTCGCCAACGTTAACACTGTTGCCGCAGCAGACTGTCAAGCTCTGAAAGATATGCTCGAAGCTGGAACGCTTACAAAAGTAAAGTATGCGCCAAATTCAATTCCGGGACTGGACGCAATTCTTGCTCCATATTTCGGCACGATAGTCGAACTTGCAGACATGCCCGACGATGTATATTTCACCGAAGATTTTCTTGTTAACGGCGTTGTGGTTGACAACAACTGGCAAATGGACGTAACATGGTCTCCACCGGACGCGCCGTCAGGCAGCGGACTTGTAAACGTTTTCAAGGCAGTACCCGTGCGGGCAAGCGCTTCGTTTGTTTTTGCCATTCCAAAAGAATACAAATTTAATATAGACGAATACAGGTATCTCAAATTCAAGGTATATATGCCGCCGCAAAACGATATAAACGATTATTTTCAGGAAATCTGGCCACGTTTCATGAATTATATGTGGAACTTCGGCAGCAATTCGACTCACGGGCAGGAATACTGGGCTGCCAGTTCAATCAGAATGACTGAATTTCAGCAATGGACTGACGTTGCCGTACAGCTCGACCCCAACAGGCACACAAGGGTAATTGTAATGAATATCGGTTCAGAGCGCGGAACGCCGCCAAACGCCAATATGAAATACTATTTTGCTAATTTCAGGCTCTCGAAAACAGACTGATACGCCACACCTGACCACAGGTTACAGTAAACGGGAAATATGTTTTCTACCGGATAATGTCTCGAACTGACTGAATTGTACTGTCAAGACTGGCTGTAAGAAATGTAACAAGGTAAAAACCAGCCATTCCTGAATTTTCAGCAGTGAGATCATATCAGTAGCAGACACGTTTTTCTGCAAATACAAAATCTCGCAGAGGGTTCATATCTGTTAATATGGATTCCCTGCGGGAATTTGTTCTGTTTCTGTGTTTTACAGATTGTTTCGTACCCTTGTTCCTGACTTCGTCAACAAGAGGAAAAAACCGACTGTAAAAATAAAAGTCCATAAATTTCAATATCGCGCAATATTGAAATTTATGTGGATCAGTACAAATTATTTTACTGTCCATCTGTTATTTACATATCTTCCGGGATTGTTAAAATTCAATACCTTTGCCGGCACTCCTGCCACAGTAGCGTTTTCCGGCACGTCTTTTACAACTACCGCCCCTGCCCCAATTGAAGCATTATTGCCAATGTGTACATCTTCCACAATACATACACATGGTCCGATATATACATTATCCCCTATTGTCGCACCCCTGTTATGGTTTGTTCCTATTGTGGTAAATTGACTTAAATTGCAGTTGTTTCCTATTTTTACGGCAGGATTTATTATTGTTCCAAAACCGTGTCCGATATATAATCCGTATCCGATTTCCGTTTCGGGAAGAATCTGCAAGCCATATTTTTTCATGTATTTTTTGTGCATTATACGGGCAATGATACGTACAGCGATGTTTTTTGAATAACAAAGCCTTAACCAGAAACTGAATACAAAACAATGGTTTTTTCTAAATAAAACATTAAGAAAAATTTTTAACATGCGAGGATTTTTACCATATCTTTTGTAATCGCTTTTTATGTATTCGTATATTTTTACCAAATTTGTTCTCATATATACTGATTCTCATTTTGTAAATACGATAATTTTAGACCATATATATAACGGTATCTATGTGATATTATGCAGAGTGATTGCAACAAAATTTTTCTCTTTTCAGTAAAATATTGTCTGCAAATTGTAGAAACGACCAACATGTCTCTACTTGAATTATTTTTTAATCCGGTATTACAACGTAACTCGCTGATTACTTCTCTCTCTCTCTCTCTCTCTCTCTCTCTCTCTCTCTCTCTCTCTCTCTCTCTCTCTCTCTCTCTCTCTCTCTCTCAATTAAAAAAAAAAAACTATATAAACAAAATAAAAACAGAAT
>JAIROW010000085.1 GCA_031257315.1 Prevotellaceae bacterium
GGCTTTCAGCCAGTTATTTGGGATTATGTTTGTCCGTATGTCAAACGACATACGGTTATGAAAATTCTGGCTTTCAGACAGTATATACTCAATTAAATTTACATAAACTCTATTAAATAAAATCTGAAAGTTGCGGCGAAACCTGCTGATTTTTCCGTATCGTTTATCCACATTTTTGAAAAGGATAAATAAAGATATATTGTTGATTTTCTTTGTATTATCTAACAAATTGTTGTTCAAGACACTTATTTACAATTTTAAATGATTCTGAATTTTCAAAAGACGCATCGTTATGATATTCAATAATTCTTTTTCTTTCAAAAACCAAATAATCCTGTTCTATCAAGTCGGAATGATAAAATTTTTTCTCTTGTACATTGATTAGTGAGTAAGGAATGAAAATAGTATGTTGAGGTTTTGTTTTGTAGAATTTCAGATAGTTTTCAAATCTGCGTGTGTCGTGTTGTTTTGATTCGTACTCTTTACCACAAGCACATTGGCAAAGAAAAATTACTTTATTTCCGCACTTGTCTGCAAAAGGCAACCAGCCAATAATATCCAAACCCCGTTCCTGAGTATTTCTTTCTGATATTTGATTTAATTCATAATCGTCTGTTTGTAAATCTAAATCTTTTGCTAATTGTTTTATTTTTGAGATTACATTCCCTTGATATTGTGTATTTTTCCCAAATTCTCTTATATTTGCTGTTTTGGGTAAGAAATTACTCAAAACATTATACGAAAGCGTTTCAAAATCAGTAGTTAAATTAGTTTTGAAAGCATTGAATATGTTTAGTTTTGAGGAAATGAGCAACGATATATACAATTTGTTTTTGTGAGATAAATTTTGTTTCAAAATTATTGAATTATCTTCCCTGCTATATACAAATGGATAATTTTCAGAATACAAAAAACTACGGTCCTTGATAATATTAAAAATTGCTTCTATTAAGGGTAAATCTTTGTCTTTTTTCATTCCAGCATCTTCACTGAACGTAGAAAAAATATCTTCATCATCTTCAAAAATAGCATTTTCTTTATATATTTCAGCATTTTCTTTGGGATATTCTTTTTCTCCAAAAAATCTATCTTGAATGTCTGAAAATGTAATCTCTGTGTTTTTTGAAAATAAGGCAATCAATTCCACAAAATCGGAATAGTAATTTATTTCTGATTCTGTGTAATCTGGCTTATCAATGTTGTTAAAATTTTGAAAACACTGTTCAATTTTTTCTTCAAAAGTCATCTTCATTATTATCTTTGTCAGATTTAATTCTGTTAATATCTTTTGCAATTTTGCTAATTATTTTCAAATCATCATATAATTCAGAATAGAACGAATTAATACGCGGGGTCAATATAAATGCTTGTTCTATAGATTTCAATGAATCTTGAATCTTTTTTCTAAATTGCAAATCAATGTCGGTTGTTAACTCGTATGCCTCATAAATAGTAGCACCTTTCTCAAATGCAGATAAGGCAAATGAATTGCCAATAACAGCATTTAGCAGTTTTAATCCTTCACTGTCGCCCAAAACTCTTGATTGACCTTCTGTTTCTTTAAACCACCAGTGAACAATTTTTTTAAGATTTTCAGAATTTATATTTTCAATAGGATTTTCAGAATTTATATCTATTTTCAGAAAACATCGAATATTTTCTTTGTTCAAACCATCTGTAAAATAGTTTAAATAAAACCGCGTATCATTTAGTCCATCTATTTGATAAAATGCTTCGTCTTCAACAAGTTTATACATTTCAAAACTTATCAAAAGTCGCTTAACATAAGCCGCGCTACTGCCTATCATTTTTGCCAATTCACGAGAAACCTCTTTGAAGTGCATTTGTTGAAAGTCGGGAATATGTCGTAAATCATACAAATATCTTGCTTTTTCAAGCAGTCTCCACGATTTTATCCCCGTTATATGTCTAAATCCCAAATATTTTAATATATCATTTTTATTTTCAAAAATAAGACAGGGAATTTCTATCGGCTTATACTTTGCGTTATCGGCAATTTCCTTTGTCGCAACTTTTTTTACGGAAGTCAAGCAAGGATTACTTAACAGTTTAACTGCCGTCAAACGTCTATTGCCTTCAACTACGATATATTTACCTTTATCTGTTTGGTCAGGAACAACTAACAATAATTCCCCTGCGAAAAAATCGTTTTCCCCGATAGCCAACATCAGTTCCAATGTTGCCGCTTCCAGCAACATATACTCTATTACCGATTTTTCGTCTTTCCCCTGCTTGGATTTAGGCATACGAGGATTGTATAAATCCAATTTTAAATCGGATATGTTTATGGTTTCAAATTTTTGACTTGTATTCATATATATTAATTTTTAAATGAATATTTTTTTCTGTGTATAACTTAATATCCGCAAAAAATATTTGGAAATAAGGAAAAGTCTCATTCAGAGATAAACCGTCGAAATTTTGCCATGAGGAGTGATTTTTTTGATACAAAATTCATAAAAATAGCTCGTTCAAACACATAATTTATGTAATTGAAAGTCTAATTATTCCCTAACGCCTAATTCCTAACGCCTAATTCCTAATTTCCTAACGCCTCAAAATCTTTTCTATTTTCTTTTTCTGTTATTATCGCGAAGGTCATAATCTCTGTTAATTCCAAGATAATATTTTTTGGACGGGACATGCCGTTTCATTGCCGGACATTTGCTCTGAACGGCGAGACGGTACGAAATCGAAAAACCGAACACCGAAACCCAGTCGGTATTCAGCAGCACAGAACCTTTTTTGCGATTGTTGAGATCGCTTGGTTCAATGTTGTTGAAACGGTCGATGTTGTCGCTGAACGTTTTTTTGAATTGCCACTCTCCGCCGACAGTCCAGCGCGGAGCCGGCGAATATTTAAACCCAAATCCGACAGGTATGTAAAATGCCTGTATTGCGCTCGAATTGGTTTCCGTAGAACCGTAAATTTTTGGATATGCCAGCGATGCAAGTTTGGCATCGTCGGTTTTTGAATACGAATCGGGGTACGCTATCATAATTCCAATTCCTATAAACAGATAAGGAGTATATTTTCTGTTAACACGGTGCAGCACAGGGTCAAACGGTCTGAATCCCAGTTCGACGCCAGTATTGAAATCGATAAAATTTCGACTGAAATCTATTACCGGTCTTTTGTACGGATATTTAATATCGTAGTAAGGCATCTGTCCGTTATAACCGGACGAATTTCCGGCAATATTGCCAAACGAAATACTTGTGCGCAGGGCGTACAGCAGATTGAAATAGAACCTGTGCAGGACTGACCCGTAGTAGCGCGGTTCTACAAACGGCATAAACTCGTTATAGTCGCCGAGATAAAACGTTGTTCCGAGACCGAGACCAAGCTCGGTTCTGTCAACTCTGAATATCGAATTTTTATTGCGCTCTATTTGCGCTGAAACAGATAATGTTATACCTGCAATAAAAAGACATGTAATTACAAACTTCTTCATTCCGACAAATACTTAAAATGACGCTACAAAGGTAGTTATTATTGTTTGTTGAAAAAACGCATCAATTTTTAATTTCTCGGGTCGAATCCCCAATTTAGCTTTGAATGAAGGGTTTTGAAAAAATTGCTGCCGCTTAATTTAATAAAACTTAACACATTTTGAGACTTTTTTATGCACAGTTTTGTCTTTGAAGGCATTGTAACCATCATATTATCCATACATAAAATGGAATTTCCCTTCCTTGTTTCAGCCTCTATAACTATTTCCGAACTGTCGGAAATTATTATCGGTCTTATGTTAAGATTGTGCGGCGCTACGGGTGTGATAACAAAACTCTGATTTTCCGGCGTAAGTACCGGACCTCCAAGGCTTAAAGAGTAGGCAGTCGAGCCGGTAGGCGTAGAAACAAGTATTCCGTCAGACCAGTACGACGACATCAGTTCGCCGTTTACCCTGACGGTTGTTTTAAGCATTGTCGGCGTACTTCGCTGTATCGAGACTTCGTTGACTGCGCCGGAATGGAGCATCGCGCCATTTTCGCCGTAAACGCTTAGCAGACTGCGCTGTTCTATTATATAACTTTTGTTGAATACTTTTTCGAGAGCCGGTTCAATTTCTTCCGACGAAACCTGTGCCAGAAACCCAAGCCGTCCGAAATTTATTCCAAGAATCGGGATTTCGTGTTCTATTGCAAATCTCGACGCTTCGAGAAACGTGCCGTCGCCGCCGATGCTCAGCAAACAGTCAAGATTTTTCAAAACAAAACTGTCTGACTGCGAAAAACGCTCACATTCAATGCCGTTTGCATCAATCGTCTGTTTAATACATTCTAAAAAAGGCGAATAGACATGTATGGCTGCCGAATTTTTTTTCAAAACGGCAAACAGGGTTTTCAATTTTTCCGAATATTCGCTGCCGAAAGTTCTGCCGTACAGCCCTATTCCGGTTTGTTTCATTTTACATTACAAACGTTGAACTGATTGATTTACATTCATATACCTTGCGTATAACATCGGCAAACAGATTGGCTACAGACAGTATTTTTATTTTGTTTTTACACGACAGGTTGTTGACGTTCACCGGTATCGTATCCGTTATCATTACCTCCTGTAAAGCCGATTCTGATATTCGCTGAGACGCCGGTCCCGACAGCAGGGCGTGAGTGGCAATTGCTTTTACGCTGGCAGCCTTTTTTTTCATCATCATATCCGCAGCTATGGTAATTGTACCGGCAGTATCAATCATATCGTCTAAAATTATAATATTTTTATCTTTAACGTCGCCGATTGCAGTAATTTTTTCGACCTGATTTTCCTTCGACCTCGTTTTATGACAGATTATTACCGGACAGTTCAGTACTTTTGCATAAGTGCTGGCGCGTTTTGCGCCGCCCATGTCGGGGGCTGCAAGCGCAAGGTTTTCGATGTTCAGACTTCTTATATAAGGTAAAAACAGCGAACTTGCATAAATGTGGTCAACCGGCACGGAGAAAAATCCCTGAATCTGGTCTGCGTGCAGGTCGATGGTCATCACGCGGTCAGCGCCGGCAACTTCGAGCATGTCTGCCACAAGTTTTGCTCCGATAGAAACTCGCGGTTTATCTTTCCTGTCCTGTCTTGCCCAGCCAAAATATGGCATTACAGCCACAATTTTATAGGCGGAAGCTCTTCGTGCAGCGTCAATCATCAGCAACAGTTCCATCAGGTTATCGCTTGGCGGACAGGTTGACTGGATTATAAAAACGGTCGCTCCGCGCACGCTCTCGTCATACGAGGCTTGAAATTCGCCGTCCTTAAAATTTATAACCGACGATACTCCCAATTCTGTTCCGAAACTTTCGGCAATTTTTTTCGCCAGATCAGTACTCTTTCTCCCTGAGAATAACTTTATTTTGTGTTCTACAAGCATTTTTACACTAATTTTTCAGGCTGCAAAATTAAATTTTTATTTTGAAACTCTAAACAGTTTTTTCAAATCATTAAAAACCAGCAATTTATGACCGTAAAAACATAAAAGCTTTGCCCGTTTCTGTATTTTATAAGAAATTAAATTTGTCGTTTACTGAGTTACCGAATATTTTCATGGCGCATCAAATTTTTTTGAACAGGCGAGCAGTATTCGCGTAATTCAAAAAAATTATCTATTTTTGTCAAAATATTAGTTAAAACAAATCAGTATCGGAGGTTAAAATGAATATAACCCAAAAAACAATTGAAGAATTAGCCACTAATGCGAAGGCTGCTCAAAACGGACGCGATTTGGTCGGTAAAAATAAATTTTCAAATCTTCGGATTTCAGCCGATAAAACGCTTATATGGGGCGAATGTGCCGGCAGCGGAAAAGCCCCGTATCTCTGTTCTGCCGATTATGTCGATGAGTGCAATCCCATGCTGCGATGCAACTGTCCCAGTATGCAACGTCCATGTAAACATGTACTTGGACTGCTGTACGCATACGAAAAGGGGAATGTGTTTACGACTGCCGAAATTTCCGAAGATATTATATCCAAAAGAGGAAAAATTGAACAGAGACAACAGAAAAAAAATCAGGAAAAAGAACAGATTCGGGAGAAAACGGTATCCCCCAAAGCTGTAAATAAAAATACGCTTGTCAAAAAAATTGACGCACAACTTTCGGGAATTGAAATTGCCGACAAAATCATGAAAAATATTGTTCAGCAGGGTTTATCGTCAATCGACGCAAAAGTTTTTCAAACTCTGCGGGAACAAAGCAAGGAGCTGGGCAATTACTATATTGCAGGCATACAAAACGCTTTCAACAACCTCTGGCTCGAACTGGAAAATGTTAAAAATGAAGAATATACAGCCGTTATAGACCAGATTAACTACATTTCGGCGCTGTTGCGTAAAAGTACGGAATATCTGCAAAAACGCAGGGAAAATCCCGACATGCCGCCGGAAATCAGTTCTGCAATCGAAGAACAGACAGGAACCGTGTGGAAACTGACCGAACTGATGCAGCTGGGACTTTGGGAAGAAAATGCGGAAATATTGCAGCTTTCATTCAACTGTTACGACAATCAGGCAAGACGTGAATACGTCGATGAAGGCGTATGGCTTAATCTGAAATCCGGTAAAATTTATAAAACTAAAAATTACAGACCGTACAGAGCCGCAAAATACATTAAAAGCGATAACAGTGAGTTTAATATACTGCAAATCAAAGAACTGTTTATCTACCCCGGAGATATAAATCCGCGCATCCGCTGGGAAAACGGAACAGAAAAATCACGCAGACCGGACAGAAATGATTTGGAAAAAATCCAAACATTTGCGGCGGAAAATTACGCCGAAACAGTCAAAACAGTGAAAAACAGCATCAAAAATCCATTAACGGATAAACGTCCGGTGATACTGCTGTCTCTTCACAGCTCATACATTGCCGGCGATCATTCTGTAATAAAAGACAGACATGGAAATAAACTGACAGTTTGCGACATGGAAAAATCTGAGGTTTCGGCAGAAACTCAGTTAAAATCAATTCTTCCGGCAGATGCAAGAGGTTTATCGCTTTTGGCAATGGTTAATAACGACGTGAAAACAGGCTTGTTCTCCGTTTATCCCCTGTCGCTGATTACCTCCGAAAAAATTATCCGACTGTTATATTAAGATTAATTTAAGATTTAAATTCACATAAAAAATGAAAATTCAAGCGTTATACGATTTACAGCAGGAAACCAACCGGCTTTTTATCGCCGGAAGTAAATTTTCAAAAGGCGACCCGCGCATACAGAAATTCATTCCCGTTTTCAATAAACTGGGCGAAAAAGCTCCCGTTTTCAAAAAAATAGCTTCCGATCTGGAAGAACTGCTCGATGCTGATATTCAACAGTCTGCCGAAAAATTGACGGCAATATCAACATTGCTCTATTCTGTACTTTATACACAGGGCGAAACGGTAGAAGCAGACGTTGAAGAAAAAATTCAACAACCCACAGTTGACATAAATAATGTAAATACAAATCATTCATACATGCAGCTTAAACCGGTAATAGAGGCTTTAACTGTAAGCAGTTCAGGACGGTTGGAAGTATTGAAAGACGCTTTTGAAAGAAAAATATTTGAAGACTCGCGCACATTCCATTATCTGGTTCTGGCGCTGGGAGACAAATATTCCGAACTGGCTGATTATGTAGAAAAAACAGTGATTCCATTCATCGGAAAACCTGTTGTTTCATTCCTGATTCAGAATTTCACTTTTGAAGACCGAGCAGAAAACGTCAGAAGACTTCGTTTGCTGAATAAATTAAAATACGAAAAATTACAGGAAACCGTCGATAAAATTATGTCCCTGTCCTGTCCAAATCTTCAAGCCGAAGCCGTCAATATATTGAGCGACAATATAGCTAACGAACAGCTTATCATCGAATTAGCCGACGATAAAAATAAACAGGTCAGAGAAGCGGCTTATCAGGCTCTGGCTAAGATGAACACAAGAAACAGTCTGGAAAAACTGAAAGACGTCTATATAAAAAACAAAAATAAAACCAGTCTTCCAGCCATTGCCTGCGCATTAGCCTCAACAAGGCTTCCATTTTTTTTTCCGGAAGTTTTTAATCAGATTATCAGGACGCTGGATGAATTTGTTTCGTTAGAAAAAGACGCCGACAACAAGCAATTTATCGACAAATTCAATAAACTGTCAATTGAAATCGGTATTCTTGCAAACAAAAACAATGAACAGATAATTGAATTTTTCGATAAAATATTCAACGGCAAGAAATTCAGTGAAATACTTTCTTCCAGAAAAAATGCGTCGAGCTATAACATTGATTCTTTGACAGATGCAATAAGCGCCAGTCTTGATTCTTTCGATAACGAAAAAGTCCTGAATTTTTATACGCACAGCAGATTAGAAATGCCGGACGCTGCATGGAAAGAAGTTTTCTGTCGAAAATTTCTGCATAAAGCCAGTGAAAACGGTTATTCAAAAGAAAAAATCTATGATTTGTTTGCTCCCGCGTTTGATAAAAAAATCATTCATGCCGGAGATTTACATTTTCTTTTATCCGGCAATCAACTGTGTCAACGCTGGATACCAAAGATTTACGAAATATTTAAAGGCAATATAAAATGGGATTACAGATTTGACTGCGCACTTGAAATAATCGACGCCTGCGAACCTGACAGGTGTGAAAAATTTGATGAACTTATGGTTTATCTGACCGGAAAAATTAATCCGACAGAGGCTATCGTACTGTATAAATTAATGATAAAGCGAAAACTGCCAGACTGTTTTGAAACGATATATTTAATGGCGTCAAAAGTTAGAACCGGCTCTTATTATTATTACCACAAACTGCACGAGAGCGACCTCTGGAAAAGTTTCCCAAAAGACTACGCTCCAAAGTTCAAAGAATTATCTGAACAGACAAACATGGAGCTGTTCAACATTATTGTAGAAAAAATACAGTCGGCGGAATGACGCTGCAAACGGGTAGAAATCAAACTGTCGCAACCAGCCTGAAAGAGGTGTTTTTTCATAATCGAAAGAAAGACTTAACTTTGTGTTAATAAAAATGTACAAATAACAGCGATTCATCTCTGAAACAATAAATGGTGCAACAGTCAAAAAACATCATTAATCCGATTGTTGGATTTAAAAAACCGCATACGACAGTTTGATTTGACACCTTGCAATAACCGCTAAAATTATTTTCATTTATAAAAGAGTATAAAATGTGTACTTTAACGATACGACAATTTGATTTGCACCCCGACAATTTTAAAATGATATTTTTCCCGCATCAAAAAAAAATGCTTATCTTTGCAGCCGGTTTTGGTGATGCTGTTCCTTTTTGGGAAACGCATTGAAAAGGGAATCAGGTGAAAATCCTGAACAGCCCCGCTGCTGTAAGCTCCGCCAAATGTCTTTGAACAATACTTTTTCCACTGTTCCGAAAAAGAACGGGAAGGAAGTTTAAAGATGGAGCAAGTCAGAAGACCTGCCAGAATTAAAACCAATCTTCCGCAGGCTCTATCCTTTTTTGGAAAGAGTATCAAAAAGGGAAGAAAGGTAAACGTTTAAGGCTTTCGAGGAATAAAGCCGGCGACAAACATGGCAGAATATTCTGTGCGCGTTTATCCCCGATTTTTATTGTTTGACGCCTGTTTAATAATTATTTAAACGGCTTTTTATGTTTTTATACAGAACGTTATGTACAGGGCTACTGATTTCGCTGCACACGGCGGCGTTTGCGCAAAGCAAACTTGACAGTATCCAGCAGCTGGACGAGGTAACAATTGTAGCCAATCGCCTCGATCGTTATCGCGAAGTAATTCCGTCTCAACGGCTTGCGGGCGAAAAACTGGAAGCGTTGAGCAGTTTTTCGGTAGCCGATGCTATCCGCTATTTTTCGGGCGTGCAAATTAAGGATTACGGTGGCGTCGGCGGCTTGAAAACCGTTGATATTCGCAGCATGGGAACAAATCATCTCGGCGTTTTTTACGACGGTATCCAGCTTGGAAACGCTCAGAACGGACAGATTGATCTGGGTAAATTTTCGCTGGACAATATTGAAGAAATATCGCTCTACAACGGTCAAAAAAGCGAAATCTTCCAATCAGCAAAGGATTTCGGCTCGGCGGGAACGATTTACCTTCGCACGCGCCGTCCACAATTTTCCGGAAAAGAGAAAACCAATATTAAAACATTTTTTCGCTCCGGCTCGTTCGATTTGCTCAATCCTTCCGTTTTGTGGGAACAGAAAATCAGTAAAAACATTTCGTCGTCTCTCAATGCCGAATACATTTATTCGTCGGGAAAATATCCGTTTCGCTACCGTAAAGTGTTGCCCGACAAAACGGTGGCATGGGATACGACAGCCGTCCGTCAAAATGGCGATATTCGCTCGCTACGTTTTGAAGGCGGTATAAACGGCTATACAGCAAATGGTTACTGGCACGCCAAAGCCTATTTCTACGATTCGGAAAAAGGTATTCCGGGCGCAATCGTCAATAACGTCTGGAAACGCTCGCAGCGGCAGTGGGACAGGAATTTCTTTGCCCAGTTTTCGTCAAAAAATATTATTCCGCTGCCAAAAAACGATGAATTGCTGTTAAATATAAAATATGCCAGCGACTGGATGCGCTATCTCAATCCCGACACAACTTTGATGTATATTGACAATTCTTTTTGTCAGAAGGAGTTTTATGCTTCCATTGCCAACAAATATTCGTTTCTGCAAAACTGGGATATAAATTTTTCTGTTGATTATCAATATAATACACTGACGTCCAATTTGAAAAATTTTGTTTATCCCACGCGGAATACTCTGCTTGCGGCGCTTGCAACAGCTTTTGAATGGCGCAGGCTGAAAGCGCAGGCAAGCGTTCTGGGGTCGTTTGTTTTTGAAAACGTTGAACAGCAAAACGCCGAAAAACCTGCCGACAAATCGGAATACACGCCTGCCGTCTTTCTGTCATATAAACCTTTCATGCGCCATGATTTTAACTTGCGCATTTTCTACAAACGCATTTTCCGTATGCCCACTTTCAACGATTTGTATTATACCGACATTGGAAATATTAAACTTCGTCCCGAATATACTGTACAGTATAATATTGGTTTTCAATATGATAAATATTTCAAAAAGGGAACGGTAAATCATCTGAATTTCCGTGTCGATGCTTATTACAACGAAGTTACGGACAAAATTGTCGCCATTCCCAAAGGCAACGGACAGTATCGATGGATGATGATGAATCTCGGATACGTAGAAATTCGCGGCGTCGATTTTTCGGGACGCGCGGAAACACGGTTAGGAAAAATTGCCGGAAAACAGTGCGTTGCCTCCCTGCATTTGAACTATACGTTTCAGCGGGCGCAGGATTTCAGCAATCCGAAGGACAACGACCCCGTATCGGGCAGTTACGGCAGCCAGATTGCCTATATTCCATGGCACAACGGCTCGGCAATCGCCAGTATCGCGTGGCGGACGTGGGATTTGAATTACAGTTTTATCTATGTCGGCGAGCGGTATCACAATTCGTCGAATATTCGCGAAAACTACGAACAGCCATGGTACACGCACGATTTGACGGTCGGGAAAATGTTCAGTTACCGGAAAATAAAATGCCGTCTTTCGGCAGAAGTGAATAACATTCTTAACCAGTACTATGACGTGGTGCTGAATTATCCAATGCCAGGGCGAAATTTTAAAATTATTTTAAAAATAGAAATCTGAAATTTTTTTTATAAAGATTTGGTTTATGTCCAAATTTTTTTGAACATTATTATCATTATCGCCAATTTCAACATCTGAAAAATGTCTGTTTTAAATTTTTTGTTTTATTGAATAAAAATGCTTGTTTTCAGTAATTTAACACGCACTGTTCCACGTCGGAGCTGTGAACTTTTATAAAATTAATTTTCTGCTTTAAATTATTAATATTACCTTTGCAGCGCAAAGAGGGGAGCAAAAGCTCCCCTCTAATATTACAAAGTTATGATAGACATTGAATTGATAAAGGAAATAGTCGAAAAAAACATCAGTGAAACCGACAAGTTTATTATTGACGTGTCTGTAAAAGCCGGAAATATTGTAACAGTTGTACTGGACAGCGACAGCGCAGTAAGCGTTGAAAACTGTGCAGACTTAAACAGGGCTGTTTGCAACTATCTGGAACAACTTGGAGAAGAAGATTTTGAAGTCAGCGTTTATTCAGCCGGATTAAACGAGCCTTTAAAAATGAAACGCCAGTATCTGAAATATACAGGCAAAGAAGTGGAAATCGTTCTGAAATCGGGCGAAAAGCATAAAGGCGTTTTGATTTCGATTGACGACGATGCTCTGGAATTTGAGTATGAAGCGAAATTGAAGGAAGCAGGAGTAAAAAAAGCAAAAAAAATACTCCGAAAAGAAAAAATCGCTTTCGATTTAATCAAAACAACAAAACCGGCAGTAAAATTATAGTATAATATTTGCTAAAATAAAAAATTATGGATTTAATTAGCACTTTTTCGGAGTTTAAAGAACTGAAA
Source organism: Prevotellaceae bacterium (assembly GCA_031257315.1). GTDB lineage: Bacteria > Bacteroidota > Bacteroidia > Bacteroidales > UBA932 > JAIRLF01. The sequence goes on from JAIROW010000085.1 coordinate 12,480, forward strand.
AACATTGACAGACCAACGATGATGAGCGTTCTGGAAGATGTTTTTCGCGGAATGATGACCAAAATGTACGGTTCCGACGAAAACTATGACATAATTATAAATATTGACAAGGGCGATTTTGAAATATGGCGCAACCGTACTGTGGTTGAGAGGGTTATTGATGAAAACACCCAGATTTCCCTTGCCGATGCAAAAAAAATAGACGATTCATACGAACTGGGCGAAGACGTCTCGGAAGAAGTAAAACTGGAATCGTTTGGACGGAGAGCGATACTGTCGTTGAGACAGAATCTTGCAGGAAGAATTCTGGATTTGGAAAAAGCCAATATTTTTAACAAATATAAAGAACGGGTAGGAGATATTGTTGTCGGAGAAATATACCAGGCATGGAAAAAAGAAGTTCTGATTATGGACGATGAAGGCAACGAACTGATATTGCCCAGAAGCGAGCAGATTCCCGACGACAGATTTCGCAAGGGCGACACAGTCAGAGCCATTGTACTACAAGTTGAAATGCGAAACAATACCCCGCTGGTTATTCTGTCGCGAACTTCGCCGATATTTCTGGAACGGCTTTTTGAACAGGAAGTTCCCGAAATTCTTGACGGCTTGATTACCATTAAAAAAGTTGTAAGAGCGCCGGGCGAAAGAGCGAAAATTACCGTCGAATCGTATGACGACCGTATAGACCCTGTAGGCGCCTGCGTGGGCGTCAAAGGCTCGCGTATCCATTCTATTGTGAGAGAACTGCGAAACGAAAACATTGACGTAATAAATTATACCACAAACAGTCAGCTGCTGATACAGAGATCTTTAAATCCGGCAAAAGTTACGTCGATAAAAATAAACGAAACAACGAAACGGGCAGACGTTTTTCTGAAACCAAACGAAGTTTCGCTTGCAATAGGTAAAAACGGCTTGAATATCAGACTCGCCAGCCAGCTTGTGGGCTACGAAATCGACGTATATCGCGACGAAGTTGAGGAAGATGAAGACGTTGATCTTGATGAATTTAGCGACGAAATCGATTCTTGGATAATCGACGTGCTGAAAAGCATCGGCTGCGACACGGCTAAAAGCGTGCTGAAAATACCTGTCGATGAATTGATTCGCAGAACAGATTTTGAAGAAGAAACTGTTGACAAGCTGATTAAAATATTCAAGACAGAATTTGAATAAACAAAAAAGATTTGATTAATAAATATTATTTTATAATAAGGCTTTCCTGCAAATGAATAGTATCAGAATAAGTAAAATACTGAAAGAATTTAACATAGGTATATCCACCCTTGTTGAATTTTTAAAGAAAAAAGGCATTGGAGCGGAAGCCAATCCAAACGGAAAGGTTTCGGAAGATGTTTATGGTTTGATTAGAGCCGAGTTCGGAAAAGAGCATGACATCAAAGAAGCGTCGAAAAAAATACCTGTCAAAATGGGTGGAGCGTCAGTAGTCTCTGTTTCCGATAAATATAAGGATAAAAAGGACGATGAACCGGAAGAAGCAAAGGACTTATTTATAACAATAAATACGGTTGAGTTGCGCGGTCCCAAAATTGTCGGGCAGCTCAGCGATGATCAGTTATCGGGTAAAACTCATAAATCAAATACTCAGCCTGTTGTGGAAAGGGAAATTAAACAGCCTCAGGAAGTAAAACAGCCGGAACAGCCCGCAGAAAAAAAGCTCGAAGAAAAAATTGTAAAATCGGTCGAGAAAACAGTTGAAAAACAACCGGTTGAAAATAAAATTGTAAAACCGGTCGAAACAAAAACCGAAGAAAAGATTATAAAACCGGTTGAGACAAAAACCGAAGAAAAGGTTGTGGAAAAAACCGAACCGACAGTCGTCGCAGAGCAACCAAAAGAAAAAAAGATGGAAGCTGTTATAGAAAAACAGACTTTGGCAGGACTGAAAATTATTGATAAGGTAGATTTGAGTTCACTTAACAAACCAAAGAAAAAGAGAGAAAAAGAAAGAAAGAAAGACGGTCAGCAGCAAAAACAGCAGGGCGGTCAGCAAAAGCAGCAAGGTCAACAAGGGCTGCCGAAACAGTCGAAACAGCAGAATCAGCCAAACCGACAAAATCAGCAGCAGGACAAAAATCCTGTCAAGGAACAGGCGAAGCTCGCAATGCGCGGTGAAGTAAAGGATACAAAAAAGAAAAAGAAAGAAGAAAAATTGCCGACAGTAAAAGTCGAGCCTGAATTTATCAAGACAAAAGTTGAACAGTTGTCGGGTCCGAATGTGATTGGAAAAATCGACCTCAATCAGTTTAACCGAAAACCATCGTCGGATAACGCAAACAGAGATCGCGACAGTATAAACAGAAAAAAGAGGCAACGCATCAAAAAAGACGGCAAAGTCAATGTTGACGAAGAAATCAAGGCAAGAAAAGAACGGTATAACAAAAATATTGTTCTGAAACCGAAAAAGGATAAGGACAGCAAAGACAGCAAAGAGAAGGAAAAACGGAGAGAAAAATTCAAACCAATTTTGCATCGCAAAGTTGTTGACGAAGACGCCGTTCAACGTCAGGTTAAAGATACGCTTGCCCGCTTAACAGCAGGAAAGGGTAAAACCAAGAGTTCAAAATACCGTCGCGAAAAACGAGACGCAGTAAGCCAAAAGGCAATGGAGGAACGCGAACTCCAAAAAATTGCAAGCAATATTCTGAAAGTAACCGAATTTGTTACCGTAAACGAACTGGCGACAATGATGGATACTCCTGTGGTAAAAGTAATAGGCGCCTGTATGAATCTTGGATTGATGGTTTCTATCAATCAGCGACTTGATGCAGAGGCGCTTGTGCTTGTAGCCGAAGAATTTGGCTATCTGGTTGAATTTATTACCGCAGATTTGCGCGACAGTATCGAAGCAGAAATTGACAGTGAAGAAGACATGCTGCCGCGTCCTCCAATTATTACCGTCATGGGACATGTTGACCACGGTAAAACCTCTCTTCTCGACAATATACGGAAAACCAACGTTATAGCTGGCGAAGCGGGAGGTATAACCCAGCATATCGGAGCTTACAGCGTCGAACTGGACGGAGGGCAGCGAATCACGTTCCTCGATACTCCCGGACATGAAGCATTTACAGCCATGCGTGCGCGTGGAGCAAAAATTACCGACGTCGCAATTATCATCGTCGCAGCCGACGACGCCGTTATGCCGCAAACCGTAGAAGCTATAAATCACGCAGTTGCAGCTGGCGTTCCAATGATATTTGCAATAAACAAAATAGACAAGCCGGGCGCAAATGCCGAAAAAATTCGCGAACAGCTCGCAAACATGAACTATCTGCTCGAAGAATGGGGCGGAAAATATCAAAGTCAGGAAATTGCTGCAAAACAGGGGCTTAATGTCGATAAACTTCTGGAAAAAGTTTTGCTCGAAGCAGAACTTCTCGAACTGAAAGCAAATCCAGACAAAAAAGCTGTCGGCACTGTTATAGAATCGTCGCTCGACAAGGGAAGAGGCTATGTTACAACACTTCTGGTGCAGAGCGGAACTCTGAAACCCGGCGACGTGGTTCTTGCCGGAACCTATACCGGAAAGGTCAAGGCTATGTTTAACGAACGCGGAAACCGTCTGACCGAAGCCGGACCTTCAACTCCGGTTCTTGTGCTTGGACTTAACGGCGCTCCGGCAGCAGGCGAAACTTTCAACGTTATGAACGACGACAAGGAAGCGCGTGAAATAGCCAATAAACGCGAACAGCTTATCAGAATACAGGATATTAGAACAAAAAAACATATAACGCTGGAAGAAATCGGACGAAGAATTGCAATCGGTTCGTTTAAGGAACTGAATATTATTGTCAAGGCAGATTTCGACGGCTCGATAGAGGCAATATCCGATTCGCTTATAAAACTTTCGACGGAAGAAGTGCAGGTAAACATTATACACAAAGCTGTGGGTGCGGTTTCCGAATCGGACGTACTGCTTGCCGCCGCTTCTAATGCAATTATTGTCGGATTTCAGGTGCGTCCCTCCGGCGGAGCGCGAAAACTTGCCGAAAAAGAAGAAATCGAAATACGGCTCTATTCGGTTATTTACGACGCTATCAACGAAATAAAAGACGGTATCGAAGGTATGCTGGCTCCAGAAATCAGAGAAGAAATTACTTCAAACGTCGAAGTTCTCGAAATCTTCAAAATCGCAAAAGTTGGAACAGTCGCAGGCTGTATTGTGCGCGACGGAAAAATCGCCAGAACATCAAAAATCCGCATAATTCGCGACGGCATAGTGGTATATACCGGTTCGCTGGGTTCGCTGAAACGCTTCAAAGACGATGTTAAGGAAGTAAACGCCGGATACGACTGCGGTTTGAACGTCGAAAATTTCAACGATATAAAAATCGGCGACATAATCGAATCCTACGAAGAAGTATCGGTAAAAAGAAAACTGCAATAAAATAAACTGTACGCAGTCGTTTATAAATATTTTACAAAATGAAATTTGAAGAAACGCCTATCAAGGGAGCATTTGTTGTAAAACCCGAAGTTTTCGGAGATGGAAGAGGCTATTTCTGCGAAACATTTAAAAAATCCGAGTTTGAAAAACATATCGGTCGGGTTGATTTTATTCAGGATAACGAATCAATGTCGTCGTTCGGAGTTGTCAGAGGCTTGCATTTTCAGAAAGGGAAATACGCTCAGGCAAAATTAGTCAGAGTAATAAAAGGGGCTGTACTGGACGTTATTGTCGATATACGGCGAGATTCGCCCACTTTTGGCAGGCATTTTTCACTTGAACTTTCGGAAGACAATAAACACCAGCTGTTTGTACCCAGAGGAATGGCTCACGGTTTTGTCGTTTTAAAGAATGATACCGTTTTTTCATACAAGGTTGACAATATCTATTCGCCTCAAAACGAATCAGGTATATATTTCAACGATACCAGTCTGGCTATTGACTGGAAAATTGACGAAAGCCTGCTTATACTTTCCGAAAAGGACAGAAAATTGAAACTGTTCAGCGAACTGGACGATTAACAGAATTAAAAAACATTAGGGGGCTGTCCACAAAAAGAGTAATTTTATGTTTGTATAAACTGGCTTGAAATTAGTGTCTTCATAGCAGTGAAAAATCCTGTAAATTAAATGGTTAATGGGTCGGTAAAAAAGGGTTAACCCTTTTGAGTAAAAGGGTTAATGGTTTTGGGTAAAAGGGTTAACCCTTTTTTGTAAAAGGGTTAATGGTTTTGAGTAAAAGGGTTAACCCTTTTTGAAAGAAAGACTGTCCAAAAAAAGATTTTCAGCATGCAGATAATGCAGGGCGACTTTTTGGACAGTCTCAATATATCGGTTCAAAATCAAAAGGACATTCTATTGTCCTGCGTCCCACTGCATCAGTTCCGCGAGCGATATTTGGAAGTCGCGCTCCGTTTCAAACATTCGGTTGACGGCATCGTAACTGACTGTCTGCTCCATCACGTATTCAATCAGTGAAATCTGTCCGCTTTCAAGAGCAATTAGCAGCAGGTCGGCGTTGCTGACTGTTTGCAGCGATTGACGGTAGTCGTCGGCGAGACGCTGAAGGCTGCGGGCTTTGGCGTATTGAAGTTTCAGAACGCTGTAAAACTGCGTTTTTGCGTCTGCTTCGGCAAATTGCAGGGCGACGGTCTGCGCTCTGGCTGCTCTGACCGTGTTTTTGTTTTCCCAAAGTGGAATGGAAATTCCTGCGCCAATGCCCTGCAAGGTTGTCCCTGCGATGCGTTCGCTTGTGTATCCTGCCGAAAATTTGGGCAAACTCTGCGCTTTGTTCAGCTGCACCTGCCTCCTGCTGATTTCCAGTTCCTGCGAAAGCTGCTGCAATGCAGGACTGGCGGCTTCGGCGTTTGCATACCATTCGTCAAAATCAGCCGGCAATGACGTGTTTTCGTAAACGCTGTCGCTGAATACGATTGCCTTCCCACCGTTCAGACGGACAAGTTCGGCAAGCAGGGCTTCGCGCTCGACGTTGCTGTTTGCGCTTTCCGTCCGCGCGTTCAGCAGGTTCAGTTTTGCCTTATTGAGTTCAAGGATTCCGGTTTCGCCCCTGTCAAACTTTGCCTGCCATGCGGCGGCGATGCTTTCGGCATTTTGCATACGTTTGTTCAGTTCGGCTTGCAGCGCGTTACGGTAAACCAGTTCGATACATATTTTGCGGGCTTGCAGCAGCAGCGATTTACGTTCGACGGCATACTGCAAATCGACCTGCGCGGCTTTGCCTTCGGCGATTTTGCGTTTGTAGAGATACGCTGTCGGAAAATCGAAAGACTGCATGACGTTCAAATCCGTGCGGTTGCCGGTTGCTGCCGGACTGCCCCACAGGTAGTTAAATTCCACTTCGGGGTCGGGCAGGTAAATGCCCGTTCGGTGGGCTGCTTTTGTCGCCTCCGTCTGCTTTTTGATGGCGGCAAGCGTGGCGCTGTTTGCTTCGATCTGCTCCAGCGTCGATTGTATGTTTTGCGCCTGTATGCCGGAAACATATATTATGGCGGCTATTAATGATACTGTTATTTTTTTCATTGTGATAATTTTTTGCCGGACAGCCAGCTGTAAACAATCGGAATAATATACATATTCAGGAACGTTGACGTAAGCAGTCCTCCAAGAATGACCGTCGCCATCGGGCTTTGGATTTCGTTGCCAGCCTTGTCGCCGTTGAACACCATCGGTATCAGAGCAAGCCCCGCCGTCAGCGCTGTCATCAGGATTGGATTGAGTCTGTCGGCAGAGCCTTCGGTAATGGCGCTGTACAGCGTCGCGCCCCTGTCCTGCAAAATTCTGTAATTCGATACCAGCAGGATTCCGTTTCGCGTGGCAATGCCGAACAGCGTGATAAATCCTATGATTGAGGGAATACTGACAGTTCCAGATGTGAAAAATACGGCAAACACGCCACCAATCAGCGCCAGCGGCAGGTTGAGCAGTATGATTCCCGACAGCCTGACGCTTTTAAATTCCATATAAAGCAAAAGGAAAATGACGGCAATTGCCAGCGTCGTTGCCAGCGCCAGCGTGCGCGAGGCGTTTCGGGCGCTTTCAAACTGTCCGCCGTATTCGATGCGGTATCCTTCGGGCAGTTTGATTTGCCGGTCAGTTACAGCCTTTATGTCATCGACGACGCTCTGCAAATCGCGTCCGGCAACGTTTGCCGATACAACTATTTTGCGCTGCACGTTCTCGCGCGAAATGGCGTTGGGTCCGCCTGCCGATACGATTTCGGCAATTTCCTCCAACGGTACTTTTCCGCCGGTTGAGGTTTCTATCAGCGCTGTTTTAATGGACGATGCTGACTGCGTATAATCTCCGTTCAGCCGCAAAATCAAATCAAAACTGCGCTGACCTTCGTATATTTCGCCGATTTTTTCGCCAGCAAACGCCAGCTCGACAAATCTGTTGAAATGTTCGACGGTAACTCCATAAAACATCATTCGGTCGCGGTTAGCGCGGATTTGCAGCTGCGGCGTTTCGGTCTGCTGCTCGACGGCTGCGTCAACCAGTCCTTCAATATTTTCAATAGCTGCTTTTATCTGGTTTCCCAGAGCATAGAGTTTGCTTAAATCAGCGCCGAAGATTTTAATGGCAATATTGGCGCGAGTTCCCGACAGTATATGGTCGATGCGGTGTCCGAGCGGCTGCCCGACCGTGCTTGCAATGCCCGGAACGCCTGCCAGCTTTGCCCGCACGTCTTCCATAAACATGTCTTTGCTGCGGTTGCCGAGCGTGAATTTCACGTCGATTTCGGCGCTGTTGATAGCCTGAGAGTGTTCGTCGAGTTCGCCGCGTCCTGTACGGCGGGCTGTAACGGTGATTTCGGGAATTTTCAACAGTTCGGTTTCAATCAGATTTCCCAGACGGGCATTTTCGTCAAGCGAAATACCGGGTTTGCTGACAGCAGAAATAGTCAAAGCGCCCTCGTTAAATTCGGGCAGGAAACTGCGTCCCATTGTGAAAAACAGTACGACAGTCGCGGCAAACAGCACGGCGGTGGAAAAGAATAGCGCCTTCCCGTGCTTCAACGTCCATTTCAGCGACGTCCGGTAAACGCCAGCCAGCGTCCGGCTTATCCAGCTGTCTTTTTCGTTTTTGCTTAAATATCTGTCGCCCGAAAGCATCAATTTGCAGAGCAGCGGCGTAACCGTCATTGCAACGGCGAGCGACATGAAAAGCGAAACGATGTATGCAATTCCAAGCGGTTTTAACATTCGTCCTTCCATTCCCGAAAGGAAAAACAGCGGCACGAAAGCCGTTATAATAATAAATGTTGCATTGAGTATTGAAGCGCGGATTTCGCGCGAACCATCGAAAACCACCTGAAACGCCGACTGTCGTTCTTCTGCGGGTTTGCGGTGATTCTGCCGCAGACGTTTATACACGTTTTCGACGTCTATAATAGCGTCGTCAACAAGCGAGCCGATGGCAATGCACATTCCACCCAAAGTCATTGTATTGATGTTGATTCCAAGAAATTTCATCACAATAATTGTTCCTAAAAGCGACAGTGGAATGGCAATGACGGATATGACCGTTGTGCGAAAGCTGCCCAGAAAAAGGAACAGAATTGCGATTACCAGCGCCGCGCCCTCTATCAAAGCCTTTTCGACATTGTTTACCGACGACTGAATGAAGTCGCCCTGACGAAAAATCTGCGTATCCATTTGTACGTCGGGAGGCAGCGATTTTTGCAGCTCAGCCAGATTCCGTTCTATGTTCCGAGTAACTTCAAGCGTGTTGATACTGGGCTGCTTGGAAACAGAAAGAATGACGGCGGGCTTGGCGTTTTGCGAGGCTTCGCCCATTTTTTGCGCCGCTCCGGTCTTCACTTCTGCAACGTCGGCAAGAACAACGGGCAACCCGTTGCGAAGTTTAATCACCGATTTGCCCAGACTTTCGACGTCGGCGGTGCGAGCAATGCCGCGCACTGCATATTCGTTGCCGTACTCGCGAAGTACGCCGCCGGCAGAATTTTCCGACATTGTGCGGCAGACCGCCTCAATCTCGTCAAGCGAAACGCCGTAGTGGAGCATCAGCTGCGGATTTGCAAACACCTGATACTGTTTGCTGTCGCCGCCAATATTTGTTACCTGCGACACTCCTCCCGTAGCAAGAATTGCGGGTTTGACGACCCAGTCGGCAAGCGTCCGCAAGTCCATCATTGAAGTTGTGTCAGCCTGCAAGCCGATAAACAGAATTTCGCCCATAATGCTCGACTGAGGGGCAAGCGCCGGTACAACTCCTTCGGGCATGACGCCTGCAAGAGCGACCATTTTTTCGCTTACAATTTGCCGCGCCTTGAAAATGTCCGTACCCCAGTCGAACTCAACCCACACAAACGAATATCCCTGCAACGAGGTTGAACGCACGCGACGCACGTCGGTAGCGCCATTTACGGCAGTTTCTATCGGGAACGACACAAGCCGTTCCACTTCTTCGGCTGCCATACCGTGCGCGTCGGTCATCACCACAACGGTTGGCGCGGTGAGGTCGGGGAATACGTCCACGTCCATTTCCCGCGCCGTGTAGATTCCTGCGACGGTAAGGACTGCCGCGCCCAGCAAAACAAAAAGTTTGTTGTTTATGGAGAATTTAATGATACTGTTCAACATGATTATACTCTCTTTTTGTTATTAATGAGCATGTCCCGAATGAGTATCCAGCGCTCCTGAAACGGAAGCCAGCTTGACCAGCGCCGCGCCCCGTGTAACAATGCGTTCGCCGTCGGCAAGTCCGCCTGTTATTTCCGTATTTCTGCCGTCGGTTGCGCCAACGGTAACTTCACGCTTTTCAAACAGTTCGGGCGTTAGTTGAACATAGACAAAGAAGTTGCCCATTTCTTCGGTCAGGGCTTCTTTGGGAACGCTTACCGTTTTTGCGTCTGTCAGCGTCTTGATGTATAAATCGACAAAACCGCCGGATACAAAATTCTCGCGGTTCTCGACCTGAAAAGTTACCGGAATCAGAAAGTTGTCGCCTTCGGCTGATTTGCCGTATGACGCAAGTTTGCCGTTCAGCTCTTCCAGCGAAAAGGTTTTGCCGTCGGTTGTGCGAATATTTGCCGTCTGGATACTGTTAAGGACGGAAATGTATTTCGGCGAAATATTGGCAGTCAGAAACAGGGTTTTGTTTTTCGACACTGTTGCCAGCGTCTGTCCAGCTTCAACAAACTGTCCAGCCTGTACGTTCAGTTGTTTGACAAAACCGCTTATCGGACTTGTAACGTTCTGTCCATCTGCCGAAAAATTGCGCTGCATGTTGTTGTAAACAGCTTTGGCGTTTTCGTAGCCGGTTTTCGCCTGCTGCAATTCCTTTTCAGATACAATTCTGTTTTTGGACAGTTCGACGGAGCGGTCGTACTCGGCTTTTGCCCTTTCGTAGTTGTTTTTTGCTTCGGCGTAGCGCACGCTCATATTATTGTCGGCAAATCCGCCGCTCGCAACGGTAAAAAGTTTTTGCCCCGCTGAAACGGCTTTGCCCAAGGCAATATTGTCGCCCGAAAACAGTATCGCGCCGGCTGTTTTGGCAGCAATAACCGTTTCGTCGCCTGTTGCAGACTGCACCCGTGCCACCGTTTTAATAACCTGTCCGAATTTGCCGGAAACGACTTGCGCGGTAGCAAAATTGACTTTCCACGACTGCTCTTTGGTGAACGCAACGGCGTTACTGTTTGTAACCATGCCGTCTTCTGCCGCGTGTTCTGCTTCGTGGCGGTCGTCAAAAACCTTGATATTCGGGATAACAAGCTCGCTTTTACCTCTGTCGGTACTGATTGTGAAAACTAACTCTCCCTCGCCTTCCGTTTCGGGAGTAAGCGTAAACAAAAAAACGCCCGGCTCGGAAAGCTCGTCCTGCATCTGACTGACGCTTTTGCCGCCGACGGTAAGTGTTGCAAGTACGCTGCCCTGTTCGACGGGCTTGAAACTTTCGAGCAGCGTAAAGTGCGCCATAATTTCCGACTCATGTCCTGCTGCAAGCGGGTCGGCTACGGCATAGACTTCCCACTGCGAATCGTATGCAGATAGTTGAAGTTTTGCGTCATCGTGATTATGATTATGATTGTGTTCGCCTTCATGCTGATGACTGTGGCACGAAACAAACATTATTCCGCATAATGCGATTGAAAAATATACTTTTATCATTTGAATATATGCTTAATTTTTTAAAATAATATAAATAAAAAATCTGCGCGGCAAATTATACAAATATTGCAGCGTTATAAGGACGTCTGTCCCAAAAAAATCAAGCTATTGGAGGAGCGCGAAGCGGAACGGCTTCGACCAGCTGGTTTGGAATTTTAAGCGGAGTAAAATAAAAATCCTGTCTTTTAAGATTGCAAACCGCAGGCGAAAAGTCGAAAATCTGTACCTGACCGAAAAACAGAAAAAGAAAAAAAACGGGCTGCCCAACAGGACTTCTGTCCGCAAGAATATTATTGCCGACATACTGCGCCATGTCGTGGCAACAATGAGGCGCGTCATGACTGCGAGCCTCGCCATGACCGTGTTCACCGTCATGCACGCATACCACGACTTCACTGCACGCAATCTGCACACAGTGATCGTGCGGAACAATTGCATGAACAAACAGCAACGAATATACCGCCATCAAGAACCATGATATGACAATTCTCCTTTTCATGGCGCAAAGGTACGAAATTTTTTTGAAATGAAAAATTTTTGTTCATCTCTGTTGTCCGAGCAGTGCCAATATTTACTGATATGGATTTTTATTTTGCTGATTACAGACACAATATAAAATGCCGGCATCCAAGTCAACATTTTCAAAATCTGACAGTTCAATCAGTCGTCATGATTTTACCTGTAATGCAGAAAAAGGTTTAGTCGTTCTTATTGTAACGACTAAACCTTTTTCTCAAAATGCCAGAGCTTTTGAGGCAAAAGTTCTGAGACTTAGCGTCTCATCGACATGAAAAAATTACCTTTTAAAAATCCAGGCTTCTTCGCAGTAGTCCGTATTGTTCAATTCTTCCATAGCTCTGTCGGCTTCGGACTGGGTTTGGAAAGACGCAGCCGCAACATGCCTCAGACCGCCGTAATCGAACATTGTGGGATTGAAACCCTTAGATTTGTAAAATTCAACCATGTTGTCGGCATTTTGAGGTTCTTCAAAAGCGCCGACAATAATGTGGTATGGCTTTACAGCATTTGAAGCCTCTTCGAGTTCCCGTTCTTTTGCTCTCATTGCTTCGAGGTTCTCACTTTCCGCTTTGCGTATGCTGTCCATTCGCGCCTGTTCGAGAGCTTCTGCTTCGAGAGCTTCCTGTTCGGCGACGCTTTGCTTGCCAAGTACATTTGTATTGAACCAGTCACATCCCGTCAAACCTATTCCAAGAAACAATACTACGGACAACATCATTGTAACTGAAAATGCAATCAATGTCTTTTTCATAATATCTATACCTTATTAAATATACATCAAAAATTTGCGCCAAAGATAATACCTTTCTGCAAATTATGACTGCCAATATTTGATTTTTTAGTATAAAACGCCCCTTTTTAACATAAATTACAGATGCTTATACGGTTTTAAATACTCGTTTACATAATTTTTTATCGGTACAAAAGCGTTTATCCGCGACATGACAGACGCAAAAAAAACATATTTATGCGAATCAAGGGTTGAAAACGTTATTTTAGCCCGAATGGGCTAAATTTTCATAACCGCAAACAAGCGAAGCGCGGTTTGCGGTAGTTCAATCGTTCTCATCTTTGCCTGTAAGTCAAAACTTTAATTCTATTGCGATAGAGTTCTGCCTTTCAGGCAGTCAGTTGTTGTCGTTTTTAGACGCAGGCAACGCTATCGCTCGCCTGCGGTTATGAAAGTTTTGTCCTTTCAGGACATTTCAACTCCTTATTCGCATAAGTAATATCTAAACTCTAATTTTTTAGCCCGAATGGGCTAAATTTTCATAACCGCAAACAAGCGAAGCGCGGTTTGCGGTTACACAATCGTTCTCATCTTTGCCTGTAAGGCAAAACTCTAATTCTCTTGCGATAGAGTTCTGCCTTTCAGGCAGTCTGTTGTTGTCGTTTTTAACCGCAGGCAACGCTATCGCTCGCCTGCGGTTATGAAAGTTTTGTCCCTGCGGGACATTTTATTTCTGATTCGCATATTAATATCTACACTTTAATTTTTTAGCCCGAATGGGCTTAATTTTCATAACCGCAAACAAGCGAAGCGCGGTTTGCGGTAGTACAATCGTTCTCATCTTTGCCTGTAAGGCAAAACTTTAATGCTTTTGCGATAGAGTTCTGCCTTTCAGACAGTCTGTTGTTGTCGTTTTTAGACGCAGGCAACGCTATCGCTCGCCTGCGGTTATGAAAATTTTGTCCCATCGGGACATTTTAACTCCTGATTCGCATTATTTATAACAGTTTAAAACATTATGGTAAAACAAATTAAATTTATTGACGCATTTTTTTTAACATAAATTAAAAATTAATATCTATCTTTGCACCCGAATATTTGAATGTAAAAATGGTAAAGTTTTTTAAATTGTAAAAAAAACAGTGTAACTGATGCGTCTAATTTTGGAATATATCGCTCGAAGAAGTTTAACAGCCGTCTTTTTTGACAGGCTGAATATGCTTTGTACGTACAGTTCAATTTTTACAGAGAGAGAGAGAGAGAGAGAGAGAGAGAGAGAGAGAGAGAGAGAGAGAGAGAGAGAGAGAGGTAATCAGCGAGTTACTCTACTGAAAAGCCGTCATGCACAAAACAGAATGGAACGAAAATTCCTGTACTGTTTTAACCACAGCTCGGATAAAAGTAAAAATTTTAAATCAATAATAATTATATCATGAAAAGAAATTTCATAAATTGTAGTAGCGCAAACAGATTAGGCGCAATGGAGACAGTGACCATTAAAAAAAACGGGGCAATTCCGAAAAGCCGTACAATCAGGAGAAATCTGTTTAAAAATAAATTCACGGTTTTGTTGCTTCTCTGCGCAACGCTGTTCGGATGCGGTAAAAATGAGGAAAACAAAAATGACGATGGCGACAGTCAAATCAGCAGCATATCGTTTAACAAAGAATCTGTTACGCTTGCTGTCGGGCAAAAGGAAAAACTTACGGCAACAATAAATCCTGCCGGCATGGAAGTAACATCTGAATGGAAAAGCAGTACGCCGACAGTAGCATCGGTTAACGGCGACGGCGAAATTACAGCAGTTGCTGTCGGAAACGCCACTGTTACGCTAACTGCCGGAGGAAAATCGGCGACATGTTCTGTTACAGTTCTTGAAACTCCTTTTCAGGGAGAAGCTACGACAATGACCATGAAAATTAAACCGGTAGTTAATTATGTAATAATCGGCTTAACAGGTTCGGGCAAGATAACAGTTGACTGGGGAGATGGAAAAAGCGATGATTTTCAGCTTACAGGAACAGTATCTTTCTGTTCTCATGTTTATTCCAGTATTTCCAGTAATTTTACTGTAACCGTAAAGGGAAATGTTACCGAACTGTCGCTTGGCGAAAAAATATCGGGGCTGGACAGGGGTGATGCTATTGACCTTCTGGATTTGGACGTAAGCGGCAACACGGCGCTGGTTTATCTTGATTGCGGCACTAATAAGTTGACAAACCTTGATTTGAGCAAAAATACGGCGCTGGGTTATCTGGATTGCAGTGATAATCAGTTACAGAGTTTGGATTTGAGCAAAAATACGGCGTTGGGTTATCTGAATTGCAGTTATAATCAGTTGCAGAGTCTGGATTTGAGTAAAATTGCAGCGATATCTTATTTGGATTGCAGTTATAATCAGTTGACAGGTCTGGACGCAAGCAAATGTGCGGAATTAAAGATTTTGCATTG
>JAIROW010000087.1 GCA_031257315.1 Prevotellaceae bacterium
ATTCTACTATTTCTTTCGGTAGAACATACTTTAATAATTCCTGTAACATAATTCATTATTTTGAATCACAAAGTTAATATTTTTTTTTCAGATAAAACACAGGGTTTTGCTGGTGAGCCTGCAAGGCTCACCCGTAAAACCCTGTGTTAAGCATAAATGTTAGAGAATCTAAAAAGGAAGAATTTAATATCCGTAATTCCTCTTAAAGAAGCTCTGAACGCCTTTATTTTAGTATTGAAAGATTTAGCATGAGCGTTAGTTAAACTATTTACAGCGAAGTTTAATATTTCATCATGATGCTTATAAACAAAAGATGAGAACGATTGTGTTACCGCAAACCGCGCTTCGCTTGTATGCGGTTATGAAAATTTAGCCCATTCGTCTAAAAAAAACGTTTTTAACTCCTGATTTGCATTACTGTACGAAAATCGACTTTGATTCTTCTCTGAAAAACAGGCTTTAACTCATAATTTAACAAAAATCGGACACTTAGTTCCTGTAAATGAGTATATATATTTAAAAAAAATATCACTAACAGTTAATTCATACAATAATCAGGCAAAGATTGATTATTAGAGTTAATGTAAAATTAAATATGCTATTTGAAAGCATATATCTGGCTGAAAGCCATAATTTACATAACCGCCGGTGGTTGACCGGCGGAAGAAACAGTGAGACGATAACGCTGCCTGTAAAGGCAGAACCCTGTGGATCTGAAAATATTCAAGTTCTGGCTTTCAGCCAGTTATTGGGGATTATGTTTGTCCGTATGTCAAACGACATACGGTTATGAAAATTCTGGCTTTCAAGCCGTATATACTCAAATAAATTTACATAAACTCTATTGTAAAGATTCTAAAAACAGAAACAAATTAATAAATCTAATCTATGCGAATCAGGAGTTAAAATGTCCCAAATGGTATGGTGTTCAGTATGATGTAGCCAAAAATGAGACAATTATGATTTATTTCCTTATCAATTATGAACAAAAATACGGAACATCACACTATCCGCATGGGCGCAGTAAATCGCCTCTTCAACAAACAGTGCAACAGCTTTATCAATCTATGCACATTCTGATTTTCAGAGCAAGGTCGGTGAAAATTATTTTTGCATTTCCATTTTGCGCCAGTTGCGGGATACAGTCGTTGATATGTCTGTATATTAGGTGGATACAGTCGGTTTTAATATATCTGTAAAATTTTCCTGACCATTCGAGTTCTGCGCTGTTGAGATACACAATATTCGGGTTTATGCTCAGTATATAATTTTCTCGAAACATTCGCTCGGCATAAACGAGAAATGCTTTCTGTTTTTCTTTGCTCAGTTTTGCAGCATTTTCAGCCCAGTCAAGCAGTTCCAGTATTCTGTTGGCGTGCGCCAGACGCATAAGGGTTACGAAAAGTTCAAAATATTCTTTTTCTGCTTCGGAGGCAGTCAGTATTTTTTTTGCGTTCAGATAGTTGCCTTCGCACAGTCGCGAAGCGTCGGCGGCGTCTTTTTCGCTGTATCCATCGTTTATGAGGGCGCGTGCGGTATCTTTTTCGTCCAGCGGTAACAGTTTAATTCTTTGAGTACGCGAATATATTGTTGGCAAAACTTCGTCGGCATGTTCTGTAACCAGCAGGAACAGTGTTTCTTTCGGAGGTTCTTCTATCAGTTTCAGCAGGCTGTTTGCCACTTCGCGTCTCATGCGTTCTGGAAGCCAGATTATCATTATTTTCATGCTCGATTCACAGGCTGTCAATTTAAGTTTCGACATTATGCTGTCAGCTTCAGCAATGCGTATCAATCCCTGTACATCAAGGTTAATAGCATTGTACCACTCCATTTCCGAAAAATATTTTTTTTGCAGTACAATATTTCTCCATTCCTGCAAAAACAGGTCGCTTATCTGTCTGTCTTTTTCTTTTTCTGTTTTGGCTGTTTTGTTTACCGGAAAAACGAAGTGCAGGTCTGGGTGTATCAGTTTGCTGTATTTCACGCACGAAGGACAGGTTCCGCAAGAGTCGGTAGCAGTTCTGTTGGTGCAGGAAATAAACTGGGCGTATGCAATAGATAGGGGCAAGCCTCCGTATCCTGCAAATCCTTCAAACAGCTGGGCATGACTTATGCGGTTATCTGTAACCGTTGCAACAAGTTTTTTTTTGAGTTCGTCCTGCCCGACGACGTCCTTAAACAGCATGTTGAACTATTTTGTCATCATTTTAATAATCGACGCGAATATTCTTACGCCGTCGGTATTTCCAAGGTCTTCATCGACAGCGCGTTCCGGGTGCGGCATCATACCGTAAACATTTCTTTGCAGGTTGCATACTCCCGCAATATTTTCGACCGAACCGTTGGGGTTTATTTCCTGCGAAACTGTTCCGTTTTCGTCTGAATACCGGAACAGAATCTGTCCGTTTCGGCGTATTTCTGCAAGCGTGTCGGCAGAGGCGTAGTATCGTCCTTCGCCGTGCGCGACAGGAATTTTCAGTGGGGCAGAGTCGAGAAACTGCGTTAAATGCGTATTTTTTGCGTCGGGGATTATGTATGTGTTTTTGCAAATGAATTTTTGACTGTTATTGTGCAAAAGCGTACCCGGCAACAAGCCCGATTCGCATAAAATCTGAAACCCGTTGCAAACTCCGAAAACAAAACCGCCATCGTTTGCAAAATCAATAATTTCGGACATTATCGGGGAAAATCGAGCCAAAGCTCCGGAGCGCAGATAGTCGCCATACGAAAATCCGCCGGGCAGCAAAACTCCGTCAACATTCTGCACCGAGCGTTCCTTGTGCCACAGCGGTACAACTTCCTGTTCCATAATGTTTTGAAAGGCATAAATCATGTCGTGGTCGCAATTTGAACCCGGAAATATTACAACACCAAATTTCATTTCTATACAATTTTAATAATCGCCACAAAGATAGCTAAAAAACGGAAAATATGATTTTTTTATTTATAATATTCTGGTATTCAAAATAATAAAAAATCATTACTTCGATATTTTTGCTCTGTCAAATCGGGACAATTATAATTTTCTGCATTAAGTCATGCCTGTTCGCAGACAATTAACAAGGGGGCATGCCCCCTTGTTAATTGTCGCTAATAGTTCAGATTTGATTTTAAGTAAAATTCAATCTCTTCGATACTCATGCCTTTGCGGAGGGCGTAGTCTTCGAGCTGGTCTTTTGAAATTTTTCCGACGTGAAAGTATTTGCTTTGCGGATTGAAGAATACGAGTGCGCATACCGAAGCTGAGGGTTTCATCATGCAGTTTTCCGTCAATACTGCGCCCGTATTTCGTTCAGCATCAAGCATTTGAAACAGGATTTTCTTTTCGGTGTGGTCTGGCGACGACGGATAGCCCGGCGCGGGACGTATGCCGGCGGCGCTGTCTCCGTTATGGCGCGAGAGCATCAGGTGAATAAATTCGGAATATGCTTCGGCAAGACGGTCGGCGAGCGCTTTTGCCATGATGATGGAATAGTCGTCGTCGCCGTATCTGTTCAGCAGCTGTTCCATTCCGGCTCCGATGCTTGCAACAAATGCGCCGAGACAGTCGCCCGCGCTGATTTCGGGCGCAACAAAATCGGCGAGACACAGGTTTTGCGCTTCGCCGCTGTCTTCCTGACTGCGAAGAAAGTGAAACGTGTATTCACGGTCGGCAAAAACCCGTATGTCGTCGCCCGACGAGCAGGCAGGGAATACGCCGACAACGGCTTTGGGCGTGATGCAGGCGTTCATTGTGTCGAGCATTTTGTTGGCATCGTCCCAAAGTTTCAGAGCTTCTCTGTTTTGCGGCGAATTTTCGTTTGCCGAAGGGCGTTTCATTTGCCACAGTCCGAAAAAATATTCCCATGCGATATGTTTTCTCAGTTCGGCGACGCTGTTCTGCAAGATTTTGACGCCGCGCATGTCGGGGAGCGCGTATGGCGCGGGCGCGGGTTTAAATGAGTTTGCTCTTGCCTGCCCGATTGAAAGATATTTTACCGATTTCATGCGTTTGCTGTATGCGTCGCGCAGCGATTCGTATTCATGTTCTGTTTTTTCAACAAATGCGTCCCGCTCTTTCGACAGCAACATTCCGGCTACGGGTACGCTTTTTGAAGCGTCTTTTACCTGAATGACCGGTCCGCTGTAAACAGGACTGATTCTTGTTGCCGTATGCAGTTTCGATGTTGTTGCTCCGCCGACAAGCAGGGGTATTTTCATGCCGTGAATTTCCATTTCGGCGGCGACATGTATTATTTCTTCGAGCGACGGGGTAATCAGCCCGCTCAGTCCCACAATATCGGCGTTGCTGCTGATTGCCGTTTCGACTATTTTCTGCGTCGGAACCATCACTCCGAGATCTATTATTTCATAATTGTTGCACGACAGTACTGTCGATACTATGTTTTTGCCGATGTCGTGAACGTCGCCTTTTACCGTTGCCAGCAGAATTTTGCCGGCGCTGCGGTTTTGCGTCTTCTGGGCTTCGATTACCGGTTGCAGACGGGCTACGGCGCGTTTCATGACGCGGGCGCTTTTGACGACCTGCGGCAAAAACATTTTCCCTGCTCCGAACAGGTCGCCTACTTTGTTCATTCCTGCCATAAGAGGACCTTCGATAATGTCGATTGCGCGTTCGTATTTTTCCAGCGCCTCTTCCATGTCGGCGACAATGTGCGCGTCCTGCCCCCTGACGAGCGCCAGACTGATGCGTTCTTCGAGTGGCGTGGAACTTCTGTCGTCGCGTTGTTTCGACTGTGCGTCTTCCGTTTTGATTTTTCCGACAGCTTCAATCAGCCGCTCGGTAGCGTCGCTGCGGCGGTTGAGAACAACGTCTTCGACGGGTTCGAGCAGTTCTGCCGGTATATCGTCATATACCTTCAACATTCCGGCATTTACTATTCCCATATCCATTCCCGCTTTTACGGCGTGGTACAGAAAGACAGAGTGCATTGCTTCGCGGACAGTATCGTTTCCCCTGAACGAGAATGAAAGGTTGCTGACGCCTCCGCTAACTTTTGCGTATGGAAGGTTTGTTTTTATCCACCTTACGGTTTCGATGAAGTCAACCCCGTAACTGTCGTGTTCGGCGATGCCGGTGCCGATGCTCAGAATGTTCGGGTCAAAGATTATGTCTTCGGGCGGGAAACCCGTTTCTTCCGTAAGTATTCTGTATGCGCGTCCGCAGATTTCCGTTTTTCGGGCAAACGTGTCAGCCTGCCCTTTTTCGTCGAAAGCCATAACTACTGCCGCCGCTCCGTATTCGCGGATTTTTGCGGCGCGTTCGCGGAATGTCTTTTCGCCTTCTTTTAAACTGATTGAATTAACTATCGACTTTCCCTGCACGCATTTCAGTCCCGCTTCGATGACTTCCCACTTCGACGAATCTATCATCACCGGAACTTTTGCTATTTCGGGTTCGGAGGCGATAAGATTGAGAAAGTGTGTCATGCACTTTTCGGCGTCGAGCATTGCGTCGTCCATGTTTACGTCGATAATCGACGCGCCGTTTTCGACCTGTTCGCGGACAATTTCTACTGCCTCTTCGTACTTTTCTTCGCGTACAAGACGTGCAAAGCGGCGCGAACCGGCTACGTTTGCCCGTTCGCCTATGTTTACGAAATTCATTTCGGGGGTAATGACAAGCTCTTCAAGCCCGCTCAGATGCAGGCTGCCGTCTTTCCGCGCCGCGTCCTTTTCGGGATTTCTGACAGACGTTGCCTTCGCCGCCGTTTCGGCAATGGCTCTGATATGTTCGGGCGTTGTGCCGCAGCATCCTCCCACAATATTTACCCAGCGGCTGTCGATAAATTTTCCAATAAGCGCAGCCATTGTTTCGGGCGACTGCTCATACTGTCCGAACCTGTCGGGAAGTCCGGCGTTAGGGTGTACGCTGATATGGCATGGAGCAATTTCGGACAGACGTTTAATATAGGGCTGCATCTGCTCAGCTCCGAGAGAGCAGTTTATACCTATGCTCAGCAGGTCGAAATGCGAAACTGAGCAGAAGAACGCTTCGACAGTTTGCCCTGACAGAGTGCGTCCGCTGCGGTCGGTCAGCGTAGCAGATACCATTACGGGTATTCCGTGTCCGCGCCGGTGTCGGAGTTCTGAAACGGCAAACAGAGCCGCCTTTGCGTTAAGCGTGTCGAACGCCGTTTCGACAAGCAGCACGTCCACGCCGCCGTCGAGCAGCCCTTCAATCTGTTCGATATACGAACTGACCAGCATGTCGAAATTTACGGTTCTCAAAGCCGGACTGTTAATGTCGGGCGACAGTGAAGCCGTGCGGTTTGTCGGTCCAATCGAACCTGCCACAAAGCGCGGTTTCAGAGGGTTACGCGCGGTATATTCGTCGGCAGTTTTGCGTGCGATACTCGCAGCCTCGTAGTTAAGACGGTAAACAAAGTCTTCGAGCGCATAATCGGCTTGCGTAAGACTGTTCGAGCAGAAAGTATTTGTTTCGACAATATCTGCGCCGGCATTAAAATAAGCCTCGTGAACGCCGCGCACAATATCGGGGCGCGTCAGCGAAAGCACGTCGTAGTTACCTTTCAGCAAAACACTGTGGTTTTTGAAAATTTCGCCGCGGAAATCTTCTTCCGACAGATTGTGTCTCTGCATCATCGTTCCGGTCGCTCCGTCCAGAACAAGAATATTGTTTTTGAGTCGTTCTTTAATATTTAACGTCATACAAGCTAATCCTGAAAAAACGCTGCAAAGATAGGTAAATAATTGACAATCGACAATTGATAATTGACAATTATTTTGTACGGCGCAATCGTATGGGCGCGATAAATCGCTCACATGTATGTTGAATGTTAAACCTGTAACATTAGCGTTTATGTAAATTTATTTGAGTATGTACTGGCTGAAAGCCAGTATTTTCATAACCGTATGTCGTTTGACATACGGACAAACATAATCCCAAAAAACTGGCTGAAAGCCAGAACTTGAATATTTTCTGCTCCACATGGTTCTGTCTTTACAGGCAGCCTTATCGTCTCACTGTTTCTTCCGCCGGTCAACGACCGTCGGTTATGAAAATTCTGGCTTTCAGCCAGTTATATGCTTTCCAATAGCATATTTAATTTTACATAAACTCTATTAGTTATTTGTTTCGCAGCGCTTAAAATGTGGAATATTTGATTTTTGTAACAGTTTGACTGTTAGAGAAAACAGAAAAATTTGGCGGTTAACCGGAAAAGTATTAATTTTGTATTGGGTTATGTTAACTTAATACAAAAAGTTATGAGAAAAAAAGTATTGATTTTATTATCGGCTGTAATTTTTACAGCATGTAACCGCGATGCGGTAGAAACTTCCCGTACAGACGGTACGGATACCGGTACTGAAAGTGTTCAGTTGATTATTGGAGTAATATAGTGTTTATGGAATCTTTAAACAGCATTGCAACGGGAGACCCATACGGTAAGAAAGGCGATACAAACTGGCAGCAGATTGCCTTAGCCGAAGGCTGGGCTAACTATCGCGAATGGGATTTGGCAAGAAGATATTTGAACTGGAATACTATTTCAGGAGTATCTTGGATTTCAGATCAAACAAATCCTTTGACAATAAAAACCGATAATAATTGGTATCCTGAAAACTATTCCGCCTTATTTTATGAATTGCGAAACACAGGCTGCTCGTTTGCAAATATGGAAAAATCTCTGTGTACATACACTATTGCAGGATTTAGAGACAACCTGACAGCAAAATATCCGTCTATTAAAACGCAAATAACTAAAATTGTCAAAGATTATGAATAAAAAAACTGTTCTAATAATCATTACCGCAGGGCTGTTTATGACAGCCTGTCTTCCTGAATCTCATAATGTAACGACAGAACATTACATTACAAATACGACAGGAAAAAAGATAGTGCATGAACTCGTCGGTAATCATTATTTTTTACCAAATGAGATGAACATGAGTGATACTGTGCGCCGTTTTTATTCCGATGGAACAGTATCAACAAAGGAATCTGAATGGTTGCTTTCAAGAAGCATGTATATAGGAAGGGATTTCCCTGATCAAATGTTTTTGAGAACTTATATTTATAGCATTAACGATACCGTTTCATTATACTGGTCTGGATTACGGTTGAATTTTGAAGAAAATCAAAATTATGACTATTTTTATGAACGAGATTGGAATAATGATATGACTGTATTTACATACAATTTGATGGTCAGCGATTCTTTGCTGTCTTTAATGCACAAGGACTATACGATGCTTGAAAAGTTTCCAGAATATTATAAATAGTTAATATGCAGTAAAAAAACAATGCCGCCGTTTTTTTGTACAACACTTTTGGCATGTAAACGGCGGCTTTTTAAGAAATTGAAATTATGTATAAAAGAATTTTTATAACACTTTTTACCGCAGGGCTGTTTATGACAGCCTGTCTTCCTGAACCTCATAATGTAACGACTAAACATTACATTACAAATACAACAGGAAAAAAGATTGTGCATGAACTCGTCGGTAATCATTATTTTTTACCAAATGAGATGAACATGAGTGATACTGTGCGCCGTTTTTATTCCGATGGAACAGTATTGACAAAGGAATTTGAATGGTCTTTTTCAAGAAGCATGGTATTGGGAAGAGAACATCCGGAAACGATGTTTGATGATACTCGTATTTATAACATCAATGATACGGTGTCTTTACGTTGGGGATTGATTTGGTATGCAGAGGACCGCAATTATGACTATTTTTATGAAATTGACTGGAATAATGACAGGACTGAATTTATATACAATTTGATTGTCAGCGATTCATTACTGTCTCTGATGCACAAGGATTATGCGATGCTTGAAAAGTTTCCGGAGTATTATAAACAGCAGTGAGATTTTTAAGAATTAACTGTAATGCCGTCGCTGTTTTGTCCGGCATTTCTGAACAGAAGGCGACGGCTATTTTTAACAGGAAGATAGAATTATGATGAGTAAAAGAATTTTTAACTGTTCAGCTTTATTTTACGAATTGCGAAGTACAGGCTGTTCGCTTACAAATATGGAAAAATCCTTGTGTACATATAGCATTAGTGGTTTTAGGGATAATCTAATCGCTAAATATCCAAGTTTAAAAGAACGAATAAAAATAATAATTAACCCTTATTTATAATTGAAATGAAAATGTACAGTGTTCTTATTATATCTGTTGGTATATTACTGGTGTCATGTGAAGGAAAAAAATATGAAGACGCCGTATATACAAGATACCAAACTTTAGTAAATACAACGGAAAAACGGCTATGTTATGTGATAGAAACAAATGTCGGACGCGATACTGTCATATCAGATGGAAACGACAGTAGCAGTGTTGTCTTTCGTAAAAAATCGACTATTGAAACGGGATTCAGTCTGGCATGGGAACGGTGGATTGCTGAAGTCAACGTAATGCAGGAAACATTATTTAATCTTTCCGACACAAGCAAGTTTGTACCCTCCAATAAAGGACTTTCCGAATCCAGTGAAAATGATTTAATATACTATCGACATTTTTCTGTAACAGAGAATAAATTATCAACAGCAAATAATCCTATAATGTATTTTAATCTGCATTTTACGGACTCTATTGTTGATATAATGCACAAGGACTATACAATGCTTGAAAAGTTTCCGGAATATTATAAATAGTTAATATGCAGTAAAATACAATGTCGCCGTTTTTTTGTACAACACTTTTGGCATGTAAACGGCGGCTTTTTAATAAATTAAAATTATGTGTAAAAGAATTTTTAATTATTCCGCCCTGTTTTATGAATTGCGAAACATAGGTTGCTCGTTTGCAAACATGGAAAAATCCCTGTGTACATACACTATTGCAGGATTTAGAGACAATTTGACAACAAAATATCCGTCTTTAAAAACACAGATAACAAATATTGTTAAGGATTATGAATAAGAATGTATTTTTTATAATAATTGTTGCTACTGGACTGTTTCTAACAGCCTGTGATCCTGTCAGTACTTATATTGGGAGGACTAATCACTATATTACCAACACAACTGGCAAAAGGATTGTACATGAACTTGTCGGTAATACTTATTTTCTTCCAAATGAGATGAGTATGAGCGATACCGTTCGCCGTTTTTATTCCAATGGAACAGTATTAACAAAGGAATTTGAATGGTCTTTTTCGAGAAGCATGTCCATGCAATGGGATTATCCGGATATGATGATTAGTGAAACCCGTATTTATAATATCAATGATACAGTATCGTTAGCTTGGGATGTGATTTGGTATGGAGAAGACCGCAATTATGACCAATTTTATGAACGTGAATGTAATGAAAGTAGAGTCTCTTATTATACCTACAACCTGATGGTCAGCGATTCTTTGCTGTCTTTAATGCACAAGGACTATACAATGCTTGAAAAGTTTCCGGAATATTATAAATAGCAGTAAAAAAACAAAGCCGCCGTTTTTTGCACAATATTTTCGGCATGTAAACGGCGGCTTTTTAATAAATTAAAATTATGTGTAAAAGAATTTTTAATTATTCCGCTATGTTTGCGTAATATGAGTTGGAAATTTATTTGCGGATTTAAAGCTGTTCAAAAATTTTCTCCAATTACGGTCTCTTGTCAACTAAAAAAATCTCAGACAGTCGTCCGGTTTTTTGGCGATAAAACGGGCGCCTGATGCTGTCAGCTCTTTTGCGTCGCGAAATCCCCACTCTGCTCCTGCGGGGAAAAAACCGGCGGCAATTGCCGTTTTCATATCAATACTTGTGTCGCCAAGATAAAAAATTTTGTCGGGCGATACCGAAATCTGTCCAGCAATGTACAGCGCTGCCGCAGGGTCGGGTTTTTTTGGAAATCTGTCGCTGGCGCCGACTGTCATGTCAAACTGTACAGGTTTTAAGAGTATGGCGCATGTTTTTTGAGTAATTTCGTCAGCCTTGTTCGACAGTATTGCAAGTTTTATGCCTTTTTGCTGCAATGTTTCGAGCAGTTCAAAAATTCCTTCGTAAACCACAGTTTTGTTTGTACAGTTAGCCATGTATTCTTCGGTCATTCGACTGTAAAGCAGTTCGATGTTTTCGGCGGTTCTGTGCGTTTCGGGTATGCAGGTTTCGACCAGACGTTTTATGCCGTTGCCAAGAAAATACCGGTACTGTTCGCAGCCGTAAACCGGAAAACCGTGTTCATGCAGTATTTTGTTCATCGAATCGGCAATGTCGGGTATCGAGTATATCAGAGTGCCGTCCAGATCGAATATTACCGCTCTAAATTTTTTCATCAGCCGGATTGTTTTTCAACATTCTGTCCATTGCCTTTGCAGCGCGGCGACCGTCTCCCATTGCAAGAATAACGGTTGCGCCGCCGCGAACAATATCGCCGCCGGCAAATATCTGAGGTATGGACGACTGCATCGAGTCTTCGTTTACCGTTATCGTTCCGCGTCTGCTTATTTCAAGTCCTTTGATTGATTGAGGTATCAGAGGATTAGGCGAAACGCCGACGCTGACAACAACCTGATCTACTTCTACCAGTTCGGTTTTTCCGGCGATTTCAACGGGCGAGCGCCGTCCAGATTCGTCGGGAGCGCCGAGTTCCATGACTTGAAGTAAAACGTGCGTAACTTTGCCTTTTTCGTCGCCGCGATATTCTATCGGGTTTCGCAAAGTCATAAACTCAATTCCTTCTTCCTTTGCATGTTTTACCTCTTCGAGACGCGCGGGCATTTCTTCTTCCGAGCGGCGGTAAATAATCATGGCGCGTTCTGCTCCGAGCCGTCGCGCGGTGCGTACCGAATCCATCGCCGTATTTCCCCCGCCAATAACGGCTACTTTTTTTCCGATAAAAACGGGCGTGTCCGATTCCGTGTCGGCGGCGTTCATCAGATTTATTCTTGTAAGATATTCGTTTGACGACATCACGCCAACCAGATTTTCACCTTTGATATTCATGAATCTGGGCAATCCTGCGCCGCTTCCCGCAAATATACCGCGAAATCCGTCGGCATACAAGTCTTCGACAGTCATTGTTTTGCCGATTATGCAGTTGGCAACAAACTGTACGCCCGTGCGTCGCAGGTTTTCAATCTCGACGTCAACAATTTCGTTAGGGAGTCGGAATACGGGAATACCGTATTTCAAAACTCCGCCAATTTCGTGCAGAGCCTCAAACACGGTAACGGAATAACCGAGTTTAGCCATTTCGCCGGCAAACGACAAACCGGCGGGACCGGAGCCGACTGTGGCAATTTTTATTCCGTTTTCAGGCGCAGTTTCGGGAACGGCAATCTGTCCGTCCGTCCGTTCATAATCGGCGGCAAAACGTTCCAGATAACCTATTGCTACGGATTCTGCCGAAGATGAGTTTGTTTTCAGATGGATACACTTCGATTCGCACTGTTTTTCCTGCGGACAGACACGTCCGCAGACGGCGGGCAAAGCGGAAGTTTCTTTCAAAATTCTGGCGGCTTCGGCAAATTCGCCGCGTTCGATATTTTTTATAAACGACGGAATGTCGATTTCGACGGGACAGCCGTTTACACAGCCCGGATTTGCACAGTCGAGGCAGCGACGTGCTTCGGCGACAGCCATTTCCGGCGACAGTCCCAGATTTACTTCGTCCATGCTTCGGCTGCGTTTTTCGGGGCTGAGTTCGGGCATGCGTATTCTCTGCAAAGCGGTTCTGTCCTTTGCTTTCATGTTTTTGCGCAGTTCCACGCGCCAGAGTTCGTTTCTTCTTTCCATGACAATTAATTATTTATGACTGTTTTTGCATCCGCACTGTTCAAATTTTCTCATATCTGCCTGTTCTGCATCGCGATATGCTCCAAGCCGCGTCATCATTTCGTCGAAATCGACCTGATGAGCGTCAAATTCGGGTCCGTCCACGCAAACGAATTTTGTTTTTCCACCCACAGTTACTCTGCACGCTCCGCACATTCCCGTGCCATCGACCATTATTGTATTGAGCGAAGCAACCGTCGGTATTTCGTATTTTTTTGTCAGCAGACTGACAAATTTCATCATAATGGCGGGACCGATTGTTACGCACAAATCTATCTTTTTTTCCTGTTCAACCGTCATTTCAATGCCGTTTGTAACAAGCCCCTTAGCGCCGTAAGAGCCGTCGTCGGTCATTACAATAACTTTATCCGACACTTGACGCATCTGATTTTCAAGAATAATCAAATCTCTTGTTCGCGCCGCAAGAATCGTTATCACACGATTACCAGCCCTGTGTAGCGCTTCTGCAATCGGCAGCATCGGCGCTGTTCCAACGCCGCCGCAGGCGCAAACGACGGTTCCATATTTTTCGATATGAGTAGCTTTGCCGAGCGGACCGACCAAGTCGGTGATGCAGTCGCCCTCGTTCAGAGCGCAGATTTTTGCGGACGAAAGTCCTACTTTTTGAATAACAAGAGTGATAATGCCCTTTTCAGGGTTGGCGTCGGCGATGGTGAGCGGTATCCGTTCTCCATTTTTTCCGAGTTTTACAATTACGAAATGTCCTGCTTTTCTGGACTTTGCAATTAACGGCGCTTCGATGTCAAGTTTTACAACATTTTCAGAAAAATACTCTTTGCTTACAATTCTGTTCATATTAGCCACTTAATTTTGCGGCTGCAAAGGTAGTACAAATTTTTGTATTCCCTTAAATCTGCAAAAAAAACTGTTGACAGTCGAATTTCAATAAAATTAAACTCTGTTATCCACAGTCAGTTTCTTCATGTGTCAAAATCTGTAACGTATAGCAAGGCAAATGCTGTTCCAGCCGCCGGCAGTTGACGGCAAAAAATAAAGTATCGGACGGTAATCCAGCGACATTTGCAACGGAACTTCAAAATTGTATTCAATACCTGCCTGACCGGCTACTCCAAGAGCAAAATCGGAAGATTTTTTTACTCCGTTTACCTCTCTGTAATTCCACTGAGCAGTGTTTGCGCCGGCGCCGACATACCAGTTAAAGCCTTTTGTCAATGCCGACAGGTCAAAAACCCAGTGATATATTCCTGTCAAACTGATGCCAAGATAACCGTCGCCGGGATTCATTCCCAAATCCAGTTCCAAACGGTTGGCGTTGCCCAGAGCATGTTGATATGAAGCCTCAAATCCGTAGCCAAAACGAAGACCTATGGCTTTGCCGTCCACCTGTGCATTGGCTACGTACATTCCGCTTACAGCCAGTGCGATTACAAAAAAAATCTTTTTCATTTTTGAATAATTTAATATTTAATGCTTAATTCTGTTTCAAGTTGCAAAGGTAATATATTTTTTTCAATCAAACAACCGCGATTATGTCGAAAATTTTTTGTGCGCCGTGTGAATTTGACATAATAGAGTTAATGTAAAATTAAATATGCTATATGAAAGCATATATCTGGCTGAAAGCCATAATTTTCATAACCGCCGGTCAACGACCGGCGGAAGAAACAGTGAGACGATAACGCTGCCTGTAAAGGCAGAACCCTGTGTATCAGAAAATATCAAGTTCTGGCTTTCAGCCAGTTATTTGGGATTATGTTTGTCCGTATGTC
>JAIROW010000266.1 GCA_031257315.1 Prevotellaceae bacterium
CCAAATTCGGCAAATACACGTATTGCGTCTATATACCCGCTATGGCTGAACCTTCCATTTGTAAAAAAAACACTTGACAAAACCGAAAATATGATATTATAATGATTGCGTTAATACTCTGCACAGAACCTCCGGCATCTGCGCCTTGCCTGCAAAGTCATTTGTTTTTTCGGGGATTTTGCCGATAACCCGTTTGTAATCTTACACATAAATACTGTGTGTTTGATAAAAAATACTGCAAAGACAGGGATTTTTATTTACATTTCTGTATTTACATTTCTGTTTTTTCAATCGTTTTATTTTTCATAATTCCTGTTTTTCAACTTAATCTTGGTCAGCGATAACGACAGCGCCGACAACAATCCGAATAAAATCATTAACAGCAGTTGCGATTCGTGAGAGAGCGTGGCAACGCCAAGCCCCTGTTCCTGAGGTATGTTATACATTGTCAAACCCAAAGCAACTATGAAATGAAATGTTCCGAACCCGCCCGGAGCCGGAACAACCCATGCAAGAGTACCCAAAATCAACAAGAAAAGTCCGTCAACAGCGCCAAGATGCGCCGTAAAAGGTAATGATTTTAAAATTAAAAATCCGCTAAACCAGTAACACAACCATATTCCTGCGGTATAACACATGAACTGCGTCATTTTTTTCATTTGAAAAATACTTTTCATACCGACAATTAAACCCTGTATAATATTTTTGATTTTTTCCGCACGAATTTTCCGCAATAAATATCTTAGTCCAAAACATAAACCGGCAACGACTGCAACAACTGTCGCAATGGATATTACAGAAACAGAGGACGATACCTTTTCTATTACTGGACGCCACTCTGGAAGAACTTTTTCGTTAATAAACCGCGAAAAAATATTCATATTAAGCAAAAATGTCAACAGCGATACAAACATCAGACATACAAAATCGAATATGCGCTCTGTAACTACTGTTCCAAATGACGAATTTATCGGTATTCGGCTGGTTTTGTTGAGCGTTGTGCAACGAAGCAGTTCTCCCATGCGCGGAACAGCCAGATTTGTTAAATAACCTATCATCAGCGAATTATACGTGTCAAAAACCGACTGACCGTACCCAAGTGGCTGCAACATAATGTTCCATCGAAACGCTCTGATAATGGTTGCTATAAAACCTGTCAACGCTGAAAGTGCAACCAAATAATAGTTTGCAGATTTGAGCTGCTCCATAAATTCGTCGAATTTGACTTTTTTAAAACAGTAATACAGTGCAAATACAGACAGTCCGGCAAAAAATATCAGATAAACAATATTCAGAAGTTTTCGTCTGTCAATTCTGTTCGATTCGTGATTTTTCATTTCACACAAGCGTATTTGTTTCTGTGTCGGGAAAAACAACTGATGGTTTAAACCGTTTTGCCTCTTCAAAATCCATTTGAGCATACGACATTATAATAACGATGTCGTTTACCCTGCATTTGAGAGCGGCAGGACCGTTGATACCTATTACGCGGCTGTGGCGTTTTCCTTTTATAACATAAGTTTCAAGACGTTCGCCGTTGTTTATATTTACAATCGTAACCTTTTCGTTTTCGATTAAATTTGCGGCGTCCATCAATTCCTCGTCAATCGTTACACTGCCTATATAGTTGAGATTGGCTTCTGTAACAGTAACTCTGTGCAATTTTGACTTTAAAATTTCTACATTCATACCTGCGAATTAACGGTGCAAAATTACATATTTTTTTCATTATACCGATTTTAATATTTTGCTCCAACCATTTTGTTGAATTTATTGGTGTTTTTAATTTAATTATTTAACCGTCATGTTTAAAACATCAAACATTAATACAGTTATGTCAAAAAATTGAGAAATGTTTTTTCGCCGCTAAATGTTTTTTTTTTGAAGTCAGAAATCCGGATATCAATAATCTGTCAATTTAACTTTATACAGAATTTAACTTACAGGCTAACAATCTATTTCGGTTGGAAAAGACCGTGGAAAAATATATGCTGTTACTAAAACCAATTAATGGTTTTTGCAGCATTTTTTTATATCATTATCCACATTTTTATCATAGAAAAGGCAAAACATTTTTCTATCCAGTGTCGGGAATATATTCCAGATTATTAGATTTGCAGAACGCGCTCGGCGCATCTTTGTTTATGTAAAAATCGACGGTAATAATATCGTCTCAAAGAACAAATTTTTCAGTTTTTTTATCGAAATTTGAATTTGTTTTAAAAAAAGTGTTAACTTCGTTGTCATTATAAAATCTGTTTTTTAGATTTTTACGAAGATGAAATTATTGATTTACAGATATTTGTTAATTCAGTTCGTAGTTTTCGGGAGGGCTGTAAAACAGATTTTTTTAAGATATTTTAGAAAATGTTGTAATTTTTTTTGTTTATATTTAAATTTGAAATATTATGAAACCGACACTATTTGTTTTGGCTGCAGGTTTAGGCAGCAGATATGGAGGTCTGAAACAGATGGACGGAGTAGGTCCTTCCGGTGAAACTATTATGGAATATTCTGTTTATGATGCGATTCAGGCAGGATTCGGAAAAATTGTGTTTGTAATAAGACACAGTTTCGACGAATCGTTTAAAGAATTTGCCGGTTCGCGTTTTGCCGGTAAAATTCCGGTCGAAACAGTTTATCAGGAACTTAATTATTTGCCCGACGGCTATTCGCCTCTGCCCGAAAGAGAAAAACCATGGGGTACCAATCATGCGGTGCTTATGGCTAAGGACGTTATAAACGAGCCTTTTTGCGTTATCAATGCCGACGATTTTTATGGACGACGCTCGTTTGAAGTAATGAGTACGTTTCTGCAAAACGTTGCCGGCAAAACCAACCAGTATTCAATGGTCGGTTTCAGGATACAGAATACCCTGTCGGAAAGCGGTTCAGTTGCACGAGGCGTTTGCAGCGACGACGGAAACGGATACCTTGCAACAATAAATGAACGCACTCATATAGAGCGTCTTGCCGACGGAATCAAATACAAAGACGCTGACGGCGCATGGCACGAAATTCCAGAAAACAACCCCGTATCAATGAATATATGGGGGTTTACTCCCGACTATTTCAAACATTCGGAAGAGTATTTCAAACGGTTTCTCGACGAACATGGCAAAGAACTGAAATCGGAATTTTTTATTCCTCTGATGATTAACCATCTTATACAGAACGGTATATCGACGGTGAAAATTCTTGATACCGATGCGCAGTGGTTTGGAATTACCTACAAGGAAGACAAACCGATAGTTGTAGAAAAAATCCGTCAACTTGTCAAAAATAATATTTATCCCGATAATTTATGGAAGTAAAAGTTACAGATTTTGGCGAGTTCAACGGTAAAAAAGTATATCTGTTTACCGTTGAAAACAGTAAAGGAAATACCATAGTTCTAACCAAT
Organism: Prevotellaceae bacterium; assembly: GCA_031257315.1. Taxonomy (GTDB): domain Bacteria; phylum Bacteroidota; class Bacteroidia; order Bacteroidales; family UBA932; genus JAIRLF01. The sequence continues at coordinate 3,404 of JAIROW010000266.1, forward strand.
TACGGCGCAACATGGGTATCTGCCATCGTTCCCGACAAAAACGGAAAAAAAGACGATGTACTGCTTGGATTTAACGATTTGAAAGGTTATATAGAAGACACATGCTACATCGGTTCAACCATCGGACGTTATGCCAACAGAATCGAAAACGCATCATTCTCCATCGACGGAAAAGTGTATAAAATTGCGACGAATGGAACTATACACTCGCTGCATGGCGGAGCAGAAGGATTTTCGTCCAGAGTATGGGACAGCAAAGTCGAAACAGACGGCGTAACTTTCAGCCTCGTCAGCCCTGACGGCGATCAGGGGTTTCCGGGCGAATTGAAAGCGACTGTCCGTTATAAATGGAACGATGAAAACACTGTCAGAATTGAATATTCTGCACAGACCGACAGACCGACTCCGATCAATTTAACAAATCATGCCTATTTTAATTTGCACGGCGAGGGGAAAATTCTAAATCATCTTCTGAAAATCAATACCCCGTCCTATTTACTGATGAAGGGCGACAGCATAGTGTCTGGCAATAAGGAACAGGTTGAAAATACGCCTTTCGATTTCAGACAGGCGAAACCGATTGGCGCAGATATTGACAAGCCGCACGAACAGCTTTTGATGTGTAAGGGTTACGACCACTCCTTTCTTTTCAGTTCGCTGGACGCCAAAATATCCAAAGATATACATAAACCGGTAATAGAAGTCTGCGACCCAGAATCGGGAAGAATATTGGAGTTGAGTACCACATATTTTACGGTGCATTTATATACGTCAAATTTTTTGACAAGCGTTAATCCGGGCAAAAAAGGAGTTAAGTACGGGGAACGGGAGGCGTTCTGTCTCGAAGCCCAGCTTCCTCCAAACATGCCAAATCTGTTAGACAGGTTTCCTGGCGAAACCTGTATTCTGCAACCCGGTGAAACTTACAGTTATGCTACAGAATTTCATTTTACAACAGTATAATATTAAGAATAATATATGAATATCGAACAACTTAAAAAAATTTTCGACGAACGCTACGGCAGTTTGCCCGAAGCAGTGTATTCGTCGCCGGGCAGAGTAAATCTCATTGGCGAACATACCGACTATAATGGAGGCTTTGTGTTGCCGGGAGCTATTGACAAGGGAATAACTCTGGCATTTAAGGTTAACGAAATCAGTAAAATACGTCTTTATTCCGTCGATTATGACGAATCGACAGAATTTGGACTTGCCGAAGCAGACAAACCGGCTCAGGGCTGGGCAAAATATGTTTTCGGCGTTATCCGCGAACTGGCAAAAAGAGGCAAAACCGTCAGCGGTTTCGATGCTGCTTTTTACGGCGACGTACCGCTCGGCGCAGGACTTTCGTCGTCTGCTGCACTCGAAAGCGCCTTTGCTTTTGCTCTGAACGACGTTTTCGCATTGAACGTTGACAGTTTTGAACTTGCAAAAATCGGTCAGGCTACGGAACACAATTACGTGGGCGTAAAATGTGGAATAATGGACCAGTTTGCCTCGATTTTTGGTAAAAAGGGAAATTTAATCCGGCTCGACTGCCGTTCGCTCGAATACAAATACGTACCGTTTAATCCAGTCGGTTACAAAGTCGTACTGATTGATTCGTGCGTAAAACACGAACTGGTAAACAATCCGTACAACCGCAGAAGAGAATCGTGCGAAACGGCGGCGGCGGCAATCCGCAAACGTCATCCCGAAGTTGAATTTTTACGCGACGCCAGTATGGATATGCTGAAAGAAGTAAAAAATGAAATCAATGACGAAGATTACATGCGAGCCGAATTTGTAATCGGCGAGGTCAAACGCCTGCTTGACGCCTGCGACGCTCTCGAAAAAGACGATTATGCAACTGTCGGTAAAAAAATGTACGAAACTCACGAAGGACTGAGCAAACTGTATGAAGTAAGCTGCGAAGAACTTGATTTTCTCAACGACTGCGCAAAAAAATATGGAGTTACAGGCTCGCGCATCATGGGCGGAGGTTTTGGAGGATGTACGATAAACCTTGTCGAAGAATCGAAATACGACAATTTTATTGCAAAAACAACCGTCGATTATAAAACAAAATTTAACATTGCCCCCAAAGTTTATGACGTTGTCATCAGCGACGGGGCGCGTAAAGCAGAATAATAAAAAAAATATTAATAAATCTTTTATATTTAAAAAATTAATACATAGATAACTATGACACAGGAAAAAAAGAAAGGCAACATTGTTGCAATTATTATGATGATATTCCTTTTCGGAATGATATCATTTGTTACGAATCTGTCATCTCCGATGGGCGATGTGTTAAAAAACCGTTTCACTGTACCAAACTGGGTCGGAACGCTTGGAGTTTTTGCTAACTTCATAGCATACGCGGTAATGGGCATACCTGCGGGTATAATGCTGCAAAAACGTGGTTACAAAAAAACCGCACTGACAGCCATTGCCATAGGGTTTGTGGGCGTAGGTATTCAAACGCTTTCTGGCACAATTGACAGTTCAATTGCTGTGGCAGTATATTTATTGGGTGCATTTGTGGCAGGATTTTCCATGTGTTTGCTAAATACAGTTGTTAATCCAATGCTGAATAATCTGGGTGGCGGCGGCAATCGCGGCAATCAGTTAATTCAAATAGGAGGTTCGTTTAATTCGCTGTGTGGAACTGCTGTAATCGTAATAGTAGGCGTACTTGTAGGCGATATTGCCAAAGCTAACATTTCTGACGTATTTCCTGTAATGTATATAGCACTGGTAATTTTCGCTCTTGCTTTCGTTGCCATTGCGTTAGCAACAATACCTGAATCACAGCAAAAACACGAAACGGGAAAACAGGAAAAATCCCAGTACAGCCCGCTTTCATTCCGACATTTTATACTTGGTGCGGCAGGTATTTTCGTATATGTAGGAGTTGAAGTTGGTATTCCAAATATTTTGCAAAAATTTTTGCAGAATGTTGATTTAAATGTTTTGCAGCTGACAGGAAAACCGGAAACAATCGGCGAACAGGCAGCAACCATAGCAGGATTCGTAGCCGGAACATACTGGTTTTTAATGTTGATAGGACGTTTGGCTGGCGCTGCTATTGCATCGAAAGTTTCGGCAAAAAACATGTTAATCGCAGTATCCGTAATTGGATTATTTTTTGTATTGGGCGCTATTATCGCAGGAAAAGGTAATCTGGTAGATTTACCAACCCTGCAAAAAAGCGCCGAAGGACAACTTTCGTTTGGCTTGGTAAAAGTACCTTTAAGCGCAGCCTTGCTTGTTCTCTGTGGTTTGTGTACTTCTGTGATGTGGGGCGGAATTTTCAATCTTGCGGTAGAAGGCTTGGGCAAATACACCGAAAAGGCTTCCGGTATTTTTATGGTTCTTGTTTGCGGCGGCGGTATCTTGCCACTGCTTCAAAACGCTATTGTTGACATGACCGACGGCGTAGGCTATCTTACAAGTTACTGGGTAATTGTTGCAGGTCTGATTTATCTGCTTTATTATGCTTTGGTTGGCTCGAAGAATGTTAACAAAAATATTCCGGTGTGATTTTTTTTATAAAGAAATTGCTTTTCTATTAATTTTATAAAAAATTTTCATTACTAAAAGAGACTGTTTTTTTAAATTCAGTCTCTTTTGTTTTTTTTAACAGAGTTTTTACGTAAGTTTGCTGTTGCAACAATTGGCTGCAACCCATAATTCGCATAATGTATGCGAATCAGGGGTTGCAAACGTTTTTTTTTAGCCCGAATGGGTCGTGTGTTCAGTATGATGTTCAAAAAAATGAGACAGGAAAAAGAGGTATTTCAAAGCCGCGCCAGAGACGGCAGCATCTCGGTAGAGATGCATCGCTCGGTAGAAAATGCAGCAATCTCCTTCCTCTGCATATTGTAAAGATGCAGTCCTTTGAGATGCTGGCAAATATATGTATCTTCCTTTTTTACAGAGCGATGCAATCCTGACGGATTGCAAATTTTGTTCTGTACGGTAAAAGGGTTAACCCTTTTTGCTGAAACCATTAATCCTTTTATTTACAGGATTTTTCACCGCATGGAAAAGGCTGTTAAAAAAGGGCTGAACTCTCCATAACCGGTACATCATACTGAACACCCTACCTTTTAGGACTTTTTTACTCCTAATTCGCATAATATATTTTCAGCCAATTGTTGCGACGATAAACTTACATATATTCCATATATTTATGACTTTGACGATTCACAACAATTGTTGATATGAAACAGAAAATAACACATACCGCAACTTAAAAAAATTGGTCTTTTTGAAAAAATCAGTTGTTTTTCTGAAAAAAACATTACCTTTGCGCCATAAAATAGTTTTAAGTACAGAATTATAAATTTTTAAAAATGAAAAAGGTTTTCGTAGTAATTGCATTGATTGTAAGCGGATTTTACGCTGCCAATGCACAGGTAGATGGCAACGCCATCGGTCTCCGTCTGGGTTATGGAGCAGAAATATCGTACCAACACGCATTGGGCAGTTCCAACCGTTTGGAGCTGGATCTGGGTATAGATTTCGGCAACGGTTATCTTGGTACAGGTTTGTCAGGAATTTATCAATGGGTTTTTGACCTGTCGTCATTGTCGAAAGGTTTTAACTGGTATATCGGTCCCGGCGCAAGCCTTGCTTTTTGGAGCTATAAAGGAACAAACGGCGGTTCGGATTTTGCACTGGGCGTTGCAGGTCAAATTGGTATTGAATACAATTTTGATTTTCCGCTGCAATTGTCGCTGGATTACCGTCCGGTACTTCGTTTCCTGCCATCGACTGGCGGCGGCTGGAATGGTATTTGCGCCGGTATCCGTTACAAATTTTAAAGAGGTATTTTTTACCGTTAATTTAAAAGAGACGTCCAAAAAGCCTTTTTGCGCACGGATAACACGGATTTTTATACCGGTTACAGTTGGTATATTACAAATTAATGCGAATCAAGGGTTGAAAACGTTATTTTAGCCCGAATGGGCTAAATTTTCATAACCGCATACAAGCGAAGCGCAGTATGCGGTAACACAATCGTTCTCATCATTGTCTGTAAGGCAAAACTTTAATGCTTTTGCGATAGAGTTTTGAGTTTCAGGCAGTTGGTTGTTGTTTTTAGCCGCAGGCAACGCTATCGCTCGCCTGCGGTTATGAAAATTTTGTCCCTGCGGGACATCTTAACCCTTGATTCGCATTAATAACGGAATTTGCCTGTTATATGCTGTTTGCCAGTACCCTAATTATTCTTGATAATCCATTTGTAAAAATTATACTGTTCGTAATACTTTTTGCCAAAACCTTTGTCCATTTTTTCATACCATGGCTTTAATCCGTTATATAATGCAAATGCCTTTAAACATTCAGGGCGTTTTTTGTTTGTTATAATTATTTTATTTTTAATCGGTAACGCTTCAAAAGATTTTAATACTTCAATTGATGTATCATCATACGCGACAAATATAAAGAATAATTTATCATAATTTATTCTCTTTTTCCTTAATTCCCACTTCTTTTTTGCATCATCAAAATCATTATAATGTTGGAAAAATATTGTTAAATCATCAATCATTCCTACGGGAAAATTTATTTCATCGCCCCCCAATGATGTGAAAATGTCTTGTTTTTTCTCAATACTTTCCTCAAGCTCACAGTTAATGTAATGTTCAAAATTAGAACAAAATTTTACGAAATCATCTTGTGGAAATTGCAAACCTATCGTTGGCGAGTAATATTTTATACCATATTTCTGATATAAAAAACCTGCAATGCAATTATTTGCAATTATAGTAAATGTACCAATTTTGTATAATTTTTGATATCGAAAACTATTGTGTAATTTTTTTACAACAGATTTGACTACATTCTTAGCTTGTTTAAATATTGAAGAAGGGTGGTATCGTTTGTTGGTTGTTGGTTGTTGGTTGTTGGTTGTTGGTTGTTGGTTGTTGGTTCATTTTATCAGAAATTTTTCTTTCATCTGCGTTTTGCCTGCAAACTCTTTTATTTTCAGGGTTGTTTGCTTCTGTCCCTGCTGTGAATTTACGTATCATACTCTGATGCTTTATTTAGTTTAAAGGCGCAAAGTTAGCGTTTTTTTTGAAATTACAACGTAAAATTAAAAAACATAGAAATACAATGAGTACAGGTTATAATGCCGCGCCAGCAAAGAGCTGTCTCATGGTAGAAATTGCAAATAAAAATACGTTATATAAGCCAATTACCCATCTTGCCACGTTTCGTTCATCTTTATTGCTGCTGAACTGACGTCCACATTCTCTGCACATATAATTTTGCTTTCCGCATTTAGTCTTTTTACAGTTTTTCTTTATCTTTCACTTTGTGGCAATCGGGACAACAGAGTAACATTTGTATAGACGCGATTAATCGCGTCTATACAAATGTTTTTCAGCCAGTTTGAACAAAAATAAATCTACATAATCTCTAATATTCAGTAAATTTAAGTCGATGCAAAATTTGCTGACGGACAATTTTCCGTTCTACAATTATTTTTGTTTCAATTGTGCCGTAAAACTGTGTTTTCCAGAACCGACTCTGTGCGTCTGACCGTCGGGCAGCACAACTGTTGCTTCGGTGTTTACGGGAACGGTTACTGCGAGCGAGAAACTGCTGTTTTTGCGTGTCCACGAAACGGCAATGTCTCCGGCTATGGAGCGGTAACTGCCCTTTGCCCATTCGAGCGATTTTCCGGGTTGTGGTTTTATGTAGAAATGACTGTATCCGGGCTGCGATTCGTCATACTGTATTCCAAGTACGTGCCGATACATCCATTCGCCTACTGCTCCAATTGCTACGTGGTTGAACGAGTTCATTCCCGCGTCCTGAAAGCCGCGTCCGGCGACGTATCCGTCCCAGCGTTCCCAGATGGTTGTCGCGCCCTGATCGACTGAATACAGCCATGATGGAAAACGCCGCGACAGCAGCAGCCCGTATGCAAGATTGCTGTAGCCGTATTCGCTCAGCTGGTTCATGAGCCTGACGGTAGAGTGTATTCCGGTTGACATGCGTCCGTCGTAAGGTTTGAGAGCTTCAGCCATGTGTGCGGCGGCTTTGGCGCGAAGGTTTTCGGGCAGCAGGTCAAATTCAAGTGCAATGGCGTAGCCTGCCTGCGTGTTGCCGTATATTTTTCCGTCGTCCGACACATAATTTTCTACAAATGTTTTTCTGATATTTGCTGCCAGCGTCGAATAGTAGTCATGCTCCTGTTCTTTGCCGAGCAGTTTTGCGATTTTTGCAAGTATTTCGGTAGAATATGCAAAATATGCGGTGGCAAAGACATCGTTAGATACCTGACCTCCGTCTTTTGGATAATTTTCGGCTATGATTGTGTTGCCGTTAAGCCAGTCGCCGTACATGTGTCCGCGACTGAACTGCCAGAGCATGTTTGGGTTACGCCGGTGGATAAAGTCAATGAAACGCTTGATGCAGGCGTACTGTTTTGAGAGAATTACAGTGTCGCTGTAATTCTGATAGACGCGCCATGGAATTATAACGCCTGCGTCAGCCCAGCCCGGAGCGTTGTAGAATGCCTGCCATGTTCCGTCGTTTGGCGAGATGTCTGGAAGTCTGCCGTCCGGCAGCTGGTCGTCGCGAATATCGCGCATCCATTTTGTATAAAATCCAGCCATGTCGAGGTTATAGATTGCTGTCTGGGCAAACACCTGCGCATCGCCTGTCCAGCCTTCGCGTTCGTCTCGTTGCGGGCAGTCGGTCGGGACTGAAATCATGTTGCCCCACTGTGTCCGGCGAATATTTTCCCAGAGTTTGTTAACGTCTTTGTCGGAAGTTTTAAAATCGCCGACTATTGGTGACGACGAGGCTACGAATTTTCCGAGAACGCTGTTCAACTGCGGCGTCTGCGTCAGTCCTTCGATTTCAACAAAGCGGAAACCGTGATATGTGAAACGGGGTTCGTACTCGATTTTTGTTTCTCCGGCGGGGTGGTAAATGTCGATTTGAGTTGCGCCGCGCAGATTATCGACGTAAATTGTCTGGTCGTCGTTAAGCACTTCCGCATATCGAAATTTTATATCCCTGTTTGGATTGTACGGCAAATTCAGCCGGCACCAGCCGACCATGTTCTGTCCCATGTCGAAAACGTATCTGTTGTCGCCGGTTTTGTGAAAAGCAATCGGTTTGACTTCTTCGATTACTGCAATCGGTTCGTTCATTTGGGCGCACAGTACGTATTTTCCGTTAGCCCTTGCCGGCAGCGACGTTACGGACGATACTGCCGGAACAGTCCATTTCGAATCGTCGAAACCCGGTTTGTCCCAGCCTTTCTGTTCGTTTTTTGCATCATATTCTTCTCCTCCAAAAGTTGTTACCTGAGTTATTGGTCCTCCGTTAAAATATTTCCACGAATTGTCGGTTGCTATGGTTTCCGACGTTCCGTCTTCGTAGTAAACAGTCAGCTGGGCAAGGAAACGTCGGGCAAAACCGCCATATCCGCCTCTTCCGGGGTGCGACCATCGTGTTCCGGAATACCAGCCGTCGGCAAGCATGGCGCTCAGCGCATTTTTACCGTTTTGAAGCATGTCGCTTACGTCAAATGTCTGATACTGCACATGATGGTCGTAGTCAGTCCATTCGGGAGCAAGAATCTGCTTTCCGACTTTTTTGCCGTTGATATACGCTTCGTATATTCCCAGCGCCGAAACATGGTAGAGCGCTTTTTTGATTTTTTTGCCTGTCGTGATTTCCGTTCTAAGCAGCGAAACCGGAGGAATATCTTTGAAATAGCTTGCGCCTTCGGGTTTGAAACGACCGTCGGTCAGCAGAAACGGGTCGCACCGGTAATCGCTGTCGCCCCACCGGTATTCTATTTTTGTATCCGACGCCTGAACGGGGCGGTTCAGCGCCAGATTTTTGCCCTGATACAGTATCTCGATTTCCGACAGTCCGTACTCGTACATGTTTTTATTAATCGACGGCAGTTTTGTTACAGTCAGTTTCACAAACTGCCCCGTTACTGGCGCGGAAAGTTTTTTCGTATATGGCGATTTTTCGGTATTTTGCGTATCGTTCATTTCGCCGGCAATCAGCTGTGCCTCAATAAAATCGGGATTTGAAGCGACCTCGACTTTAAAATGAAGCGGAAACAGTTTTTCCTTGCCAGAGGCGGCAGGAAACAGTTTGATTTCATCGATCAGCTGCGGGCTTCCAAGATCGACAGTTACCCATTTTTCGGCAAAAGGCTGGATTTCAGCGTCGCAAAAATAACCCGGATAGGCGTAATATTTTGTTTTTGGAGTAAACGCCGCTTCGTCGTCGCCAATCCACTGCGCCTTCCAGTCGCCGGCAGAAAATGCGCCGGTCGAAAATGTGGCAACCGGACTCCATGCCGACTGTTTTCCAAGTTCGTCCCACACCGAAACTTTCCAGTAATAAACGGTATAAGGTTTCAGCGGTTTACCCTGATATACAATCTGGGCAGTGCGGCTGCAGCCTGTTTTGCCGCTTTCCCATGCGTCGGCTTTTCCGACAGACAAAAGAGCGGGGTCGGTAGCGACAAGAATTTGCCGCGCTGTCTGTTTTTTGTTTTTACCCGACGACGTTAATTCCCAGCTGAATCGTGGCTGTTGAATGTCAATTCCCAAAGGATTTGTAAGATATTCGCACCGCAAATTGACGATGGAAATATTTCCCTGAGCAGAAACGCTGTGTCCTGCCAGCAAAAATAAAAAAAGAGAAAAAATAGCTGTTCTCATGTATTTTTCAATCATTTAACAATTAATCTAAATAAAACATTTCGCAAAAATACTTAAATAATTTGAAATGACAACTTTTGTGACAGCATGTGAAATTTTTTTGTGATGTACGCAGGCGATACGCATGGTAGAAACTGCCGGAAAATGTAATATGTTTCAAAAAATTTTTCCGTACAAAATTTCCGCAAAGAAATCAATGTCAATAGAAGATACATCTACCCGCCGGAAAATAAAAAACCTCCGAAGAGGGTTAAAGAGGCTGTCCAAAAAGGCTCATGTACAATACAAACCGGACAGATTTTTACAGATGATTTTTACGCCTTAATTATGCGAATCAGGAGGTACAATGTCCCGCAGGGACAAAATTTTCATAACCGCAGGCGAGCGATAGCGTTGCCTGCGGCTAAAAACAACAACCAACTGCCTGAAAGTCAAAACTCTATCGCAAAAGCATTAAAGTTTTGCCTTACAGGCAATGATGAGAACGATTGTGTTACCGCAAACCGCGCTTCGCTTGTTTGCGGTTATGAAAATTTAGCCCATTCGGGCTAAAATAACGTTTTCAACCCTTGATTCGCATTATTAACGAGAAAGAAACAAAGTTATTCAAAAAAACTGAGTCCTGCGAAATAAATACAACCCCATTTTGGGACAGTCTCTTAATAAAATGCCGTCATTGCAGGACAAAACAATACATGATTTTCTGTGTGCAGGATATTAATTGTAATATCGCGCCTCACAATAAAATTTAACCGCCATGACCTGTAATTTTTTGTGTAACAGATTTTTTTAATACCTTTGCAGAAGTTAAATAAACGCATTATGAGAATATTGATAAACGGATTATTACTTGTAAGTCTTGCCTTTACGTCGTGTTCCACCGTTCCCGTTACCGGTCGCCGACAGCTGAATATGGTGAGCAATGACGAAGTACTGTCGTCAAGTTTTGCACAGTATGACGAATATATTAAATCTGCTCCGATTTCAAAAGACAGGGCAAAAACCGAACAGGTAGTCAAGGTTGGAAAACGTATTGCTGCCGCTACCGAAAAATATCTTAATGATAACGGAATGGGCGAACAGGTGAAAGAATACAAATGGGAGTTCAATCTGGTTGCCGACCAAACCCCCAACGCCTTTTGTATGCCGGGCGGTAAAATTGTTGTCTATGAAGGAATTTTACCCTTCACACAGGACGAAACTGGGCTGGCAGTAGTGCTTGGACACGAAGTCGCACACGCCGTTGCAAAACACTCCAACGAGCGTATGAGCCAGCAGGTTGTTGCCAACGCGGTAGGCGGAGCGCTGAACGAAGCTGTCAAAAATCAGTCGGAAACAGTAAAAAAACTGACGCCTGTCGTGTACGGACTCGGCGCACAGTACGGCGTTATGTTGCCGTATTCCCGTTCGCACGAATCGGAAGCCGACCATATAGGGCTTATTCTGATGGCAATGGCAGGGTACAACCCCGCGTCCGCCGAAGGATTCTGGCAAAGAATGAGCCAGCAGGGCAGCAAAACTCCCGAATTTATGAGTACTCACCCGTCAGACCAGACCAGAGCGACAAACATAAGAGGATGGCTGCCAGAAGCAATGAAATATTATAAACCGGTATATTAAAAAAATAAATTAAAAGTTGCTTAATGCACGGTTTGCAGAATATTAAGGATATTCTGGACGAATATTCAAGAAAAATAAACGTACCGGAATTTATAGATTCCGACCCTGTACAATTTGTTCATAGATATACTCTGCGTCAAGACATTGAAATTGCCGGAATACTGTCGGCAATAAACGCATGGGGACGCAGGGATATGATTTTGAGAGACGTTGACAGGATTCTTGAAACGGTTGGCGCTTCGCCTTACGATTTTGTAATGTCTGCAAATCTGGACAGACTGTCGGGAAATCAGGCGTTGCACAGGACTTTTAACCTTTCCGATTTGGGTTTTGTTTGCAGAGGTTTAAGAAAAGTGTATTCCAACGTTTCGTCGCCCGAAGAATATTTTGTAGGGAAAGACATGTTCGACGGAATAAAGACATTGAGACATGAAATTATTTCTGCAAATACAGTTCAAAATTCGCGCTCGACAAAACATCTGTCAGACCCCGATGCAAATTCGGCTTGTAAACGTTTGCATCTGTTTCTGAAATGGATGGTGCGAAATGACGGAATTGTCGATATTGGAATATGGAACAGAATTTCTCCTGCCAACCTGTATATTCCGCTGGACGTGCATGTCGGCAGAATTTCGCGCGAACTCGGACTTGTTTCACGAAAGTCAAACGACCGTAAAACCGTCGAAGAGTTGACGTCTGTACTGAAACAGATGAATTGCGACGACCCCGTTCTTTACGACTTCGGTCTATTTGGCATTGGAGAACAGAAAATTGAATTACTGATTAAATAAATGTAAATATTAAATAAAAAAAAATCAATTAATGTATGAAAAAGTTTATATTAATACTTGTTGCTTTACACTCGTGTATATTTTATTCAAACGCAGTTGTAAAATTACCGGAATATGTTTCCGACAATATGATGATACAGCGCGACGCGCAGGTAAAACTGTGGGGCTGGGCTGACAGGGGAGAAACTGTAACCGTAAGTTTAAACGGACAGACAAACAATGTCAAACCGGACAAAGACGGTATCTGGCGCGTAACTCTTAATGCTGTTCCCGCCGGCGGACCTTACGAAATGACAATTTCTGGCAGCACCAACACAGTTACTGTTAAAAATATTCTGTCGGGCGATATATGGGTATGCAGCGGACAGTCGAACATGGAAATGTCTGTTGCAGGAACGAGGGGTAAAGTCAATAACTGGCAAAAAGAAATTGAGGAGGCGACATATCCTCAAATACGTCTGCTTACGGTAAAGAAAAAAATATCGCCTGCGCCTCTCAAAGACATTGAAACGCAGGGCTGGACGGAATGTAACCCGCAAAGCATTGGCGATTTTTCGGCTACGGCATATTTTTTCGGCAGAGAAATCCACAAACAGACCGGAGTTCCCGTCGGACTGATAAATACCTCGTGGGGAGGAACAAATATCGAAACGTGGACAAGTTTGCCGACAATGAAAACCATTCCCGAATATCTGCCAAAAATAAACAGAATGACGGAAAAAAAACAGCCCGCCAGTTTGCCTGTTGTAAAAGTTGACGAAATCACTGTCAACGATTTGGGTTTCAGACAGCAATGGTACAAATCGGGATATAAAATAAAAGGTCTGAAACAGGTAAGTGTACCATCGACAAATCAGGACGAGGGAATATTCTGGTATCGCATGGAGTTTGAACTTGACGCATCGCAGGCAGCAGCTCCGATAACGCTGAATCTTGGCAAAATTGACGATAATGATATAACATTCCTCAACGGCGTTGAAATTGGAAGAACCGAAGGGCATGACATCGAGCGCGTTTATACTGTAAACAAAGGATTGAAACAGGGAAAAAACGAACTGGTCGTATGCCTGATAAATCCGGTGGGAAGCGGCGGCATCTATTCCGACGCCGACCAGATTTTCTGCAAAACCGCGTCAGGCAATATTCCTCTTGCCGGAAAATGGTACTGCACAAAAAGCGCAATACTGAAAAGAAATTCCGGTCCAAACGAATATCCATCTCTGCTGTACAATGCCATGATTGTGCCGCTTGCCGAATATCCCATAAAAGGATTTATATGGTATCAGGGCGAAGCAAACGCCAATAAAGCGTATCTGTACCGAACGCTGTTTGCAAACATGATTAACGACTGGCGCAAAGTCTGGAAACAGAACGATTTGCCGTTTTACTTCGTACAGCTGGCAAACTTCATGAAACCGTCGGAAACACCCACAGAAAGCAACTGGGCTGAATTGAGAGAAGCGCAGCATCTGGCTCTGAAACTTCCCAATACCGGCGAAGCTGTAACTGTTGACATTGGCGACGCCGACGACATTCACCCCAAAAACAAGCAGGACGTCGGTTATCGACTTGCATTAAACGCTCTGGCAAAAACTTACGGAAAAGATATTGAATATGCAGGTCCCGAATACGCTTCGATGAAAGTTGAAGGCGACAAAATTGTTTTAACATTCAAACATGCTGCCAAAGGGCTGGTCGCAGGAAATAAATACGGCTATCTGAACGGTTTTACCATTGCCGGCGACGACCGCAAATTTGTATGGGCGCAGGCTTATATCGACGGAAATACGGTAGTGGTACACAGCAACAAAGTAAAAACGCCGGTAGCAGTACGTTACGCATGGGCAAACAACCCCGACGACGTAAATTTCTACAATTCAGAAGGACTTCCTGCCTCGCCGTTTCGCTCTGACAGCTGGGAAATCAGCACACAAAACAATTGATAATTGATAATTGACAATTGACAATTGACAATTGATAATTATCAGAAGCCTTTTGCAGAACAGTTCTGTAAAAAAAAATTGACAGAAAAGAATGATAGAAAAGAACGTAATAACCGGTCGCGACGTTGACAGCAATGTGTCGGCTGTGCTGGTTGGAATTATAACAGAATCGCAAAAAGCGGAACGTTCAAAGGAATATCTCGACGAGCTTGAGTTTCTTGCCGAAACTGCCGGAATCAGCGTTGTTAAACGGTTTACCCAGAAATTGCAGCATCCCGATTCCGGCACGTTTATCGGTTCGGGCAAAGTTGCCGAAATAAAACTGTTTATTGACGAATCGGACGTAGCCTGCGTCATTTTCGACGACGAGCTGTCGCCTTCGCAGCTCCGAAATCTCGAAAAGGAACTGAAATGTTCCATTCTCGACAGAACTGCTCTGATTCTGGACATCTTTGCACAGCGGGCGAAAACCGCTTATGCGAAAACTCAGGTCGAACTTGCGCAGTATCAATATCTGCTCCCGCGTTTGACGCGAATGTGGACGCATCTCGAACGGCAGCGGGGAGGCGCAGGACTGAACATGAGAGGTCCCGGCGAAACTCAGCTTGAAACCGACCGGCGAATCGTGCTGTCGAGAATTGCAAAACTGAAAGAACATCTGAAAAAAATCGACAGACAGATGGCTTCACAACGCGGCAACCGCGGAGGACTGACAAGAATTGCGCTGGTGGGTTATACCAATGTCGGAAAATCGACAGTAATGAATCTGTTAAGCAAATCAAGCGTATTTGCCGAAAACCGACTGTTTGCCACGCTTGATACAACAGTCAGAAAAGTTGTGATAGAAAATTTGCCTTTTCTGCTGTCCGACACCGTTGGCTTTATCAGAAAACTGCCGCATCAGCTGGTCGAATCATTCAAATCCACTCTCGACGAAGTTCGCGAAGCCGATATTTTGATGCATGTTGCAGATATTTCACACTCCAATTTTGAAGAACAGATAAGGGTTGTTCGCGATACGCTTCACGAAATAGGCGCGGGCGATAAACCCGTCTATCTCGTATTTAACAAAATCGACAGTTATACGTTTGAAGAAAAGGACGAAGACGATCTTACCCCTGCCACTGCGGCAAACGCAAGTCTTGACGATTTGAAAAAAAGCTGGCTTGCAAGGGAAAACTCGCCCTGCATCTTTATTTCGGCAAAAGAGAAAACAAATATCGAAAAACTGAAAAACGATATTTACAAAATGGTTGCCGAAACAGATTCGGGCAGATACCCTTTCGGTAATTTTATATGGCAGTAACAGAGTTGTCAATTGTCAGTCATGAAGGATTTAACAGAAGGAAACGTAACAAAACAGATATTTAAATTTGCATTGCCAATGCTTGTCGGCAATGTGTTTCAGCAGGCGGGGCAGATTATAAATGCCGCAATAGTTGGCAGATACATAGGCGCCGATGCTACGGCTGTCGTAGGAGCGTCGTTCTACATTATATTTGCGCTGATTGCTCTGGTAATGGGCGTAGGCATCGGCGGAACGGTTATTGTTTCGCAGTATTTCGGCTCGAAACAGTTTGAAAACGTGAAACGCGCTTCCGACACAATGCTGATTTTTCTGACTTCGGCAGGAGCGGTTATCGGCATTGCTGGAATAATTTTTTCCCGTCCCATACTGAAACTCACAAACATACCCGACGCCCTGCTTGACGACGCCCAGACATACATGAATATCAGTATGCTGGGAATGTTTGCAATGTTCGGCTACAACGCAGTGTCGGCAAACCTCAGAGGACTGGGCGATTCGGTGCGCCCGCTCTATTTCCTTGTAATTGCAACGGCGCTGAACCTTTGCCTCGATTTGCTGTTCGTAGTAGTTTTCGGCTGGAAAATCAAAGGGGTTGCATGGGCTACATTTATCGCCTTTTTTATATCCTTTGTCCTGTCTGTAATTTATCTTAACAAAACGCACCCTGTCCTGAAATTCTCTTTTGCAACAATGATTTTCGACAGAAAAATATTTTCAAAAGCCCTGAAAATCGGACTTCCGTCGGGTATGCAGCAAACCTTTGTGGCGCTGGGAGGCGTAGCCCTTGTTACCGTTGTAAACTCGATGGGAGTAGAAATAATGGCTGCCTATACCGTAGCAGGACGTATCGACAGCTTTATTTCCCTGCCGGCAATGAACTTTTCGGCAGCTTTATCGGCTTTTGCAGGACAGAACATCGCCGCCGGCAAATATAACCGAATCAGGAGCGGACTGCTTTCGACCTTAACAATGTCGGGCGCCGTTTGCCTGTCTTCGATGGCAATTGTATTTGCATGGAGCGAAAACATCATGCAGATTTTTGTGAAAAGTACCGAACCAGGGTACGATATAATTATAAATACCGGCATAGAATATTTAGTTATCGTATGCTCGTTTTACATCATATTTTCATCAATGTTTGTAATAAACGGACTGCTGCGCGGAGCCGGAGCCACGCTGATTCCAATGTTCATTACCCTCTTTTCGCTGTGGCTGATACGCCTGCCCGTAGCCTACCTCCTGTCGAACCATACGGATATGGGCGCAACCGGAATTTGGTGGTCAATACCGACAGGCTGGATAATAGGCTTTTCGGGAGCATTAATCTACTACCTGTCAGGAAAATGGAAAGGCAAATCAGTAGTCGATATAATTGATAATTGACAATTGATAATTAACAATTGATTGGAAAAGGAATAATCATTTTATCGAAAAAGATTATTCCTTTTATTCTGTCAATTTCAAATATTTAATCACCAAAATCAACTAAATCACAGTTCGGGCAAGCGCTAAATTAAACAGATGAATTTTTCAAACTCAAAGCGCTGTAATATTTTTTTTTACAGGGTTTTATAATTTTTTTCAAAAAAAAAGATTGAAAATTTAAGGTTTTATGTAACTTTGCAGTCGAAAAATATATAAGATATTATATTAAAAATATTAAATATGAGCAAAAACATAAGTGTAACAGAAAATCCCGTATCAGGGAATGTTAACAGAATATGCGACGGTACGGCAATAACCGGAAAAGTAAAAGCTGCTACGGATTACAGAATCGACGGAGCTGTGGAAGGCGAAATTGAATGTGGCGGAAAAGTTATTATCGGCGATAAAGGATATGTAAAAGGTACGGTTGTTTCCAAAAATATGGAAATAAGCGGAAAAATGGAAGGCTCGGTTTTTATCGAAAATATTCTTTCCCTAAAAACAAATTCCATTATTAATGCTGATATTATTACCGACAAATTAATTGTCGAGTTAGGCGCTCAAATAAATGGAAACATCAAAATGCCATACAACAAGAAAAGTGAAACCGTGAAATAATCACGGTTCTGTAAATTTCCGGGTCTATTTATAATCAGGGCTGTCCCAAAAGGCAAGCAGACGACACAGATTATACGTATTTTTACAGATAAATTTTATGTCTCAACTTATAATATATTGATTATAAGCGATGTAAAAATCTGTGATTATTTGTGTTATCTGTTTGTTAAAAGGTTTTTTGGACAGCCTTAGGCTGTTTTTTTGCTATTTCTCGCCGTTATTTTAAAATAAAATTAAAAATAAATATATTTATGAATCAAAAAATAAAATCCGAAGGCAAGTGCCTTTACTGTGGCAAAACATTTGCAAAAGCCAGCATTAACCGACATTTGAAATTGACAGACCATGTACAAAAGTTTTTTTACTGTTGCAAAAAATGAATTTAACATTTAGAGACATTCACTGAAAAATATTACTTTTGTATCTTAAATAAAATCGAAGATGAAAAAGATTTTAGGAATAGATTTGGGAACAAACAGCATCGGCTGGGCATTAATAGATGCCGACGAGAAGAAAATTCTCGGAATGGGCAGTCGGATTATTCCGATGAGCCAAGATATTATGGGCGAGTTTGATAAAGGAAACTCGGTGTCGCAAACGGCAGAACGCACTGGTTATCGTGGTGTTCGCAGATTGCGTGAAAGAACTTTGCTTCGGCGCGAACGCCTGCACCGCGTATTAAATGTTTTGGGCTTTTTGCCTGAACATTATGCCAAAGAGATTGATTTTGAAAAGCATTTCGGGCAATTTCTTGACGAAAAAGAGCCAAAATTGGCGTGGAAGAAAAACGAAGAAACAGGAAAATTTGAGTTTCTTTTCCAAAAATCTTTTCTCAAAATGGCGGAAGATTTTAAGGCAAACGGACAAGATATAAAAATTCCATACGACTGGACAATTTATTATCTGCGTAAAAAAGCCCTTTTACAAAAGATTGAAAAGGAAGAATTGGCGTGGCTTTTGCTGAATTTTAATCAGAAGCGGGGGTATTATCAGTTGCGGGGCGAAGAGGAAGAAAAGTCGGACGTAATAGTATATTGTCAGGTGTTGTAAGTTGTTTCTGTTGAAAAAGGCGAACAGGACAAGAAAAATGACAAAAAAACTTGGTATAAAATGACTTTTGAAAATGGTTGGGATTATTCTGCAACTTTCACAAGCGAACCTAATTGGTTAAATACCGAAAGGGAATTTTTAATTACGGAAGAATTAGACGAAAACGGAAATATCAAAATTGTAAAAGATAAAAAATCCGATACGACAGGAAAAGAAAAACGCCGTATTACGCCGTTGCCTTCGTTTG
>JAIROW010000189.1 GCA_031257315.1 Prevotellaceae bacterium
CTGTGGAGCAGAAAATATTCAAGTTCTGGCTTTCAGCCAGTTTTTTGGGATTATGTTTGTCCGTATGTCAAACGACATACGGTTATGTAAATTCTGGCTTTCAGCCAGTATATACTCAATTAAATTTACATAAACGCTAATTATTTGCCGATTTAAGGGATAAGACAAAATTAAATAAAAAAATATGAATAATGATTTTAAAATTTTTAATACTGTCGAAGATATATTAGACATGATAGTAAACATAACGTATCAGCACAACTGCGACAGTGCAATTATTGGAAAAGAACAGTTAAATCCCGATTTTTTCGATTTAAAAACAGGGTTTGCAGGCGAAATACTGCAAAAGTTTGTAACATACAACATTCGATTGGGCATTGTCGGTGATTTTTCGGCAATTACGAGCAAAAATTTCAGAGATTTTATATACGAAAGTAACAAAGTCGGACAAATTGTATTCGCCAAAAATGCTGAAACAGCAACAGAATTGTTGACAGACAACGGTCGCCGTGCATGTAAAATATACAAATTCCATATCAATTGATAATTGATAATTGATATGGTTTCTATCTGGAACGGCTTTTTTGTGGAGGCGAATGGCTTATTACAGGAAGATAAATTTCCGATTTTTAACATAAAATAGAATTTTTTTGACTGATATATGATAATTATTCATAAAATATATGCTTTATTTTCAACATATTAAGTTAATATTTACAGTTTTTTGTCGATATTTCGTTTTAAAGATATAAATTTGTGTGAAAATTTTTTTGACACGATTTTATGTTAAAAGTATTGAATGTTGAAAATTACGCATTGATAGACAGGCTCAATATAGATTTTTCCGAAGGAATGAGCATCATTACCGGAGAAACAGGAGCGGGGAAATCAATTTTACTTGGAGCTTTGACTCTTGTTTTGGGAGGCAGAGCAGATGTTAATGTGCTGAAAGACAGAGAAAGAAACTGTGTTGTCGAAGCCTGTTTTTTTGTAAAAAACTGTAATATAGAAAGTCTGCTCGAACAGAATGAAATTGATTACGAAGATGAGTTAATTGTCAGACGGACAATCAGTCCCGCCGGAAAATCAAGAGCGTTTATTAACGATATACCGGTTAATGCAGCCGTTTTGAGAGATACTGGCGATAAATTGCTTGATATTCATTCGCAGCACAAGAACCTGCTTCTGTCGAACAGTAAATTTCAACTTTCTGTAATTGATGCAATTACGGATTTTGGAGAATTGAAAAATCGCTACAAGGAATGTTTTAAAACCTGCAAAAGCGAAGAAAAAAAACTGGAAGAACTGCTTGCTCTAAATTCCAGAGCCAAAGCTGATTACGATTATATCAAATCTCGCTTTGATCAGTTGAAACAGGCAAATTTAAAAGACGGCGAACAGGACGAACTCGAACTGGAAATTCAAAAACTTTCAAATATTGAAGAATTAAAATCCGGTTACGAAAGATTGTCAACCTTGTTGTCAAGTGATGAAATATCCATAATAAACATGCTTAAAGAAGCCGACGGTTTGTTGAAACGTTTATCACTGCTACACCATGCGTCGGGCGAAACGGCGAAAAGAATTGATGACTGTTTGCTGGAAATCAGAGATATATCTGAAGAAGTTGAACGCATAAACAGCTCGCTGGACATTGATCCTGAACGCTTGACTGTCGTTGAAAACAGACTGAATACAATTTACGATTTATTGCAGAAACATCGGGTAAAATCTGTTGCTGAATTGCTTGAAATACAGGCAAGTTATGAAAAATCGCTTATCGAAACCGATAATCTCGACGAAACAATCGCGGCAATACAAAAATCTGTAAATGAGAATTTTGAACAGGTAAAAACAATGGCGGCACAAATTTCGGAACTGCGACAGAAAAATATATCGCACATAGAAAATCATGTCTGCAATATGTTAAAATCACTTGGAATGCCAAATGCAGTATTTAAGGTGCAGCTTGACAAAAGCAGCCAGTATTCGGCTGACGGTATCGACGAAATTCTGTTTTTGTTTTCGGCAAACAAAGACATGCCTCCAAAAGAAATATCAAAAGTGGTTTCGGGGGGCGAAATGTCGCGTTTAATGCTCTCGCTCAAATCGTTGCTTGTTCAGGGTATGGCTTTGCCAACCATTATATTCGATGAAATAGATACTGGTATTTCGGGAGAAGTTGCCGACAAGATGGGCGACATAATCAAGGAGATGTCAAATAAAACGCAGGTTATCAATATAACTCATTTACCGCAGATTGCCGCAAAAGGCGACAAGCATTATCGCGTTTACAAGGAAGATACCGAAACTGCAACCTATACAAAAATGAATAAACTGAGTAAAGACGAAAGAATTACAGAAATTGCAAAAATGCTTAGCGGCAGTAAAATTACAGATGCAGCAATAAAACATGCAAAAGAACTTTTGAAATATTCGCAGAATTAAATTGAATGAAATATTATTATATTATCATATATGTTTCTGTTTTTATTGCTGTATTTTCGTGCAGCATTACAAGAAAAGTTCCTGACGGAAGTTATCTTTTGAAAAAAAATACAGTTGTAATTAAAGGGAAAAAAACATCGAATGAACGCAGTATCAGAGATTTATCTGCCGACGAAATACTTTCATATATTCGACAGCGCCCCAACAGCAGCAACATGTTCAGGATTTCGCTTGCACTGTACAGCATGTCTGGCAAAGATTCTCTGCGCTGGTTGAACCGTCTGTTGCTTAAATGGGGCGAACCTCCCGTAATTTTTGACCGGCAATATATCGCTCCAAGTATTGCAAACATAAAATCATACCTGCAAAACAGAGGATTTTATCATGCCGACGTTAAAGATTCTGTGATTTATAAAAAGAAAAAAGCCAGCGTCATTTATACCATAAATCCGAATGCTTCGTATTTTATACGTAATATCGAATACAATATTGCCGATTCGGTCATAAAACAATACATAATGACCGATACTGCAAGGCTCAGGCGAGGACGAAGACTTTCTCCAAATTTGCTTGACAGAGAGTGCGACGCCATAGTTGCAAAATTGCGAAACAACGGTTATTATGCTTTCAGCAAGATATTTATCAAATTTCATGCCGACTCTTCCATTGGAAATATGCAGGTTGATTTAAAAATCACAATCAACCCGTTCAACAGAACCGACAGGCAGAATGAAATAATGAAAACCAAACATCCTGTATATAAAATAAATAATGTCTATGTTTATACAAATCTCAATTCGCTTCTGGCTGTTATGGATACTTCGTATTCAAAATCGTTTGATACTTTGAAACAGGGAAACATGTATGTTTTATATAAAAACGGCATGAATCTTAAACCCGGAGTGCTGCTT
Source organism: Prevotellaceae bacterium (assembly GCA_031257315.1). Classification (GTDB taxonomy): domain Bacteria; phylum Bacteroidota; class Bacteroidia; order Bacteroidales; family UBA932; genus JAIRLF01. Next base: position 3,360 of record JAIROW010000189.1, read on the forward strand.
CGTGCAGGTATGTTTGAAAAAGGAGAAACTTACAGCGATGAAAAAAGAAACAGAATTTACAACAATCTTTCCGGTCTTGAACTGTTTAAATCCATAAAAATTAATTTTAATGAAATTGGAAATGACAGCCTCGACTGTATAATTTCTCTGGATCCGCTTTCTTCACAGTATTATAAACTGGATTTTGAATTATCGACGAACTCTTCCGACATGATAGGCTTCTCTCCCGGTTTATTTTATGGACACAGAAACCTGCTGAAAGGCGCCGAAGTCTTTAATTTTAATTTCAGAGGAGTATTGCAGTACAGTTTCAGAGTTGCCGGACGCAGTTCACGTGAATTTAACGTTGGCGCGTCGCTTGATATTCCCCGTTTTATGATGCCCGTAAATATCAGCTATTTCAAAACCCAATTACCACATACACAGTTTAATACCTCGTATATATATCAGCAGCGACCGGATTATTCGAGAGCAATGGCAAATTTCAGATTTGGATACAAATGGAAAAGTTCGCAAACAAATACATACATGCTTAATTTCCCCGATTTTAACATGATAAAAATGTATGACCTAAGCCCCGAATTTTATGCCAATATCAATAATCCCTACCTTAAAAATATGTATTCCAATCACTTCATTATGGCGATGACCGGTTCGTTTGTTTACAATAATCAGACAGAGCAGTTGTCGCGCTGGCGCAGAGATAAACATCTGTATTACAGAATTAACGGCGATATTGCCGGAAATTTTTTAAGTCTGTTCAGCCCGTTGATGAAAAGAGACCCCGCAAATTTTAAAACTGTTGCTGGAATGCCTTACAGTCAATATGTTAAAACCGATATAAATATGATTTACGATATGCCTCGCGGAACAGCAAGTTCTGCGGTTTACAGATTTTATTTCGGAATAGGCAAGGCATACGGAAATTCTCTGTCGGTGCCGTTTGAAAAAATGTTTTATGCCGGCGGCGCTAACAGTTTGAGAGGCTGGCAGGTGCGGGGCGTCGGACCTGGATCCGTTTCTTCGGATTCTGTCGGCGTCTTTCCGAATCAGGTTGCCGATTTGCGTATCGAATTAAATGCAGAACGTCGTTTTCCTCTTTTCTGGAAATTTGAAGGAGCTTTGTTTGTTGACGCCGGAAATATATGGAGTATAAACACTTCGGACAGCAGAGAGGGTGCAAGATTCAGGTTTTCAAAATTTTATAAAGAAATAAACATGAATACAGGATTTGGATTAAGATTAAATTTCGGATTTTTTATATTAAGAATTGATACAGGCTTAAAACTGTATGATGCAGGTAAACAGGAATTTGACCGTATAGTACTGCCTGACAAATGGTTTACAAAAAATAATTACAATATTCACTTTGGAATAAATTATCCGTTTAACGACTGATTTGTGATTTTAAAATCGCATAAAGTATTTTTATTGCTTACTGTGTTTTCCTTGCAAATTTTCATGTTTAATTTTATAAAAACAAAATAATATGTATTTTTGCGGCGCAAAATTTCGTATGAAATCTGTAATTCATCTGAAACGACGCTTATATTAAATGTAAAAAAAATAACGTATTAAAAGATTATTTTATATATGAACAGTTTGATTTTAGTTATCAAATGGAATGTCTCGCAGATAATGTTTAAACTCGGACCGCTGGAAATTCGCTGGTACAGTTTTATGTTTGTAATCTCCTTTGCTTTGGGATTGCTGATTTTCAGGAAGATGATAACACGTGAAAAAAAACCGGCAACACTGTATAACAGTATTTTATGGACTGTTTTCATATCCGTGTTTCTTGGAGCGCGGCTGGGACATTTTCTCTATTATGAACCCGATGCTTTTTTTAACCGTTTCTGGTACATATTGATCCCCTTTGAAAACGGAAAATTTGTGGGTTATCAGGGACTGGCAAGCCATGGCGCGGCTGTAGGACTGCTGATTGGACTGTATTATTACAGTCGAAAAAACAGGGTTGCATATTTGTGGACTCTCGACAGAATTGTGATAACGGTAGCTTTGTCTGGTTTTTTTATCAGAATGGGAAATTTGATGAATTCCGAAGTCTATGGACACGAAACCAATTTGCCGTGGGGATTTATTTTTGTGAAGGCAAATGAAACTGTACCGAAACATCCTACCCAGATTTATGAAGCGCTTTCGTATCTCGCAATATTTGTATTTTTGTATCTGATTTATCTGAAAAGAAAAAATCCTTTAAAAGACGGAATAATTTTTTCGATGTTCCTGACCGTACTTTTTACGGCGCGTTTTTTAATAGAATTTCTGAAAGAAAAACAGGTGAGTTTTGAGGAGGATATGATTTCAAAAACAGGTTTGGATATGGGACAGATGCTGAGTATCCCCTTTATACTGGCTGGCATCGTTTTATTTATATATCTTAACCGAAAAAAAACGGTTTTGACAAACGTAAATCCTCCCAAAAACGATACAGTTCAGAAAATTAAAAAACGTAATAATTCATAATTTAAATTCACAATTTATAATTATCATGTTGTCGGACTGTATATATTATGTCAGGTGGGATATATCGCCTGAAGCATTTTCAGTCATTGGACTGCACATGCGCTATTACAGTCTGTTTCTGATAGTTGCATTTATTTCGGCGGCGTTTGTGTTTTATACGATTCTGAAACGCGAAAACAAATCGCTGTTTCTGTTACCGGTAACGTTCAACACGCTGTTTTTAGCCTCGCTGGTGGGAGCGAGGCTTGGCGAATGTATTTTCTATTTTCCAGACTATTACATGCGCAATCCGTTGGAAATATTTATTCCCTACCACAACGGAGAATACGTCGGAATCGGCGGACTGTCAAGTCACGGAGCTGCGCTTGTCATAATTCCAGCGCTCATACTGACGGCAAGAAATAACAAAATATCGACATACTGGCTTATCGACAGAGTTTGCGTAGTTGTACCGCTTGCTGCATTTTTTATACGGATAGGCAATTTAATGAACTCAGAAATAGTTGGAACTGAAACCGACATATTCTGGGGATTTATTTTTGAAAGGCGAAACGAAGATTTTCCCCGACACCCCGTACAGCTTTACGAAGCTCTGTGCTATCTCTGCATTTTTATTTTCATATACAGATTTTACAAAATAAAACAGGATAAAATCACTGGCGGAATTATTTTGGGATTATTTCTTGTTCTGACTTTTTTTCTCAGATTTATTCTTGAAATGTTCAAAGCTCCGCTTAATGATTTTGACAGAAATTCAATTTTCAGTATTGGACAATATTTAAACCTGTTTTTTTCGTTTACAGGAGCTGCGCTGCTATATTTGAGAAGTAGCAGATTTAATAATTGACACAACGGTGCATTTAAACTGTCAAATAGCATTACGTTTGAATATAATGACATGAAATTTGAAAAAATAAGAAGTGATTTAAAAACCAAAGCCCGTGCCGGAAAAATAATTACCGGACACGGCGTTATCGAAACGCCGGTATTTATGCCTGTTGGCACTGCCGGAACAGTAAAAGGCGTGTTCCATCGCGAACTCGAAAATGATATAAAAGCTAAAATCATACTTGGCAATACATACCACCTGTATCTCCGCCCCGGAACAGAAGTGATAAAAGAAGCCGGCGGACTTCACAGGTTTGTTTCGTGGAATCGTGCCATACTTACCGACAGCGGCGGATTTCAAGTTTTTTCATTAGCCGCAAATCGCAAAATAACAACCGAAGGCTGTACGTTCAGGTCGCATATCGACGGCTCAAAACATTTTTTTTCGCCCGAAAATGTAATTGATATTCAGCGTATTATAGGCGCCGATATTATCATGGCATTCGACGAATGTCCCCCAGGCGATTCCGATTTCGCCTATGCAAGCAAATCGCTGGAGCTTACTCAAAACTGGCTTGAACGCTGTATTCGACAGTTTGAAAATACGCAACCTCTGTACGGATACGAGCAAAGTATTTTCCCCATAGTTCAAGGTTGTGTATATCCCGATTTGCGTAAAAAAGCAGCTGAACATGCTGTGAAATTTAATTGCGACGGCTATTCTATCGGAGGCTTGTCGGTCGGCGAACCGTCCGAAGTTATGTATGAAATGATTGAAGTTGTCAATTCAATATTGCCCGAAGACAAACCCCGCTATTTGATGGGCGTCGGCACTCCTGTAAACCTGCTCGAAGGCATTTCGCGCGGAATAGACATGTTTGATTGCGTAATGCCGACGCGCAACGGCAGAAACGGCATGTTGTTCACGTCGAAAGGAATTATAAATATACGAAACAAAAAATGGGAACAGGATTTTTCGGCTATCGATTCTGAAAATATTTCATTTGTTGACAGTTATTCCAAAGCCTATCTGCGTCATCTGTTTGTTGCAAACGAAATGCTGGGAGCGCAAATAGCAAGCATTCACAATCTTGCATTTTATCTGTGGCTTGTGTGCGAAGCGCGGAACAAAATTGTCGAAGGAGTTTTCGAGGAATGGAAAAATATGATGGTTCCAAAATTGAGAAACAGATTGTAGAATGGTTGAGCCTGCAAACGGAAATTTTCATGTATGGGTAAATACAGGCATCATTAGGGGCGCGATTTATCGCGTCTCTACAATAGAGTTTATGTAAAATTAAATATGCTATTTGAAAGCATATATCTGGGTGAAAGCCATAATTTTCATAACCGCCGGTCGTTGACCGGCGGAAGAAACAGTGAGACGATAACGCTGCCTGTAAAGGCAAAACCCTGTGGATCAGAAAATATTCGAGTTCTGGCTTTCAGCCAGTTATTTGGGATTATGTTTGTCCGTATGTCAAACGACATACGGTTATGAAAATTCTGGCTTTCAGCCAGTTATACTCAAATAAATTTACATAAACTACAATGTATTTGTTAAAATTTCGTGTTGACGATTATACACAAAAACAGAGACGCGCTTATAGCGCGTCTCTACATGTTTATTAATACAGGCTGTCGTTTTTATTACTGATTATCAATTCCCCAGACGGCAAACTCGGAAAACATGGCGAAGTTGCCTGTTCCTTTGTGGTGTACATCGAAATACATTTTAATGTACCGTGCGACGGGAGAAGCAGGAATACTGATTCTCTGTGCATCGTTTATTGTCGGGTCAAAAGGATATTCGCCCTGGTCTTCCCAATCATAACCGTCATTGGGATCGTTTTGGTCAACGGGTACGTCTTTACAGGTGTAAAGACGGAATCCTTTTGCCGTACCGCCGTTTCCCTGCCTTCGCTGCAATTCGATTTCATAAACAGCAATACTTTGGTGCATGTCCACAATAAACCAGTGCGGATAGCTTGACGCCGGACTCCAGCTGGCATGCCAGAAGGTTGAAGTACTGCCGTCTATCATGGCAATGACCCGTCCATTCGGCGTGCCGCCTTCGTTGGTAGCCTGCGAGCTGTAACCTATGGTTTCGCCCTGACTGCCATCATCATAGCCCGGAAAATCCCATCCGGTGCGGTCCAACTTCGACGGCGGCGGCGGAAGCGGCACAATTTCAACGCTTTTTGCAAGTCTTGATGCGCCGTAAATGGCTGCAATTTCAATATTCTGCCTATTAGAAACAGCAATTTCAAACGAATCGGCAAGTTTTACGGACGTTTTAATTGCCGTCTGTTCCGCGTCGCTGTCGTCAGTGTATTTTACAGAGACAGACACCATTTTTTCCGTGGGATTTATCCATGAAATTCTGGCTCCCGCAGGCAGCGGACTGGTTTTAATTCCGTCGAAAACAAAACTGTTTGGAGCAACGTCCGGAGTCGCGGTTATTTTTGCGGCTTCGGATCTGTTCTGCGAAAAATCTACCGAATACAGGCTGAATTCATACGGAGCGGTATCGGAAAAACCGTCTATCAGGATTGAATCGCCTCTGACTTTCAAGGAAAAATCTTTTCCGTTTCTTGTAAATTCTACAAGCGTATAATCGAAATCCTCGTCGGCAGGTTTTGTCCATTTAAGAATTATTTCGCCATAGTCTGACGAAGCGACGACGCTGCCCGGCTTAGCGGGTGGCACAGCGTCTTTCTCTGTCTTTTTTTCGTTGGAACTGTTGTCGCACGAAAACAGTATCGCCGACATTGACAGAATTAAAAAAATACGAATACTTAATTTCATTTTCTTAATAATTAACTGATTTAACACCTATTCCAGTCTTCTTAATGTTTCTCTGACCACATTCCACGAACTCCACACTGCCGGAGAAGTTGCCGTCGCCGGAGTTGTCAGCGTTCTGTATCTGTAATATATATAGAAATATTTTTCCTTGCCTTCGACGGAATATATGTTGTAACCGTCGCGCTGTATTTTAATTACGTCGATACTTCCGTAAGGCAAAATATCAATCGAGTTGTCGTCGTTAACGTGCAGGACAACAGAATACTTGTCAATATCAGCAGGTTTGCTGCTGTTTGTCTGCAGGTTTGAACCGGCAAAAATGCGAACTTTATTTCCAGTCAGCGGATACATTGGCTGCGTGCCGGCAATGGCAACTTCTCTGTCGGAACCGTAAGCCGTCTGAACTCCTTTCATGTGATAGTATGTAACTGTTTTTTGCGTTGCATAATCATTTTCTATAACTATTCGGTAGAGTACGTTGCGTTTGTCGGGATTTATTTCATATTTCGACGAACTTTTTATCGACAGCGGAATAAAATAAATCGAATCGGGCGACAAGCCTTCGGGACGGACACTTATCGGGACTCTTACGTACTGGTCTTCTGAATTAGCCGGCAACGTTACGCTCATCGACGGTATTTTATAGCGCGTTTCGGGCAATACTTTTGCAAACGAGGCAGAATCGATGTCATAATTCGACCTGTTATATTTGTTGAGCAGTATTGTATCGGGTTCGAGCGTAATGGTAACGTCTTCTTCGTTGGGCAGGCTTCCTCCGCATCCTATGGAAAGATATTTTACCGGCTCGTCCTCGTTGAGAGTGTATATTTCGGTATATACCTGATTGTTGTCGCTTAGCAGGTACAATACTTTTTTGTACATTTCCTTTTTGTAGGCGGCGTCCTCATCGCATGAAACAGTAACTGAAACTGCGAACGCCAACAGTAGCAAAAATTTGAATCTGTTTAATATTGTATTCTTTTTCATAATGATTTCTGTATCAATTTATATATATATTACAATAATCTAAACTCTAATATCTAATATTTAAACTCTAATATTTAAACTCTAACATCAGTTTTGCCATCCCGGATTCTGGTCTAAAAGCGAGGCTTTTCTCAGTTCGCTGAGGGCAATCGGCATGAAAACAAGTCTTTTATCCACAACTCTGTTTCTTGCCTTTGAATGGTTTACCGGAACAACGACATAATAGTTGTCCTTGCCTGCGTCAGTATTCATTCCCATAATCGGTTCCCTTTCGCTTTCTTCGTACTTACCCCAGCGGCGGACGTCGAAATAGCGGCGGTTTTCAAAGACAAATTCAACCATAAGTTCCTGCTCTATCAGTTGCTGCATGGTTTCGGGCGACGCTAATTCGTGGGCAGTTAAGCCCGGCAAGCCTGCCCTGTAACGTACCTGATTGAAGTATTTGCTCATTTCGTTAACATCGCGTGAAACAGTATAAGTGTTACCGGATTCGTCGGTTACGGTATGAGTTTTTGTCAGATTGTTCAAGGCTTCAACGTATGAAAGCAGGATTTCGGCATAACGGATTGTCGGATACGGTTTATCAAGTCGTTGAGCGTTGTCGCCAGCCCATGCGTCGTCGGGATGCACATATTTGCAGAGAACGTATCCTGTAATCGGATAGTTATTTACGTTGTTGTCGGTCTGGTCTTTACCCGAATTGCCGCCGGTATAATAAGTAATTGTCTTATTCTTTCTGTTATTGTCGGAAGTCGAGTTTGCAGTCCAGAAACGTCCGCAGAAACCAATGCTGGCATAGAATCTCATTTCCCTGTCAACGTACATGTTATGCACTACTCCGTCGCCTTTGAGCGTATAACCGGAAAAGCTTATGTCCGAGCCGGGCATAAATCCGTCTGTTCTGTATGGATATTCGTTGCTGGAATTGTAAATCGTTCTTCCGTCGTACATTCGGTATGCATCAATAACTTTCTGGGTTACGCCCAGTCCGTTCCAGCCGCCCATATTGACAACAGGAAAAGCGTGTTTTGTATAGTTAAGAACGGAAGACGACATTGTAGCCCATACAAATTCGGGATTGCGTACTGGTAGCGATTCTCCGTTAAACATGTTTGCGTAGGAAAGGAACGGGTCTATATTGCCGGCTCCGTTAGGAAAATCATCTGACGGTACATTATCCGGCAAAGGCTTGGTATCGCTTGAACGTTCAATAAGATGCAGCGAATACCGGTTCATGTCGATTACCCGTTTTGCAGCTACCGCCGCCTTTGCCCAGCGAGTTTCGTCGTACTGCTGCGATATGTAGTGTACTCCGTCTGTTTTTCTTGTCCAGTTTCCGAAATACATACGCGCGGCGCTTTGACCGTTAAACAGAGGGCTTGCATGTTGCAGACGGATACGGGCAACCAGTCCGTAGGCTGCGCCCTGCGTCGGACGACCGAAATAGCTTACAGGCTGGGTCAGAGGCAAATATTCTGCCGATTTTTCCAGCTGCTGGCAGATGTATTCTGCCGTTTCATCGTAGGTTGCCCTTGCGCGGTTGTAGTACGAAGCATCTTCGTTGGTTTCCAGAACCTCGTCGCCGAGAAGTACTGCGGGACCGTATTTCATCAAGATGAAATAGTAGGCGTATGCACGCATAAAGTAAATATATCCAAGCATTTCGCGCTTGTCGAGAGCCGTCATGTCGGCAGCTTCGTCCATTCGCGCAAGAATAATGTTTACTTTGCGTATAATTATGTACATCTTTTCCCACCCGTTCATTCCGTACAGATTTGAAGGAGTTACTTCGCCAAGCACGTATGCCATTCCTCTGAACTCGCCTGTACCGTAAAGGCAGAAGCCTTCGTCGGAGGCAAAGGGACCGGGAGTATAGTTGTTACCGAATATTGAGCCTTCGTCGGGAAAATCGGAGGCTGTTGCCCAGAGATAACGCTCAATGTTCCGTTTTGTCTTGAAAATAGTATCATATTTCATGGTTTCTTCAAAATAGTCGTTTACATTCAGAAAATTGCATGAATGTAAGCACAGTATTGCCACAGAAAATGCTACTGAGACGGTTAATCGTTTTAAATATTTCATTTTATACATGATTTAAAAATTAAGATATAACTGTAATGTGTAACGCGAAGGAATGGGATAAACCCGTCCGTTTTTATTAGCCTGTTCGGGATCCCAGAGTTTTACCCTGTCCCATACATACAGGTTCGAGCCTACGAATTGCAGGTCGATGGACGTTAATCCGATTTTTTTCACAAAGTCGTTTTTAAGATTGTAATTAAGTGTTACTTCCTGTAAACGCAGGTATCGGGCGTCGCCTTTCCACCACGTTGACAGTTGCGAATTATTGGCGTTGTAGCCGTATGTAAGACGTGGAAAACGCGCATTGGGATTTTCGGCAAGAGCAGGGTCTATACCGTGTGCAATGGCATAATCGCGTGGAATCCATCTGGTTGCAGGATCTTTGATTATCGACAGTACATTGCCTGTCTGTTCTCCATGGAACGGAACATAACCCATACCGTTGATATTCCCTGAACCAATATCCTGTCCGACATGGAAGAAATCGGTTTTTCCAGTTCCCTTAAACAGCACGCCAAGCGTAAGATTTCTGTATTTGACTTCAAATCCGAAACCGTACATAAGGTTCGGGAAAGTAGAATTTGAAAGCGGAACCTGATCATCGGTGTCGATTTTTCCATCTCCGTTCACGTCCTTGTATTTAATGTCTCCCGGCAGACAGACAGTTCCGAAACTCTGTACGGGGCTGCTGGCAACGTCCTGTTCGTCGCGGAACAGCCCAAGAGCAATATATCCGCGTATGGCGCCGTTCGGGTAGCCGTTGTATTCCTGATAGCCGTATTTTGGTATGGTCTGTTCCCAGTTCTGGATTTCATTTCTTGAATACGAAAAATTTCCTCTCAAAGTAAAGCTGAGATGTTCTGAAAGAGACTGCATAAAGGAAATATTTCCGTCCGATCCCCAGCTTCTCATTTTTCCGACATTACCGTAGGGCATGGCAAGCAAGCCTGCATAGTCGGGTATCTGGGCGCGTTGCTGGAATATTCCGTCGCGCTGGTCGTTAAAGAAGTCAATAACAAACGAAATTTTATCCTTAAACAATCGTCCTTCAAAGCCAATATCCGATTTCAGCGATTTTTCCCACATAAGATTGTCGGCGCCTATTGCCGTTTCTCTTATACCTGTTGACCCCCAGTAACTGCCCGACCAGCCTGTGCTTGCCGTTTCGTTTACAAGAGTCAGGTAGGGGAAACGCCAGCCTACAAGCCGGTCGTTGCCTACGGAACCGTAAGAGGCTCTGATTTTGAAGAAATCAATCCATGGCAAATTTTTTCGTATAAAATCGTAGTTGCTTGGCACCCAGCCTCCTGCAATTGACGGGAAGAAACCGAACTGACGTCCGGGCTGGAAGTTTTCGGAACCGGTATATCCGAAGTTAACGTCAATCATGTAGGTGTTTCTGAACCCGTAAGACAACCGGCTTGAAATTCCCTGATACCTTTTGGGAATTGCAGCCATACTTAAATTGATTCCCGAATTGTTAATATCGTAGGTATCTTTCTGGTCGCTCATATAGTAGTAAACCAGAGCCGAAACATTGTGGTCGTTGTTAATTGTTGTTTCGTAGTTAAGATTGCCTTCAAAATGATATTTTCTGAACTGTCTCGTATTGTAGCCATACTGCGCTTTTACCTCTTCCACTCTTTTTGCCAGTTGCAGTTCTCCTCTTACGTTTCGTCCGGTTGCTGCATACATTTCGGGCAGCACCCTGCGATATTCTTCAAAATACGATTTTAAATCGTAGGCGCCCTGCAATTTCAGTTTCAAACCCTTTATAAAATCGGAAAAATCGTGTTTCAGGGCTAATGTCGCTTTACCGGTCATTGTCTGATTTGACATCATGCCAGTATAATTCAACATTACATAAGGCGAGTAGGCATCGTTCGGACCGAATGCGGGAAGCTGCCCCGTCGAGTATTTTGTCGGGATAGTAAGCGGAGTCAGCTGAGACTGGGCATTCCACAAGGCATCGGTATTTGCAACACCGGGAGCATCAGTCATTGTTAGATAACCTTCCATTCCGAAAAAGACAGAGGTCATTTTGGTGAGGTTAATATCCAGATTTCCGCGAAAATTGTATGTGTTATAACCTACGTTACTGTTTTTTCCGTATGGAGTATTTGGGTCAGTCTTGTATGCGGCATTTTCGTTTGAATGTCCCAGACTGAGAAAGTATTTGGCAATTTCGCCACCTCCCTGTCCGCTGACATAGTAGGTCTGCTGGAAACCGTTCCGTTTCATTATCTCCTTTTGCCAGTCCACATCGGGATACAGGTCGGGGTCGAGATTGTACTGTATCAAATCCATTTCCATATTCGTATATATTGGTTCGTCTCCGCGCACAACGCGGGCTTCGTTTGCCAGCGTAGCATAATCGTAAGCTCGCAGATATTCGGGCATACGGTTGAGATACGAAAACGTCCAGTTAGCTCTGGCTGTCATTTTCAGACGTCCGCTTACTCCGTGCTTGGTAGTTACCAGCACGACTCCGTTAGCTCCGCGCACTCCATATACCGCAGTTGCCGAAGCGTCCTTTAAAATCGAAAAGCTTTCGACGTCGGCAGGGTCAATCGAATTAATATCGCCTTCCAGCCCGTCAATCAGAACCAGAGCCGAAGCGTTGGCTCCGAATGTTCCGATACCGCGAATCCAAAATTCGGAAATATTTTTGCCGGGTTCTCCGCTTGCAAGCGTCGATATAACGCCGGGCATACGTCCTCCCATCATGTTGGTAATGGAGGTTGCCGGAGTCTGGATTTCAGATACGTTGACAGATGTAATGGCGCCGACAACGCTGATTTTTTTCTGAGTACCCAGACCGACCACAACCAGTTCTTCAAGCATGGTTGCATCTTCTTTCATGGTAATATCAATTACGGTTTGTCCATTGATACTGATTTCCTGCGAAACATATCCCATCAGTGCAAAAACCAGCACATTATTGTCAGTTTTGGGTATATTGATTGAATATTTTCCATTCGTATCGGTAAATACGCCAACAGAGGTACCTTTCACAATTACAGAAACGCCAATCATCGGCTCTCCCAATTCGTCAACAACCGTTCCCGTAATTTTTCCCTGCGCCTGTACAGTTAATGAATACAGACACATCAATAATAATAAAACTATGTTTTTCATTTTGTATTAATGATAATTTTTACATTTAATTCTATTCTATAGCCAGTTTTCTGATACAGTTATTATCGTAATCTGCAATATAGATATTGTATTCGGAGTCAATCGCCACTCCGCGAGGTCTGTTAAACAAGGCGTCGTCAGGGTTGCCGTCCTGATAGCCCGATTTTCCACCCATACCGATAACGGTAGAAACTATTCCTTCCGGAGTTATTTTGCGTATGCAGTGGTTATATTCGTCGGCAATAACCAGAGCGCCTTCTTCGTCAAAAACCACCTGACGCGGCGTGTTAAATTCCGAATCGAGACGATCGCCATCTCTCCAGCCCGATACGTTTTGCGTTCCAGCATAGCGCAGATGTTCCTTTGTATCCAGATTATATGTATAAATAACATGTTTGGCAGGATAGCTCATGTATAGTATGTTTTTCTGGACAGGGTGAAATTGCAGATACGAATCCGAATCTGGCATCAGCAGCTCGTCCACCACCAGTTCTCCTGCTTTTGTTCTGGGATTAAACCGTAGAAGCTGACCGTGATATGAGCGGGTATATACATATCCGTCTATTTCATTGGTTGCAAAACCGTGTTTCCAATTTATTGTGAAATCTTTTTTTCCTGCCGCAATTTCCTCGCTTGTTGGACGCTGTATAGTAAGACTTTTTTTAGCCCACTGAGCGTCGGCGTCAAACGAATAATAATTGTATCCGCCGTCGGAAGGCACTACTACTAATTTGCCAGAGTTGTCAACCGCCGGTACATTGAGCGCTCCGCCTCCCGACATCAGTTCCCGCACTTCGTTACTTCTCTGACTGATAATCACAAAATTATAGGGAGTTCCCCAGTGTGAAAGAAAAATATTATCCTCCTTGTCGATACACAGAAAGCCGGGGTGGTGAAAAGTGGCATTTGCCAGAGTTCCGCCTTTAAACTCCGAAGTTCCTTTCTGACCGACAACGGTAGTAACGGTAGTCATGGTTCGATACCTGAAAGTCGCCGAATATGCCGATGAATCTTTCCCAATAACAACGGAAATACGGCATGTATCCCCCGGCTGTTTCGGAGTTATGACATACATTTGCGAGCCGTTGGCGCTAACCACAGCCGCGCGTTTGTCGTTGTAATAAACCTTGACTTCGTTTGCATTGTTGCCGAAGTTCTTTCCTTTCATTATTACTTTGGTCGCCATTCCTCCCGAATCGGGATAGAACGACTCCAGAACGACCGGTTGTGAAGGGTCGTGCGCAGAGTAGCCGCTTCCGTTTTCGTCGTTACACGAAAAAACGAGGACAAGCAGCGCCGCCATTACATACAGTGATGATGTAAAAAATTTAAAACTTTTCATTTTTATCAATTTTAAAGTTAATATCATATAAATAATTCTGTTTTGATTTTCGGGAATGAATCCTACGTACACGACAGTATCGCAGACGCAGTTCTGGAACGTCTGTTATTCTGTCCTTTCGTATGTATAAAATACGTAACTCGCTGATTACCTCTCTCTCTCTCTCTCTCTCTCTCTCTCTCTCTCTCTCTCTCTCTCTCTCTCTCTCTCTCTCTCTCTCTCTCTCT
>JAIROW010000051.1 GCA_031257315.1 Prevotellaceae bacterium
GACGTTTTTGATAAAACCAGTGTTGTATAAATTCATTTCAGCATACATTTCCATCGCGGACAATACAGCAAAAATTCGGGCGCAAAGTTAATCCCTTTTTTTGATTCTGCAAAAAAAAATTTGAAGATTTCCACCTTTATCCTTATATATTTGATTTTTCCGCAATATTACGGACAGCTTTCTACATAAAATTCTATAATTTATGTGAATCAGGAGTTAAAATGTCCTTCAAAGACAAAATGTTCATAACCGCAGGCGAGAGATAGCGTTACCTGCGGTTTAACAAGGGGTTGCAATTCCTTGCTTGTATGCCGTTATGAAAATTAAGTCCATTCGGGCTAAAAAAACGTTTGTAACACCTGATTCGCATTTTTAATAAAAAAAGATGTACCTTTGCAGCGGTTTTGGTTTTGCCGCTGCAAATCAGGTGCAGAAAAGTTATTAGAAATATATCTGATAAAAATTACTGACTGCCCCGCCGCTACAAATGAAATGATTTTAAATATTGAATTATAAAAACAATTAAATTATTTATTTATGAAACGTCTGTATTTTGTATGTATAATTATTGCACTAAGTTTTTCGTCGCCATTCCTGTCATGCCGTAACGGCGACGATACAGTTATTCCGTCGGCTGGTACTCCGGTTGGCAAGGGATTTTATCTTCTTAATGAAGGAAATATGGGAACCAACAAAGCGTCGCTCGATTATTACGACTATGAAACAGAAGAGTATTACAAAAATATTTTTCCAGAGCGTAATCCACATATTATCAAAGATTTGGGCGACGTAGGCAACGACCTTAAAATCTATGGCGGCAAAATGTACGCTGTGATTAACTGTTCAAACCGGATTGAAATTATGGACGCTGACAGCGCCAGACATATCGCGTCAATCGATATTCCCAACTGTCGCAACATAACTTTCTACAAGGGGTATGCTTATGTCAGCTCGTATGCAGGACCGGTACAGACAGACCCGAATGCGCGACTTGGTTATGTAGCACGTATTGATACGGCAAGTTTAAAAATAATCGATACATGCACTGTTGGATACCAGCCTGATGAAATGACTGTGCGAAACGATAAACTGTATATTGCAAATTCTGGCGGATACCGCTATCCAGACTACGACAATACGGTTTCGGTTATAGACCTGAATACTTTTCGTGAAATAAAAAAAATACAGGTAGCAATTAATCTTAACAGAATAACGGCAGACAGTTACGGAAATATTTACGTAATTTCGGGCGGCGATTACAAAAACATAAAATCCAATCTGTATATTATTGATTTACAGGATAATGTTTCGGCGCCATTTAATATCGAAGCAAGCAGAATGGCTCTTTGCAGAGACTCTCTGTACGTTTTGTGCGGAATGGACAGGTACCGTCTGTCAGGAAACGTTAATGCCTCATATATAATAATTAACACAAAAACAAAAAGTATCGTTTCAAGACAGTTCATCGACGACGAGGCTAAACAACAGATAATCATGCCATACGGAATAGCCGTAAACCCCGAAACAGGAGAAATTTATATTACCGATGCGCGGGACTATGTACTACCCGGCAGATTATACTGTTTTACTCACGAGGGAAAAATTAAACGGGAAATTATAACAGGCGATATTCCGTCAGTTATTGCATTCAGGCGTTAGCTCCCAATTTCTGACAGAATTGTCCAAAAAAGTCCGCAATTTTCCGCAATTTTCAGAAACAAATAAGGCTGTCATGTCAGTAAACAGCCAAAAAATCCAAACCTTTATTGCAGAAAATCAGGAGATTATAAAAAAAATAAACAAAATTATTGGAAAAATGGAAAAAAGCAGTACCTTTGCACCGCTTTTGGAAAAAATAAAGCCACAAGTAATGTTCATTTAGCATAGAAATATGGTTACGCCGATGTAGCTCAGTTGGCCAGAGCGGCTGATTTGTAATCAGCTGGTCGGGGGTTCGAATCCCTCCATCGGCTCTCTGCACAAAAAAACGGCGCAGAAATAAGGGGAGATACCAAAGTGGCCAACTGGGGCAGACTGTAAATCTGCTGTCTTATGACTTCGTAGGTTCGAATCCTGCTCTCCCCACCAAAACCATATATATAATTGCGGAAGTAGCTCAGTTGGTAGAGCATCAGCCTTCCAAGCTGAGGGTCGCGAGTTCGAACCTCGTCTTCCGCTCGAAACAGAGAAACGAGTTGCATGTTTTGAAAGTCCAGATGTATTGGCGGCATGTATCTTTTTTTGTCTTGGGAAATAACGCCTGCGTAGCTCAGAGGTAGAGCACTTCCTTGGTAAGGAAGAGGTCATGGGTTCAATTCCCATCGCCGGCTCTGGATATAATAAGATAAAACAGGGATTAAAAAGAATATAATAAATATTAACGTTAAAAAATAATTCTGGAATTATGGCAAAAGAAAAATTTGACAGGTCGAAACCCCACGTTAACATAGGTACCATAGGACATGTTGACCACGGTAAGACAACTTTAACAGCTGCAATTACTTCCGTACTTGCGAAGAAAGGATTTTCCGAATTTCGCAGTTTCGATTCTATCGACAATGCCCCCGAAGAAAAAGAAAGGGGTATAACAATCAACACCGCTCACGTAGAATATCAGACAGCAAACCGTCATTATGCTCACGTTGACTGTCCGGGTCATGCCGACTATATTAAAAATATGGTTACAGGCGCTGCGCAAATGGATGGAGCAATTCTTGTGTGCGCTGCAACCGACGGACCAATGCCTCAAACTCGCGAACACGTTCTTCTTGCCCGTCAGGTAAACGTGCCTCGAATTGTTGTGTTTATGAACAAGGTTGACGCCGTTGAAGACCCTGAAATGCTGGAACTTGTAGAAATGGAACTTCGCGAACTCCTTACTTTTTACAATTTTGACGGCGACAATGCTCCCATTATCAGAGGTTCTGCTCTGGGCGCCATGAACGGAGAAGCTCAGTGGGAAGACAAAATCATCGAACTGATGGACGCTGTTGATTCCTATATTCCGATTCCTCCGCGCGACAACGAAAAACCCTTCCTTATGCCCGTAGAAGACGTATTTTCTATTACCGGACGCGGAACGGTTGCAACAGGTCGTATCGAAACCGGAATCATAAAAGTGAGCGAAGAAGTCGAAATCATCGGTTTGGGCGAAAAACCCAAAAAATCTGTGGTAACAGGCGTCGAAATGTTTCGCAAACTGCTTGACCAGGGCGAAGCTGGCGATAACGTCGGTCTTTTGCTGCGCGGTATCGACAAAAAAGAAATCAAACGCGGACAGGTTATTGCACGTCCGAATACAATTACTCCACACACACAGTTCAAAGCTGAAATTTATGTGTTGAAAAAAGAAGAAGGCGGACGTCATACTCCGTTCCATAATAAATACCGCCCTCAATTCTATCTCCGCACGCTTGACGTAACCGGAGAAGTAGGATTGCCTGACGGCGTGGAAATGGTTATGCCGGGCGACAACGTAACTATTACGGTAAATTTGATTTATCCTGTTGCAATCAACCAAGGGCTTCGTTTTGCAATTCGTGAAGGCGGACGCACGGTTGGCGCAGGACAGATTACAGAAATTCTTGAGTAAAATTAAACAATACGGCAAGGTTCTTTATCCTTCACAAGGACCTTGTTTATTAGGGGTGTAGTTCAAGGGCAGAATAGCGGTCTCCAAAACCGTTGATGGGAGTTCGAATCTCTCCACCCCTGCTTGCATAAAATAATAAACTTTTTTCTCAGCCGGATTGACGCCGTCGTAAATCGTTTTTTGCAATTGCGTGTAATTCTGTAAATTACCTTTCATTGAAAATTTTTATGAGAAAGATAAAATAAATTGCGTATCTTTGCCGAATTATAAAAAAACAGGTAAATGTCAATAGAACGAAAATGGATAATAAAGGACAGGAGTAAAATGGCAGATGTACAGAGGCTGGCAGATGAACTGTCAATTGATGCGGTATTAGCCAACCTGCTGGTCCAGCGTGGAGTTTATACTTTTAACGACGCACATGTTTTTTTCCGTCCAAAACTGGAATATCTGCACGATCCGTTTATGATGAAAGACATGGATATTGCCGTTAACAGAATTAATAAAGCAATTAAAAATCAGGAAAATATTATGATTTACGGCGATTACGACGTTGACGGAACCACTGCCGTATCGCTTGTGTATCTGTTTTTAAGAAAATTTTATAAAAGAATAATTTATTATATACCAGACAGATACAACGAAGGTTATGGAATATCATATCGCAGCGTTGACTGCGCATTTGAAAAAGAAGTCTCGCTGGTTATTGCGCTGGACTGCGGCATAAAGGCTAACGAAAAAATTTCATACGCCAAAGCAAAAGGCATTGATTATATTATCTGCGACCACCACTTACCCGGCGAACAGGTTCCGGAAGCAGTTGCAGTTCTTGATCCCAAACGCAGCGATTGCAACTACCCGTTCTCTGAACTGTCGGGTTGCGGCGTGGGGTTCAAAATGTTACAGGCTTTCTGTCTGGTAAACAATATTTCATTTTTTGAACTTTACCCGTATCTCGACCTTCTGGCTGTGAGTATCGCTTCCGATATTGTGCCGATTATAGGCGAAAACCGTATTCTTGCATTTTACGGACTGAAACAGCTGAACGAAAACCCGCGCAGAGGTCTCAAATCCATAATAAAAATTTCGGGACTTGAAAATCACAGAATAAGCATCGACGATATTGTTTTTAAAATAGGTCCTCGAATTAACGCCGCCGGAAGAATGGAGTCGGGAAAAGCGGCGGTGGATTTGCTCACTTCCGATTCGGAAGAAGCCGCCGTATATTTCGGAGAAACAATCAATACTCACAATAAAGACCGCAAATCGGTTGACAAACTGATTACTCAGGAAGCTCTGGCAATGGTTGAAATCAGCAGAGATGAAATTATGGACAAAGCCACTATTCTGTATAATCCACAGTGGCACAAGGGAGTAATCGGAATTGTCGCTTCACGTCTGATAGAATCGTACCACAAACCGACCATTGTGCTGACAAATTCTAACGGATTTATAACCGGTTCGGCGCGAAGTATTCCCGGATTTGACCTGTATCAGGCAATTGAAGCCTGTTCCGATTTGCTCGAAAATTTTGGCGGACACATGTACGCCGCAGGGCTGACAATGAAGGAGGCGAACCTTGAACGGTTTAAACAGCGTTTCAAGGAAATTGCAAACGAACAGGTTACAACTGAAATGATGATTCCACAGATTGAAGTGGACGACTATCTGGATTTCAGACAGATAACTCCAAAATTTTTCAGGATTTTGAAACAGTTTCAACCTTTCGGACCCGAAAACATGTCGCCGGTTTTTCTGACAAGAAACGTATATGACAACGGCAACGGACGCATAGTCGGGCAGGACGGCGAACATTTACGTCTCGAACTAATTCAGGAAAACGAACCGTACAGGCATATTCCAGCCATCGCGTTCAATCAGTCCGACCATTTTGAGCATCTCAACGGCGGCAATCCAGTTGATATATGTTATTCGATAGCCGAAAACTATTATCGCGGCATTGCAAATATTCAACTTCAAGTAAAAGACATTAAAGATAAAGAAATAATCCCCTGAAATAAAAAATACTGTAAGTTTTGTTTAGTAGAAAAATATATACATGTTTAATGTTTCTGTTCGCCACCTGCATTGCTGGCGCACAGGATCCGTTTTTTGGAATAAAGCACTCAATGCCAATGTTTTTTAACCCTGCTTACGCCGGAAACAGCGAATATACGCGGGCAACTCTGAATTACAGAAATCACTATCCCGCGTCGGGAACAAACTTTGCCACTTACAGTGCATCGTTTGACACATATATCGATCATTATAACAGCGGTTTAGGATTAACTTTAATGAGCGATCAACTGGGAAGCAAGGTCTATTCCTACAATTCGGCAGGTTTGTTTTATTCGTATAAAATAATGACCGGAGAAGATAATTATTTAAAGGCAGGCTTAATGACAAATTTGTATTATGGAATATATAACCCCGAAGGACTTCTGTTCCCAGACATGGTTAATCCAGACGGAAGCCGTGAACAGAATCAGTATATTTACGAAAAAAAATCGGCTATGGGAGTGGATTTCGGTTTTGGCGGTATGTTCAGTTCTGAATATTTTGAAGCAGGTGCAGCAGTATATCATCTTGGAAATGAAAATGACGCGCTGTACTGGTCTCGTCCTTTAAAAATTTATGTCCATACCGAATGGAAAATTCCGCTGTTCAATGCTCCCGAATATTTTCTAAAAACCGGAATTGCAAAATATTTGCAAAATTCGTCGCTTCACCCGTCAGTTTTTTTTATACATCAAAAAAACACAACAATGTGGGGCGTCGGAGCTTTGTATCAGTTTTTGAATTTTAATCTCGGACTTTACAGTCGACAAAATTTAAAGTTTAATACTGTTACAGCTTCGCTTCAAATCGGTTACATATCAGATTTAATGGATATAAATTACATGTTCGATTTGGGATTTACGGGTAAAAATTACAGAGGTATTGCAACATCGTCGCACGAAATCGGCGTAACATTCAAATTCTCAACAGGCAGAGACTGATTTTGAAAAAAAGAAGGATTGCAGACAGGATACTGCCATAATATGTTTGCAATCAAATGATTATATCTTATCCGTAAAACTGTCAAATGTTTTGCTTCTGCAATATTTTTTGAACGTCAACATTATGCTTTTAAAGCATTAAAATACTTATGAGCAAAGAATTATACTGCATACTTTTTGCATCACCTCCCAATCAAATTAAATCATTTTTTTACAAGATAAATAATTTCTCTGCTTGTCGAATAACGTTTTACGGTTTCGGGCGACAGATTTCGGGCGAAGTAATCTTCCAAAACCTTGAATCCGCAATTTTCCAGACGTTTTGAATAGTCGGAGCCGTATTCGCGCAAATGGTCGTACTGTCCAAAATATTTTTTGCGTTCATCAGGAGTAGCATTTCTATCTTCGTGAGTATCAGTTCGTCCATAATTAATCGGCGACTGAATTATACCCCAGCCGCCGGGTTTCAGAACTCTGTAAAGTTCGCGCATTGCAAGCAAGTCGTCATAGACATGTTCCATTATGTGATTGCAAAATATTACATCAAAAGTATTGTTCGGAAAAGGAATATTCTGCACGTCCATTTTTACTTTTGCAAGCGGAGATTCAAGGTCTGCGGTCGTATATTTATCTCCCAGCAGTTTTTCAAATTTTTTAATAAAACAGTATTCCGGCGCAACATGCAGTACGTTTGGACGTGAAATTCCTTTATAAAATTCCGTATGATTTTTCAGATACAGTTCAATCAGACGGTGTCGCTCAAGCGAGAGGCAGTGGGGACACAGAGCATTTTCGCGCAGTTTGCCATATCCGTATGGCAAAAATTTGCGGTAATGCCTTCCGCAAATCGTACATTCGACTTTGTTTCCTATGTAAAAAATTGATGTTGTGCGCGTTAACAACTGGGCAAACCGTTGCAGACGCTTACGTGGAACATGGTTCAAGCTCCAGCAAATAAGGTACTTTATCATAGCTTTTCTAATTTCACATTATTTATATTAATATTAATTTCTCAATCATTTGTTTTACAATAAACTGACAGTTGTCTTCAACATTTTTCAGACATCTGTCCGTAATGACGGCGCATATTGTAACAGCCTGACATCCAAGTAATCAGTATAAATCTGCAATTGCCTGCTTTTCCATTTTATTGCAGTCTTAACAGTATTTGAACAAGGCACATTCTTTGGGGTCATCGAAATTCTGAATATTCCGACAGCCAAATTTAAACCCGTAATTGTAAAATTTCATTTTCAGCATACATTTCCATCGCGGATAATACAGCTAAACTTTTGCGCAAAGGTAATATTTTTTTCAAAATTTATTGAAACAATACAAAAAAACTTTCAGAACAGCAGAGTTTAAGTGAAATTAAACATGATATTTGGCTCATTTTCAATATAATAACCTGTGTAACAGCGATATAGTTGTTTCGATGCGCTGTGTGTGAAAAACTCAATATCTGCCGATATTTTATGCTTGCGGCATATTCTGTTGATATTGAACTGATATATGTTATTTATTTCGTATTTGTTTAATAAAAAAATGGACTTTTTTGAAAATAATTAACCTTTGTGTGGTATCTTTGAATTTTTTTTAACGCTATCTTTGTCCGAAATTTAATTAAAAATGTTTATTTATTAAAGTATTAATCGCTCTCGAAAAGAGTATAAAAATTAAGAAAAGATGAAAACGGTAAGTATTTTAATCAGATTATTTGCAACCATGACATTGACGGTTGCTGCCTGCTGTTCCTGCAAAACAAATAACTTGCAGGAAGGGAACGGCGATGAGAACGTGTTCAGTTCTCCGGCATTGAATTTTCTGCTCAACGAAATTGGCATGGAAAACAGAAAACGTGTTGTTTTTCGCGATTTTTGCGACGGTGCAACACTTTACACGCAAAGAGCGATGACAAATTCGGCAGGAGAAAAACCTGTGATGGACGAAACTGCACCATCGCCATACGGCGTATCGTGTATCCATATCAACTACCGGTTAAAACCTGAGGACTGGAACGGATTCATGTTTATCACCGGTAAACTTGACGCAGGCAGCGCCAAACCTGCACTGGATTTCGGAGACCGGCAGACGGGATATGACCTGAGCGGCGCAACAAAACTGACGTTCAAAGCTCGCGGAATAACCGGCGGCGAACGCATCAAATTTTACTGCGGCGGTCTTGGCAACGGAACTTCGGCAAAATACCCCGACTCAAGCCAGTCATTCCTGACAGACAGAGACAACGGTTTTATTTCGCTGACAAAAGAATGGAAAGAGTATTCCATTGATTTGAAGGGAAAAAACCTGTCGCGCATAGCGTGCGGCTTTGCATGGGTTACGTCTAAGGAGGCAAATCCGAACATGGACAGAATAGAATTTGAACTTGACGATATTGAATACTGTTTTGACAGCGAACTTTTCACTCCGCTGTTTCTCCGTTCCTACAAGCCTCTTGCGCTTACCGATAACCGTTCGTTCATCAATAATTTTTCATATACTTATGATAATGCCGTACTTGCGATTTTGCTGGCAAAATCGGGAAAAATACAGTATGCCCGTCAGATTGCCGACGCGCTGGCTTACTGTGTCCAGCACGACCGTTACTATAAGTCCGGAGCGATACGCAACGCTTATGCCAACGGTATGCCTGCGTCATTTCCCGGCTGGCTGTCGCCGCGCGGCGAAGAATTTGCAATGCTGCCCGGATTCTATCTGATTGAAAAGGACTTGTGGGCAGAAGACCGGTACGCAGTCGGAATTAACACAGGCGTATGCGCATGGGCTTTGGAAGCGTTGCTGACGGTTTATGACGCATATCCGTCCGACAGTTATCTCAATGCAGCCATCACTCTGGCTGACTGTATCATCGATAATTTTAAGGCAAACGACGCAACCGGAGGCTTCACCGGCGGTCTTGAAGGCTGGGAAGGAAATACTGAAAAACTTACGTACAAAAGCGTCGAACATAATATCGACATGGTATCAGCCTGCCGGCATTTATACGTGATAATGAGCAAGATTGCTCCCGAAAAGGCTGACAGATACCTTGCAGCTGCAACATATTCCCGCGATTTTGTTCTTAAAATGTATGATAAAGGATGCTTTTACACCGGTACAAAAGCCGACGGCATTACTCCTTCGACCGACAACAAGCCGCTCGACGCAAACACATGGGCTATCCTCGCCCTGCACGGCGACAGAGAAATCGGAGACCGCTGGAATCCAGAAAACGTATATGCCTTTATTCAGCAAACATTCAGAGTCGGAGAAGGTTACGACTATAATCAGGATTTGGACGCTGAGTGGCGTGAAGGCGAGTGTCATCTTGCCCTCGCTGCCCTCCAGCTGGGCAAACAAAGCGAATATGAGCGCATAATCAGGCATCTTAACAGTGTTGCAGAACCGGACGGCAGTATTTGCTCGGCATCGAAAGACGGGCTGACTACCGGTTTTGAAAGTATGATTGCCGTCGAAGGAGGCGGACTGGCAGCAATTCCGTGGACATACGACCGTCGCGTTTCGCTCGCAAGTACGGCATGGCTGGCGCTGGCGCAAATCGGGCTTAATCCGTATTATAATGAATAAAAAGGCACGCAGATAACGCAGATTAAACAGATTTGCGCAGATTTCAGGGACGCATGAATATATAGAATACAGATTATCAGAAAAATAAAATCATGATGATCATTGAAATCTGCTTCATCTGCATGCAAAAAGGCTGTCTGAAAAGGCACGCAGATAACGCAGATAACGCAGATTTGCGCAGATTTCAGGGAAGTATGAATATGTAGAATACAGATTATCAGAAAAATAAAATCATGATGATCATTGAAATCTGCTTCATCTGCATGCAAAAAGGCTGTCTGAAAAGGCACGCAGATAACGCAGATTAAACAGATTTGCGCAGATTTCAGGGACGCATGAAGCACAAGA
Source organism: Prevotellaceae bacterium (assembly GCA_031257315.1). Lineage (GTDB taxonomy): Bacteria > Bacteroidota > Bacteroidia > Bacteroidales > UBA932 > JAIRLF01. The sequence goes on from JAIROW010000051.1 coordinate 10,528, forward strand.
CGCTTATTAGAAATTTTGATTATTTTTGCTCTGTCTGTTACTGTTATTGGCGTACCCCCCTGTCAGTTTCAGATAAAAACAAATAACGCTAAATTGCTGATTAACAGAAATTTAGCGTTATTAAGTTGTCCTGTCAGGATTCGAACCCGAACAAACAGAGCCAGAATCTGATGTGCTACCGTTACACCACAGGACAGTGTTTTGAGGCGACAAAATTATAACATTACTTTATATTAACAAAATTTTTTGAAACTTTTTTCTGACTTTTTTCGTAAAAGCCCTGAAAATTATTTTTTTATGAACTAAAATTTTTTGTATATGTACGATTATATCAAACTGATAATTAACCTTTCGGACGATGAAATTCTGATGGATATACTGATTGCGGAACTTGCTGACGCCGGTATTGAAGCGTTTGATGAAAATGACGGAAAACTGAACGCCTATATTCGGAAAGAGCATTTTTATAAGGAAACTTTTGACAAAATTTTTGAAAAAACTCCGTTTTCCGGCATTTTCAGCTATTCGGTTGAAGAATTGATGCAGGAAAACTGGAACAGTGTATGGGAATCGAATTTTGAACCTGTAACTGTTGATAATAAATGCGTTATATACGCTTCGTTTCACAACGGTTTGCCTGAAACGGATTACAAAATACTGATTAATCCAAAAATGACTTTCGGTACAGGACATCACGACACTACTTATCTGTGTGTCAAAGCCATACTGGATTTGGACTTGAACGGAAAAAATGTGCTGGACATGGGATGCGGCACCGGTATTCTTGGAATTTTATCGGCAATGAAAGGCGCGGCAAACGTAACCGCAATTGATAACGACCCTCTGGCTGTTGAAAATGCTGTTGAAAATGCCGTACTGAACGGAGTTGAACTGAAAATGAATATTTTTAAAGGAGAAGTTAATCTGCTGAACAATCAAAAGTTTGATGTAATAATTGCAAATATCAATCGGAATGTTTTACTAAACGATATGGAAAAATACGCGGCAAGTCTTCTCACTGACGGGCTGTTGATTATCAGCGGATTTTTCAGGGAAGATGCTGAACTGCTGCTAAATGTCGCAAAATCTCTGAATTTAAAAAAAGTAAAAGTCAGTTCGCGCAACGGCTGGACAGTAATAACGCTGTCGCACGAACATTAATTTTAGAACATTTAATATCAGTAATATATGTCTGTTTCACTAAAAAACGTAAATTCGGAAAAAAAATATCTCATTGCGGTCAGCGGTGGAGTTGATTCGATGGTTATGGCTAATCTCTTTGCCGTTGAAAAATATGATTGCGCCATAGCGCACTGCAATTTTTCGCTGAGGGGAGAGGAATCCGACGGAGACGAAAAGCTGGTTGCAGATTTTGCCGAAAAATACAAAATCCCCTTATATACAGTGCGTTTCGATACCGAAAATTATGCAGAACAGCACGGACTGTCGATACAGGTTGCCGCCCGCGAACTGCGCTATGAATGGTTTGAAAAAACAAGAATGTTGCACGGTTTTGATAAAATTGCGGTTGCCCACAACTCAGACGACAATATAGAAACATTTTTTATTAATTTTATGCGCGGGGCAGGACTTAACGGTTTAACGGGAATACCGCAAAACAGCGCTTACATCGTAAGACCGCTGATTGATTTTTCGAGAGATGAAATTATGACTTATGCAACTGTCAATAATGTAAAATATCGAGAAGATTCGTCAAACTTGTCGTTGAAATATTTGCGAAATAAACTCAGACATCTAATTTTACCAGTTTTTGACGAAATTGATTCTTCGTTCAGAAAAAAAGCGACGCAAAGCATTAATTATTTGAACGATGCAAAAAATTTTATAAAAACGGAAACAGAACTCTTTATGAAACAAAACAGTTTTGTGAAAAATAATTGCACTTATATTTCAATTGCTGCATTAAAAAACACATCTTTATCTGAAACTCAACTGTTTTTTATTCTCGAACACTATGGTTTTAAGGGTGATTTGATTTTAAATATAGGCAAAAGCATAAAAAATCCCGTTTCGGGGAAACAGTTTTTTTCAATATCTCATAATTTATTGATAAACAGAGATTTTATGATAATTTCACCTCTTGTAACAACTGAAAACAGGTTATCTTTCGAGATTTGTGAAAATTCTGCAATTTCGTGCGAAAATTTTGAACTGACATGCGAAATACTCAGGAAAGACAAAAATTTTAAATTACTATACAAAAATTATGTCGGTGAATTTGATCTTGATAAACTTCAATTTCCATTATTGCTAAGGCAAAATCAGGCAGGCGACAGATTTATTCCAATAGGTATGAAAGGTATGAAAAAACTGAGTGATTTTTTTATAGATCTGAAAATTCCGGTAAATGAAAAAAAACGGTATTACGTGCTTGTTTCCGGTAAAGATATTGTATGGATTGCAGGCTTGCGTCCCGACGAACGTTTCAAAGTCAGGGAAAATACAGAGAAAGTTCTCCGTATCAAATGGTTGGAACAAACCTCCGGCTAAAAACATCATCTCTTTGTTCCAACACCGTATAAAAAAAACAAACACTGTCATTATTATTTATGCTGCAAAATTATGTCAAATATTGAAATAAAAAAATAGCATTTTTACAAAAATTACTCATCTTGCAAAAATAGCGATTAAGCGGATAAAATCTGCGCTTATATAACGGAAATGAAATTCAAATGATTTCAGAATGAGCTTTCAGCCGCGAAAAATATCGCCTCGCAAACGTAATATTCGGGGCTTCGTATTAGCTTTGTACAGGGGGGATTATTTTTACATTTGTTTTTTAATTAACGACTATATATATTTGCACCCTTGAAAACAGGTCGTTAAGCATTTGTTTTTAGACAAAAATTATTGATTTTTAGTTAGTTGGCACACATTTTTGTTATATTGTAAAATGGAAATTTTAATAGCAAACAGTTCGCATGTAAAATATGCCGAAACGGTATGTAACCTGATGTACGAATCAGCATTGCAGCGCGGCACCGGAATAGCCAAAAGATCGCCTGAATATGTTGCTCAGAAAATGATTGACGGAAAGGCTATCGTGGTAATTGATGACGACAGGCTGATAGGTTTCAGCTATATAGAATCGTGGCAGCACAGAAAATTTGTAGCCAATTCGGGGCTGATAGTTCATCCTGAATATCGAAAAACGGGTTTGGCGCGAAAAATAAAAAGGGAAATATTTGAACTGTCGCGACGGTTGTATCCCGAAGCAAAGATATTCAGTATAACAACAGGTTTGGCTGTTATGAAACTAAATTCAGAGCTTGGATTTGTTCCCGTAACATTTTCGGAACTTACCGACGACGACGAATTTTGGAAAGGCTGTCAGGGATGTAAAAACTATCACATACTTATGGAAAACAGCCGACGAATGTGTTTGTGTACCGGAATGTTGTTCGACCCGTCGAAACAGTCGAAAGCAGCAGTTCAACAGGGTTGAGCGAGTTGACTGTCTGGACAACAAGATTAATAAAAAAGATATTTTTTCAAATTTGAAACATTGTAGAGTTTTTATATATTTAAAATAAAATATGAATAAAATGCGTGTTATTACTGTTTTTGTTTTATATCTGTTTTTTACCTGCAAAGTCGAAGCAAAGGAAAAGGTGAAAAACGAAGAGGTATCAGACCGCCAATACTGGTGCGATATGGCGTACCGTATTGCATATCCCGTACTTAATGCACTGAGCAAAAATGAATTAAAGAAACTGATGCCTGTCGAACAGCCGCAAAATGTTTCGGGACGCGAGCATTTTGCCCATCTCGAAGCTCTTGGACGTTTGCTTTGCGGCATCGCTCCTTGGCTTGAATCGGGAGAACCGTCCGGCAAAGAAGGCGAGCAGCGAGCAGAGTTGACGGCTCTGGCAATTAAGGGAATACGTAATGCTGTTGACCCAGCCTCGCCCGATTATATGAATTTTTCAAACAAACATGGAAGTCAGCCGCTGGTTGACGCCGCTTTTCTGGCGCAGGCGTTTTTGCGTTCGCCTGATGTGTTGTGGGGCGGTCTGGACAGTGAAACACGGAAAATGACAGTTAAATCCCTGCGCCAGACGCGCGAAATAACTCCGTATTTCAACAACTGGCTGCTGTTTTCTGCCATAATAGAAGCGTTTTTTCTCGAAATCGGAGAAGATTTCGACGGAATGCGCATTGATTATGCCATGCGTCAGCACGAGCAGTGGTACAAGGGCGACGGCATTTATGGCGACGGCGCTGATTTTCACTGGGATTACTATAACAGTTTTGTTATTCAGCCCATGATTACAGACATATCCCGCATAATGGTGAAACACAAAAAGATGAAAGAAGAACAGGCTGAAAAGTTGATGAAACGTTCTGTCCGTTATGCAGCCATACTTGAACGTCTTATATCGCCGGAAGGAACATATCCTGCAATAGGTCGTTCTCTGGCATATCGGACAGGCATTTTTCAGACGCTGGCTCAAATGTCATTAATGAACAGACTGCCACAGGAAGTAAAACCGGCTCAGGTACGCTGCGCTCTTACGGCTGTAATGAAAAAACAAATGACCGTTTCTGGTACATTTGACGACAGCGGCTGGTTAAGAACGGGATTTTATGGCAGTCAGCCATGCGCGGCAGAAGCGTATATATGTACTGGAAGTTTATACTTGTGTTCCACAGTGTTTTTACCTCTTGGACTGCCCGCTTCGGACGTTTTTTGGAGTTCTCCGGCAGAACTGTGGACGCAAAAAAAAGTGTGGTCAGGAGGCGAATTTCCAATAGATCACAGTATTCAGTTTTAAATCTGAGCCTGCACCCGTCTTTTATAATAGAGAAAATATTTTTTTTATGAAGTAATGGTAAAAGCAAAGACGCTGTTTGCTCTGATGTCAAAGTTTTCAGTTATCAATCAATTCTGAAAACTGATTTTTTGCAGGAAACAGAAAATCTAATTTTTCATTTTGAAAGACATCTCTTGCCGGCTGTCCGTATTTGAAGATTTTAACAGGTTTGGAGCCTGTTAAACTGAGTTTGCCGTTTTCCAGTAAAAACATACAGCCTTCTCTCAGTCCAGCAACATACATTTCGGGATTAACGGTGATGTATTCTTTTATGCGGTCGTCTCTTGATTCGCCTGCAAATCCCTGAGGGTTAACGTCAATATAATGTGGATTTATCTGAAACGGAATAAGGTTGAAAGCGTCGAAACTTTTCGGCATCAATATCGGCATATCGTTTGTGGTACAGATTGTCGGGCAGGCGACATTTGAGCCGGCGCTCCAGCCTATGTACGGAGTTCCGTTTTTTACTTTTTTTCTCACCGCATCAATTATTCCCGATTCCTGTATATGTTTTAGCAAATGAAAAGTATTGCCGCCGCCGACAACAATTGCTTCAGCCGTTTCTACTGCTTTAACAGGGTCGTTTTCACTATGTATCCCGCGAACTTTTACGTCAAATTCGCCGAATCTTTCCTGAACTTTGTCAACGTATGCGTCATACGAAAAGGTAACTGCCGCGTATGGAACAAACAGAACCTCTTTTACGCCGTCTTTTTCCAAAAACATTTGAATGTCTTTTTTGGGATAAGACAGATAAGATTCGCCAGCATTGGTTGAATTGCTCAATAACAACAGTCTCATATTAATCGTTTTTAAGCATACAGTTTAAAAAAATTTAACCGTGTTTTTGCTCTGAGTATTATTATTCGGCTGATTTCTCCGGTTCGGGAACATTTTCCGTAGCAGTTTCGCCTGCTGGCTCGCCGCTGCTCTGGTCTGTTGACGAAGGCATACCTGTAACAGGGAAATTCCCCGGTATTTCGCCCTGCATACGTTCCTGAACTGCCGAGCGGTTTGTTACGATGATGTTTTTGTCGATTGAAGCTGAAGCTGCAAAACAGAAAACAAACATGGCTATAATAAGATACCATGTGATTTTTTCAATCAAATCGGCTGTTTGACGTACTCCAAAAGTCTGATTTCCGGAAGCGAAATTTGCCGCCAAACCTCCTCCTTTTGAATTTTGAATCAATACTACTCCGACCATAAGTATTCCTGCAACTACCAATAATACAGCGAATAATGTATATGTCCACATAACAATTTTATTTTAATTTATCTTAATCTTTATCCGATCAATTTTGCCTGCAAAGTAAATACTTTTTTCGGGATTATCCAAACTCAATTTTTTATAACATTCAATCGCCTGTTCGTACAAGCCCTGTTTTTCGTAGATTTCTGCCAGAATTTCGCTGGCTATATCGTTGATTTCCGACGAATTACGCATGTCGATTTCTTTTGCTTCGCCGTTTTCGGCAGGAATAATTTTCGGATTGTTTTTAATGAAAGTTTCTATTAAATCGTCCCTGCTGCGCTCGTCTTCAACAGCATTTTCTCCAAAAAAATCGTTCGTTGAGAAGTATTCTGTATTCCACGAAGAAAAATCGACACTGTTTTGTGCTTCCCGTTCCCGTACAGTGGCGACATTTGATTCCTGTCTTGTATGCTGCAATAATTTCGCCGTTTCGGACGCAAATTCGTTCTTTTTTTCAAGAAATTCATACAGACGTTTCCGGTCAATGACATGTAAAGCGGTCATTGTGAGGCTGTCTGCGTAATCGTAACGGTTTTGTTCCTTCAATATTTTCAGCAGCAAAACCCGGGCTGTTGTAAACCACGGTTTTTGATTAACGAACTGTTCAAGCTCGTTAATCTCAGAACTGTCGGGTATGTAGCCTGTATCGAAAAACCTTTTAAATAACTGTAAATTCATAATATTGATTACCAGTTTCCGACGGAAGCATTAAAAATATTTTCGACCAGATTTTTTACTATATCCTCAATCAGTTGAGCCTGGTACTGTTCAATTGAGGCGTTGCCCGGAAAATCGGAGTATGCCGAAAAATCTTTTTCAAAATTCTGCGTCTCGTCCGTCTGATTTACATATTTTACCTTAACCCTGATTGTAAGCCGGTTTTGCGAAGCCATCTCGTCTTTTGTTATTGCAGTCGGAGATATGTCGTAGCCTTTTATTTCGCCGCTGAATTGCAGATGTCCGTCGGCTTCGACCTGAGTCAGACGTGTTTGACGTCTGAACATGTCCTTCATGGCTTCGGTAAATGTGTTGCTGAGAGTTGGAACCACCAGCAGCGACATGTTTGGGAAATACTGAATACTTACGGTTTTTACTTCGGGCGAGAGATAACTCTGTTGAAACGAGTATATGCCGCACGAAGCCGGTAAAAACAGTAAACTTAAAATCATGTATTTTGCGGTTGCGTTTGTTTTTTTATTCTTCCAAATCATATTCTTTAATTTTTCGATACAGTGTACGTTCCGAAATACCCAGAGCTTCGGCTGCGGGTTTTCGTTTGTTGTTATATTTTTTCAGCACTTTTCTAATTGTCTCCTTTTCTTGAAACGACAGATCCATGTTTGGTTCCTGCGGCTGCACGTCCTGAATCTGTTCTGAATCCTGATACAGAACTGGTTCTTCGATATTTTGCTTGTAGTCATATAAAAAACTATTGACAAGATGTCCTCCTCCGTTTTCGCCTGTCAGTTTATAAACCATCTTTTTCAGTTCGTTTATCTCGCTTCTCATGTCGAAGAGAATTTTATACAGTAATTCGCGTTCCGATGCAGAATTTCGGGACTCTTCCTGATTTCTGTAAAGAATAGGTAAGCGGCTGGCAGTTGCGGGGAGATATTTTTCAAGTATTTCTTTGGTAATATGGCGTTCCTGTTCAAGAATTGAAATCTGTTCGGTAATATTTTTCAACTGCCTGATATTCCCGTACCATGGATACGTTTCCAGCGCGATTCTTGCGTCGCTGTCGAGCGAGACAGAAGGCATACGGTATTTTTCTGCAAAATCGGAAGCAAATTTCCTGAATAACAGATATATATCGTTTTTCCGTTCTCTAAGTGGAGGAATAATTATCGGGACGGCATTGAGGCGATAGTACAAATCTTCGCGGAAATGATGATTTATTATTGCTTCTTGAAGGTTGACGTTAGTAGCCGCAATTATCCGCACGTTGGTTTTCTGTATTTCCGACGAGCCGACTTTGATAAATTCTCCCGTTTCGAGAACTCTCAACAGTCGAGCCTGTGTGGACAGCGGCAATTCAGCCACTTCGTCGAGAAATATCGTACCCTTGTCCACCGTTTCAAAATAGCCTTTTCGGGTATCGACAGCGCCAGTAAATGCGCCCTTTACGTGTCCAAACAGTTCGGAATCAATCGTTCCTTCTGGAATTGCTCCACAGTTTACAGCAATATACTGACTGTGTTTTCGCGGACTGTTTTTGTGTATAATTCTCGGAAAAACTTCTTTTCCCGTACCGCTTTCGCCGGTTATCAGAACCGACAAATCGGTACGCGCTGCCTGATATGCACGGTTTAAAGCCTCGTTTAAACCGGCGTCGTCGCCAATTATGTCAAACTGCTGTTTAATATTTTGTATATCTGACATTATTTATACTGACTCAACAGAATTTTTATAAATCGACTGTTTATTTTTTAGACAGGTTATTACACCTGTATTATATTCAAATCTTTCAGCAGCGAAGGAATACTGCGCTCGAAATCAACGCCAAAACGTATGTCTGTTTTTGCGTCGAAGGTGCGTTTAATGCTTGCTGCCGTGTATCTTACGGCGATCTGTGCAGAGGTTTTCAGGTCAAAGCCGTTAAGATATGCGGCAAGCAGTGCGCTGCCGAAAACATCGCCTGTACCGTGAAAATATCCGGGTATTCTGTTTGCAAATCCATACGCGATTTCTCCTGTTGTACGATCGTAAGTTGCCGCGCCAAGTTCCTTACTGTCAAAGAATACGCCTGTAAGTACAATTTTTTCGGGTCCAATATCGCTGATTTTAACCAGCAGACTTTCGATATACTTCTTATCATACGGACCGTCTCTGTACGGTTCGTCAACCAGCAAAGCGGCTTCGGTGATATTTGGTACCACAATATCGGCTTTTTTGCATAGTTTTCTCATTCCAGAAGGAAATTCCTGTGGGAAAATTTTATACAGTTCGCCATTGTCTGCCATAACAGGATCGACATAAACAATATTGCCGGTTTCTCGGAAACAGTCAAATATTTTTTCTACAATATTTAGTTGTTCAAAAGATCCGAGAAATCCAGAATAAAGCGCGTCAAATTTTATATCCAGCGATTTCCAGTGTCCGGCAAAAGACGTCATATCTTCTGTCAGATCTCGATATGTATATCCGCTGATACCTCCTGTATGAGTTGATAATACCGCAGTAGGCATTACCGCCGTTTCGATTCCCGCAGCCGATAAAATCGGCAAAGCTACTGTCAGCGAGCATTTTCCAAATCCCGATATATCGTGAATCGCCGCTACTCTTTTCTGTCGTTCCACCTTTTTTTCCATTTTTTGTATAATTATTCAAGCTGCAAAAATACACTGTTAAAATGATATATGCAACGCTGCAAAGGTAAAAAAAATTTTTTGACACACAAATTTTATGCCACAAACGCTTATATTTTCTGTCGCCTGCAATCGTAGATACGCGATTAATCGCGTATCTACGATTGTTTTTGACCTGTGGTTATAAAAATATTGGTTTTCAGTTAGTTGCTTCGATTACAAAATTACATGAACTCTAATATGTAAATTTATATAAACTGTCGTCTGTTAAATAAAATATCAAAAAAAGTCATATATTTGCATTTTTAAATTTGTAAAAATGCTTTGTATAATACAAACATCTTCAGACACTTACTTTAATATGGCGGCAGAAGAATATCTGCTGAACAGCTTTACCGACGAAATTTTTATGCTGTGGCAAAACGACTGGACGGTCGTTGTCGGGCAGTATCAGAACACTCTGGCAGAAATCAATCTTGATTTTGTGAAGGAAAAGAACGTGAACGTTGTTCGCAGGCTGACCGGCGGCGGCGCTGTTTTTCACGATGCCGGAAATCTTAACTTTACATTTATCAAAAACGGAGTTGAACCCGATTTTCAGAGGTTTACGATGCCAATTATTGAAGCTCTTAAAAATCTTGGCGTCGATGCGCGGTTTGAAGGACGCAACGATATTTCCGTCGATGGAAAAAAGGTTTCGGGAAATGCAATGCTCGTTTCCGGCAAACGGATTCTCGAACACGGTACTCTGCTTTTCTCGTCGAAAATAGAAAACCTGTCGGCAGCCCTGAAAACCAGTCCGCTGAAATTTGAGGATAAAGCGGTGAAATCGGTACGGAGCAGAGTTGCCAACATCAGCGATTATCTTTCGTCGCCAATGACCGTTCTGGATTTCAGAGACGAAATAATGAAATACATGTTCAAAAATGTTTCGGACTGTGTTAATTATTCGCTTGACGAAAAGGATATTGCCGCCATAACGGAGCTGAGAAACAGCAAGTATGCAACATGGGACTGGAACTATGGCAAATCGCCCGATTACGCTTTTTCTAAAACAGTCCGAACTTCGGGCGGAAATGTTGAAATACATCTTAATACAAACAAAGGCGTTATAACGGGACTGAAAATTTACGGCGACTTTTTCGGAGACAATATCAGTCATTTCGAATCGCAGTTTATCGGCTGTCAGCACAGCCAGACCGCCATACTTGCAAAACTCAACGAAATAAATCCGGAAAAATATATTGTCAACGTCCGTCCGGAAGAACTGATTGCAGGTTTCTTCTAACCGACGTCAATAGAAAAGCCCGCCACTTTCCGGTAAAAGCCCGCCTGCAATTTAAAAAAGCAGGCGGGCTTTTAGACAGGGGGGCAAAATGATGTTCCCAAAATGATACAATACAAAGTGTGATTTCAAAGCCGCGCCAGCGGCAGCATCTCGTAGAAATGTATCGCTCGGTAGAAAAATACAGCTATCTCCATATATCTCTTTTTACGTCATAATGACATATTGTTTGATTTGAATACGCATGTTTTTTAGCAGCATATTTTTATATCACCTTCCGCGTCTTAAAGTCCGTATCTTAATCCTACGCCTAATCCAAAAGAGAGTGGACTGGCAGTTCTAACGCTTTCGGGCTGGTCGCAGTTAAAAAAATAGCCCATTTGAGGTTCGACAAACATACCAAGATTGCGATACAGTGTATATGATGCGCCAATTGCTACATTTGCAGACAGTTGTACTCCATTCATGTTGATTTTTGAATTTTTTATGTTATCGTTTCTTTCGATATTTGCATAAATGCCTTTTTCCACCATTCCTCCTGCCGAAGCATACAGATTCCAGTCGGGTTTGGATATTGCGTTGCATACAAGGTTGAGCGGTATTCCCAAATAATGAAGTCGCTGTTTGACAAGATAGCGGTTATACTTGTATTTTGTCGAAAAATTTGTATAGTTCAGTCCTGTTTCTATGGCAATGGTTTTATTGATGTTTTTGCGAATCGAAACTTTGGCAGACATGGGTATTCCATACTGAACTTCAACATTGTCAGGCAACATTAAATCAGTTCTGTGTGAAGATTTTGAATATTCTCTTGCCGATTCCACAGCTCCAACCGGCAGCATTGAAGAACTTTTGTTGCCGGTTTCTATAATATTCTGATAATTACTTGCGCCAATATTAACCGAAACGCTGTACAGGCTGCGGCTGATTTTGGGGACGGTGAATTTTGTTCCTGTTTTTTCTGTTTCGTAAACTTTTGAATTTTCTGTTCCTGCGCCGGTTGTTGCAAGATTTTTAAACGAATTTGAGATGTCGGGAACTTCAAGCATTTTCATTCCCGATATGTTTTGCGACAATGTTATCTGTTCGCTTATGTTTTTTTGAGGAGGATTGTCGGCAACAGGCATCTGCAATTCTGATGGCGATATGCTTTGTATTGCTTTACTGTCTTTGGAACTTGAAACGTTTGCAGCAATCTGAATATCAGGAGTTGCGTGTTTTTTCACACTGTTCTGGTTCTGTTTTTGCGTTTTGCGAGTTTTTGTTGTATTTTGCGGCGAGTTTTGCCTGTTGTTACCGTTATTTTTAGCAGCGTCGTCAATTTTTTCGGGACGGGCGATGTTTGCAGCGTTTTCGCTTGCCGACAGGTCATTCTGTTTTTTCTCGATTTCAGTACGGTTGACAGTTTCTGTTTTTTTGCCGGAATTGTTTTTCGGCAAGTTGACAGTGGTCAGAAACATTGTTACGGCAGCAGCGGCGCTGACCGTAGCTATGTATAAATATCTGATTCTTCGTCTGCCAGTCAAAGATTTTTTTACGAACTTCCAGACATTTGCGTCTGGAACTGTTTCGCAGTCTTCGAGTTTGGAACGAATTAACTCTTCAAAATTACCGTTATTAACTTCTTCCGACATTTAATAGTTCATTTTATTAATTTCAAAAATTTTCTGCTGCAACAGCAGTCTCGCTCTCGCATATTGCGATCGCGATGTGCCTTCCTGTATTCCGAGTTTTTCGGCGATTTCAGCATGAGAATAGCCTTCGATGGCAAACATGTTGAAAACCGTGCGAAAACCCGTCGGCAAATCCATTATACATTTCATCAATTCATCTGCCGAAATTTTTTCGATAGCGCTTTCTGTTTTGCTTTCGACGGCTGCGGCTGCGGAAATATCGGCGCTATATTTAAGAACGTCGTTTTTGCGCAAATACTCCAAAGCCGTATTGACAAAAATTTTTCTCATCCATCCTTTAAAAGAACCGGTACCTGAATAGGTTGGTATTTTTGCAAACAGTTTTACAAAACCTTCCTGTAATATGTCCTGAGCAACGTCTCTGTCTCGTACATACCTCAAACACACAGACATCATCAGCGGTGCGTATTTGTCGTACAGTTTTTTCTGAGCGCGTATGTCATTTTTCAAACATTTTTCAATCAACTGCTGCTCTTCCATACTTTTTCCAGTATCCATTAATTAAGATGCGTTAACTTTAATTTTCGTTGCATCTGTTTGCTATACATTACAGTTTTACGGTAAATTTATTTTTTTTGCTGGACGTTTTTATCACGTCAAAGCCTTTTCCGTAAACGCCCATAACATTGGCTACCGACAGTAAAGCGTCTGTATCAATTGATTTTACGATACGGTAAATGTCGTTAAGTTCGTGTTTGCGGACAAGCACAATCAGTACTTTTGCCGATTCTTTTGTGTACCAGCCGGTTGCGTCGAGCGCCGTTACTCCTCGTTTTTTTGTTGAAATAACAGTATCTGCAATTTCTTTGTATTTTTGTGAAAAAATAAATATTTGAACCGACTGTTTGTTGCCAGACAGCAGCAAATCGACTGTATATGAAAATACTCCCATCATTACATAGCCATAAATAATTGTACGAATGTCGCCGTTTACAAAATATGACGAGCCGATAATCACCATATCGCAATAAAGATACACTTTTCCCGGTGTTATGTTTCGATATTTTGTCATAATCATTACAACAATATCCGTGCCGCCGGCGCTGCCTCCCTGCATGAATGTGATTACAATTCCTGCGCCGCTCAAAGCCCCTCCGATGATTGCGCAAATCAGTTTGTCGCTTTCGTTGAACTGTTTTGAAATAAAGTCTGGAACGTCTAAAAAAGAGAACATCAGCGACAGAAATATAACTCCATAAACGGTTTTTGCGCCGAAACTTTTGCCGAGCGTATAAAATGCTATTGCCAGCAAAACGGCGTTGATTGCCAGCAGCGGGATACCGGACGAAACTGTTCCGCCGGACAGCAGATATATAACTGTCGCTATGCCGGCAACTCCGCCTCCTGTAACTTCGTTTGGAATAAGGAAGGCTTTCCATGCAAATGCGTAAATGAAAAGCCCTATAGAGATTATAAAGTAAGATTTCAGACTTCTGACCATTATTGCTAAACTATTAATTATTACCTGTTTGCGTCTTACATTCACAGTTTTTGAAAGCCCCAAAATTACTAATTGTATATCAATTGTGCAAAAAATCGAAAAAATTTATTTAATTTTAATATTAAACTGTTACCTGTCAAGTATAAAAATAAAAAAATTAAATCATTATATTATTGATTGTCAGTCAATAAAAATAATTCAGAAAAAAACATTACTGATTATGGTTTAAAAACTGTTTTTTATTATTACATTTGCGGCATAAAAATTTTGGATTTTTTATATGAAATTATATAGATTGAATAATTTATGATTTTATTTAAAATTAAAAATATTGAGCCTGTAATTGTAAATTTAATAGAGTTTATGTAAATTTAATTGAGTATATACTGGCTGAAAGCCAGTATTTTCATAACCGTATGTCGTTTGACATACGGACAAACATAATCCAAAAAAACTGGCTGAAAGCCAGAACTTGAATATTTTCTGCTCCACATGGTTCTGCCTTTACAGGCAGCGTTATCGTCTCACTGTTTCTTCCGCCGGTCGTTGACCGACGGTTATGAAAATTCTGGCTTTCAGCCAGATATATGCTTTCAAATATCATATTTAATTTTACATTAACTCTATTATATAAAAATGGAAAATAAAGTGATTAGCATAATGAAATAAATTACATAGTATATCAAATAGTATATCAAAGCAACAATAACAGAGCAGGAATTATTTTAACATATTATTACATGAAAAGAATATTTATTGGTTTAATTTTGTGCATATTTTCACGTGCTGCATTTTCGCAAACGGCAGATATGCGACTTGCAAGTTTAATAAACGGTAAAATGTGGTTCAAACTTAAAAAAGAACTGCAAAAAACAGATTCTGCCAAAGTCAGCGGTATTATCACCGATTAGCGATTTATAAACTGCAATTCGTTTCAACATTTGTTATTAAACAAACTGTTAACAGTAAGCTTTTTGCCTTATTTTCACGGTTTTTGACAGAACTGTACGGCTAAATCGAAAAAAACATTTAATTTTGTGTCGTATTTTGTATGTGTTTTTTAATAATTTTTGTATTATGTTTGATATATTATTTGAGTATCCTTATCTGCCATTTCTGATATTTATTGCCCGTATTTTTGACGTAACAATCGGCACATTGCGCATTGTTTTTGTGTCGAAAGGCATGAAAAATGTTGCTCCGGTTTTCGGTTTTTTTGAAGTATTGATATGGATTATCGTTATCAGTCAGATTTTAAGCAAAGCTAACGACTGGATATGCTATATTTCATACGCCGGTGGTTATGCCACAGGCAATTACATCGGTCTGAAAATCGAAGAACGTCTGGCGATGGGTATTTTTCTGGTGCGCGTTTTTACCCTTAACGACGGAAATGAACTCGTAAAAACGTTGAACAGCGACAATTTTGGCGCTACCTGTCTCAAAGGACGCGGATTTGAAAAAGAAGTAGATATTGTCGAAACCGTAGTCAGCAGAAAAAATATGGCGACAGTCGAATCTAAAATCAGAGATTTTGACAGTTCCGCCTTTTTCGTCATCGAAGACGTGCGCTCGACGCAACGCGGAATATTTCCAGCAAAAAACGTTTCGATACTGAAAAGATGGAGAATCGGAAAATAGTTTTAAAGTACAGAGCGGGCAATTTAACAGAAAAGGCAAAAAAAAAGTTTTGCCTCTGGAAAAAATTACAATAAATACGCTAAATATAGCGCTGAAAACAAGGCAGTTATAAAATGTGATACTTTTTTTACATTATTGTGAAAAATTTTTGCTAATTTCGCGCGTCAAAACTAAAAATTGATAAATGGAAAATGATGAAAAGATAATCTGGGAAGGAGGTCCAAGCCAGTGGCTCAATTTTAATACATTTTTAATATGTATGTTGATGGCTGGCGTATTGGTTTGTGTAACAATGTGGCACGGATTGCTGTGGTGGGTTCATGTACTGTTCTATTATCCATTCGGCAAAGCAATATATGCGTGGTTTAAACTTAATTCCGTTAAGTACAAACTTACAAATTACAGGTTTGTCCGTAAAGATGGAGTGTTTAACAGATCGACCAAAGAATTTGACTTGAAAGAATTGAGAGAAGTTGAATTAATAGAACCGTGGTATGAAAGGATTGTTAAACTGGGAGATATTAAACTTCACTTTCACAGTTTCTCTGATCTGGATATAAAACTGACGGGAATACCTGACCCTGAAAATGTTATGAAAAAATTCAATCAGACATTGAAAGAATACGATGAATTTATTAACAGTAAAAATACTTGAAATATGGCATTAGAAGTTACAGGACGATTGATCCAGTTATTAGATTTACAATCAGGAACTTCGGCAAGAGGCGACTGGAAAAAACAGGATTTTATTTTGGAGACTGACGAGCAGTATCCGCGTAAAATAAGCATTTCTCTCTGGGGCGACAGAGTTAACGATATTCGCGCGTTTAGCATGGGAGACCTCATTACCGTAGGTATCACTCTCGAATCCAGAGAATTTAACGGAAAATGGTACACCGACGTCAGATCGTGGAGAATAGTGAAAGCCGTTACTGCGACGACAGCGGCGCCACAGCCACAGCCACAGGCGTCAAACGGCGCTTACGCGCAGCCGCAGGCAGCGCCGCCTGCCACCGAAGACGAATTTGTGAATCAAATCGGTGAAGACGATTTACCGTTTTGATTTTGAAAAATAATTTCGTATCTGAATACAGTTTAAAAAATTATTGGAAACTGTCCGAAAAATAATCATCTATTTGATGCTGTAAATTTTCAGAAAACGTATAATTTTCAGAAAATTGACTGTCAAACTGTAATGAAAAGCGTTTTTCGGGCAGTTTTGTGATTTTTATTTATTAATAATAACGCATTATTGTGGCTGTCATTGAAAATATTGGCAGTCAGTATTTTATATTTAATGATATTTTTGTTTGATTTTTAATGGTTTCAGTCAACAGTATTACAGTAAGTTTCGGAAGTTTTATCCTTTTTGACGAAATCAGTTTTTCGATAAACGAAAACGACCGCACGGGACTTGTCGGGAAAAACGGAGCGGGAAAATCTACTTTGTTGAAAATCATTGCAGGATTACAGCAGGCTTCTTCCGGTAATGTTTCCGTTCCGAAGGATTTTTCCATCGGTTA
The DNA here is from genome assembly GCA_031257315.1 of Prevotellaceae bacterium. GTDB lineage: Bacteria > Bacteroidota > Bacteroidia > Bacteroidales > UBA932 > JAIRLF01. Next base: position 27,510 of record JAIROW010000051.1, read on the forward strand.
TCTGCCTCAACAGATGAGCGTTGCAGACGGAAAATCGGTATTTGAAGAAACCATGACCGCTTTCGACGCTCTCAATGCGCTGGAAACGCAAATAGAAAAAATATCGGAACTTCTGGCTCTGCGTACCGATTATGAATCAAAAGAATATATAGCGCTTATTGCCCAACTGCACGAAGCGACCGAACGCTGCCATATTCTTGGCGGAAACGACCGAATTGGCGATACGGAGAAAGCTCTTATCGGACTTGGATTTAAAAGAACTGATTTTGAACGCAATACGTCCGAATTTAGCGGCGGGTGGCGTATGCGCATAGAACTGGCTAAGATTTTGCTTGCAAAACCCCGTCTGCTGTTACTCGACGAACCGACAAATCACCTTGATATTGAATCAATTCGCTGGCTCGAAAATTTTCTTGAAAACTATTACGGAGCTTTAATTCTAATATCGCACGACCGCGCTTTTCTTGATGCTGTAACTAACAGAACCATAGAAATATCGCTGGGAAAAATTTACGACTACAAAACTTCGTACAGTAAATACGTCGAACTCCGAAAGGAACGCCGCGAACAGCAAATGTCGGCATACGAAAATCAACGCAAAATGATTGAAAAAACCGAAGAATTTATCGAGCGTTTCCGTTACAAGGCAAGCAAGGCTAATCAGGTGCAATCGCGTATTAAACAGTTAGATAAACTTGACGTGATTGAAATTGACGATGAAGACCTGTCAAAACTGAACATAAAATTTCCGGCTGCGCCGCGTTCGGGCAGAGAAGTTTTCAAGGCTGTAAATCTTACAAAAAAATATGGCGACAATACCGTATTTTCCAACATAAATCTGCTGGTCGAAAGAGGTGAAAAAATTGCTTTTGTGGGACGTAACGGCGAAGGAAAATCAACTCTGTCGAAAATAATTGTAAATGATTTGGGATACGAAGAAGGCGAGGCAATTACGGGCAATAATGTGAAAACAGGCTATTTCGCACAAAATCAGGACGATTTAATGGACGGCAACGATACCGTGCTTGGAGTTCTGGAAAAAGTTGCCGTCGGCGATATTCGCAACCGGCTGAGGGATATTTTGGCAGCATTTCTTTTCAGAGGAGACGATATTGAAAAAAAAGTTAAAGTTTTGTCGGGCGGAGAACGTTCGCGACTGGCAATGGCTAAATTGATGCTTGAACCGTATAATCTGCTGGTTCTCGACGAGCCTACAAATCACATGGACATGCGTTCAAAAGACATTTTGAAAAACGCGCTGACGGAATACGACGGAACGCTGATTGTCGTATCGCACGACCGCGAATTTCTTGACGGTCTGGCAAATAAAATATATGAATTTCGCGACGGCGCTGTTAAAGAGCATCTTGGCGGTATTTACGATTTTCTGGAAAGGCGAAAACTCGAAAGTCTTAGCGAACTTGAACGAAAACCGGAACAGGTTCGAGTTTCAAAAGATGCAGAATATGCAAAGGTGAAAGATTTTGAAAGAAAAGAGTTTGACAGACAGTTAAAAAAGTTGTATCAGCAGATAAACTCAATAGAAGAAAA
>JAIROW010000102.1 GCA_031257315.1 Prevotellaceae bacterium
CTCCTCCTCTTTTTGAACTTCCAACTCTTTGCGCACAGGGCAATTCGCCTCATACTCGCAAAAACTAACCTTTTCAAAGGCGCGGGTAAATTTGTCTATTGAGCGGCGCAAACGCGCAACCTCTTTTTTCAGCGGCTCAACGATGAAATTAACTTGCGTTTCCATCATATTTTTGGCATAATCTACTTCGGTATTTTTTTGCCTCAAATTGTGCCTTTTTTGCTGCCCATTTCAGAGTGGCAATCACCGCCAACCCGCCGCCGAACAACGCACCAGCCAATGCTATAATTATTTGTGTTAAATAGTCCATTTTTAAAGAGTTTTTTTTAAGTTAATTGTAGTATGCAGGGGTTTCAATTCCGCCTGCTCCCAATAAAAGAAATACAATTTTTTCATCTGTTTTTTTAATTAAAATTGTTAATAATCTGCCGACCAGCGGCATTGAATAAAAATATATTGTTTAAAATTATACGTCTATCTGTAATTCGCCTGTTGGCGTGATTTCTATTTTTGTTTTTTTGCGCCCCGCAAACCAAGCAATCCTTGCATTGTTTTTTTTATTTCCTGCAAAATTACTACCATAAAAACTGCTAAAAAAATAAGTGTGCAAACGCTGCACACATATTTTATGAACCAAGTTTTTACATATAATTTTGCACAAAAATTAATATAAAAAAATGGAAACAAAAGCGCAAAAAATGCAATTTTATAATAAGTGGAAAGAACACCGCGCCGCGTTGTTAAAATCTACTACTATCGACACTGCCGAAAGTTTTGCCGATAAAAAGAAACGCATTGCCGCGCTCGAACAAAACCCTGAACAGTGGTTTAAATATTACTTTCCATCTTATTGTTCCGCACCGCCTGCCGACTTTCATAAAAAATCCACAAAACGAGTACTTACAAGCCCCGAATGGTTTGAAGTCCGTGCGTGGATCCGTGAACTTGCAAAATCAACCCGCACAATGATGGAAGTATTGTTTTTGGCTTTAACAGGCAAAAAGAAAAATATTTTACTGATTTCCAACTCAGAGGACAATGCCAAACGGCTTTTAGAACCATACCGCGCAAACCTTGATTCAAACCAACGAATTATTAATGATTACGGCGAGCAACGCACATTTAGCTCGTGGCGTGCTGCGGAGTTTAAAACCAAAAAAGGCGTGTCATTTCGCGCCGTTGGTGCAGACCAAAGCCCGCGCGGAACAAGAAACGAGGCAATACGTCCCGATGTGCTTTTGTTTGACGATATTGATACCGACAGCGACACACGTAACCCCGAAATTATCGACAAGCGCGTGGCGTGGATATTCGGCGCGGTTATTCCGACACGCGCCGTCAATGTGCCTTTGCTCATTATTGTTTGCGGCAATATCATTGCCGAATATTGCTGCGTTACCGAAATGATGAAAAAAGCCGATAAAACCGATATTGTAAATATCAAAACTAACGGCAAAAGTTCGTGGGCAGAGAAAAACAGCGAGGAACATATTGACAGAGTATTATCTACAATCAGTTACGCAGCCGCGCAAACGGAATATTTTAACAACCCGCAGACAGAAGGGCGCGTATTTAAAAAATTGACTTACGGCAAAGTGCCGCCGCTCAACACATTGGAACAAATTATAGTTTATGGCGACCCCGCGCCGTCAAATTCCGAAACAAAGAAAAATAGTTATAAGTTTGCAGGGTTAATGGGGCGCAAAGGCGACAAGACGTATGTTATAAAAGCGTTTTGCGAACAAACCACAAATGCAAAGTTTGTACAATGGTACTACGATTTATCAACGCTTGTACGCGGTTTAGTAGTTCAGTATTGGCTTGAAAATAACTCGCTGCAAGACCCGTTTTTCGAGCAGGTTTTTACGCCGCTGTTTAAAGAAGTCGGCAGAAAAAACGGCTATCAAATATTTGTCCGCCCGGACACGCGCAAAAAGCCCGACAAATTTACGCGAATAGAAGGCACATTAGAACCGCCTGTGCGAATGGGTAATTTAATTTTCAACGAGGCGGAAAAAGACAACCCGCATTTTCAAACACTCACCGGGCAAATTTTATCTGTATCGCCAACTTATAGAGGCGCAATAGACGGTGCAGACGGTATCGAAGGCGGTTATTATATTTTAGATAAAAACCTGTTGGCGCGTGCAGGCGCTTACAGAGTTCAAAAAAGAGCAAACCGTAAATTTTAATTATTCAAAAATATGGCAAAGAAAAAAGAAATTACCGAAACCCCAAAGGCAACGAGTCCAACGCTTGCGCCGAAAGTTATAAAAAAACAGATTTCGCAAACCCGCCGCGACATTGCAGATTGGAAAAGAGCGTTGCTGTATGCCTCTGCATCAGAACCAAAAAACTATCTTTTGCAGGATATTTACAACGACATCGCCACCGATGCGCTGCTTACTTCGCAACTTAACAACAGAAAAGAGCAAACCATTTCTGCAACTTTTGAAATGGTGGGCGAAAACGGCATAGTTGATGAAAAAGCAACTCAACAAATGCGTTCTTTGTCTGTTTTACAAGATATTTTTTCAATGATTTTAGATTCCGAATGGTACGGTTATTCGCTTGTAGAACTATCGACAAACGAAGGAATGTATCGCGCAGAACTAATCAATCGCCGAAATGTTGTACCCGATTCTGGCAGGTTTTATGCTGATACGTCATTAAACAATTACATTGAATACCGTGATGTTAAAGAGTTCGGAAAATACATTTTAGAGTTCAATTCCAATCATATAGGTTTGCTCAATAAAACCGTTCCGCATATTTTGTTTAAAAAGTTTGCGCAAAGTTGCTGGTCCGAACTCTGCGAAATTTTTGGCATTCCGCCGCGTTATATCAAAACAGACACGCGGGACGAGCAGATGCTCACACGCGCCGAAAGTATGATGAACGAAATAGGCGCAGCGGCTTTTTTCATTATTGACAGCACGGAAGTATTTGAATTTGCAGAGGGCGTTAATACCAACGGCGATGTTTATTCCAATTTGATAAATCTTTGCAACAACGAAACTTCAATGCTTATTTCGGGCGCAATCATCGGGCAGGACACCAAAAACGGTAATGAAAGCAAAGAAAAAATAAGCATTGAACTTCTCAATCGGCTTGTAGATTCCGACAAAAGAATGGTTGAGGTTTATATGAACTCAATAGTTATTCCTGCTTTTTACCGTATTGGTTGGATTTCGCCCACAAGCGCAAAATTTCGTTTTTCAAGCGTAGAAGATACCGACAAACTCTGGACTATTGTCAAAGAGATTTTACCACATAAAAACGTTGATAATGATTTTATTTTA
>JAIROW010000105.1 GCA_031257315.1 Prevotellaceae bacterium
TCTAAATTCGTTTGAAGTTCTGAATACGGATCAGTTAATATGCCGTATGGAACCAAACGTCAAAGTGCAGTTCGATTTAACAATCAAAAGAGGAAGAGGCTACGTTCCTGCTGAGGAAAACAGACCCGAAGAAGCCGAATTTGGAGTAATTCCAATCGATTCTATCCATACGCCGATTAAAAATGTCAAGTACAGCGTTGAAAACTGGCGCGTGGAACAGAAAACGGATTATGAAAAACTGATTTTTGAAATCACTACCGACGGTTCCATCGGTCCGAAAGACGCTTTGAAAGAAGCCTCCAATATTCTGATACATCACTTCATGCTGTTTACCGACGAACGGAAGATTACGGAAGAACTTGAAGTCAAAAAAACTAATGACGATTATGACGAAGATGCAATACAGATGCGTCAGATACTCAAAACGAAACTGATAGACATGGACTTGTCAGTCAGGGCGTTAAACTGTCTGAAATCGGCAGAAGTCGAAATACTTGCAGATCTGGTGAAATATCAAAAGACTGATTTGATGAAATTTCGTAATTTCGGCAGAAAATCTTTGACCGAACTGGACGAACTTCTCGAAAGTCTTAATCTCACTTTCGGAATGGATATTACTAAGTACAAACTTTAATAAAGAATTAAAAATGAGACATAATAAAAAATTTAATCATTTGGGACGCAAGTCTTCGCACCGCAAAGCCCTGCTTGCGAATCTGGCGTCGTCGCTGATTAAACACAAGCGAATTATTACGACTGTTGCAAAGGCAAAAGCTTTGAGAGTGTATGTAGAACCTTTGATTACAAAGTCAAAAACCGCAAACAATCCAGTTATTACTCCTGTTGTGAAAACAGTAGATATAACGAAAAGAGACGGAACCGTTTTTCAGAAAGAAAGAACAATTCGCGTAAATTCTTCGACTCCGGCACGCCGTCTGGTATTCAGCTATCTGAAAGACAAGGACGCTGTAAAGGAACTATTTGGAAACGTAGCCCCAAAGGTAGGCGACCGACCCGGCGGATATACCAGAGTGCTGAAAGTAGGTTTTCGCAAAGGCGACGCTGCTGAAATGGCAATGATAGAACTGGTTGACTTTAACGAAGCTGCATTGAATTCTTCTGTTGCAGCAAAGGAAACAAAGAAAACGTCCACACGTCGCAGTCGCAAAAAATCATCAGCGGCAAAACAGGAACAGACAGAAAATACTGCCGCTGGCAGTCAACAGTCGGAATCGGTGCAGTAAATAATCCGGTTTTAAGGATAAAAAAAATATTTTTCATTTAGCCCTGATTTTAGTTAACAGCTGAAATCAGGCTAAAAATTTTTTACAGACATGAAGTCTGACTGTAAAAATTTATACTGTTCAACAGATGTGGATTCCATGCAGGAATTTGCGTATTTTTTTATTAATATGTTTACTCTGACAGACAGATATTTCTGTAAATATCAATTAAAAAAAACGATACTTTTTAATGCGGTCAACCATCAAAAAATTGAGAGACTGTGCAACTATTCGGCGAAATATTGCATCTGTAAAATAAAAATATCCAGAAGTATTGATGAATTTTTTGGCGCACATATATCTGTCGGGGAATAATAAATTGCTTATGATAGGAAATCTTATCGGCGACGCTATCAAAGGCAACAAATACGAAAATCTGCAACCAAGTATTCGCAAAGGCGTTTTAATGCACAGAGCCATAGACGATTTTACGGATCGTCATCCTGTTAATTTTAAAATCAGAAAACTGTTTCACCCGTATTTCGGAAAATATGCAGGAGTTTATCTTGACATGTTTTACGACCATTTTCTGGCTGTGGGGTGGAACGAGTTTTCAAAGGACGTTTCATTGAATACGTTTTGCAGAAATTTTTATGTTACGGCTTTGTCAAAACACAAATATCTGCCCTCTAAAATAAAAAACATACTCTACTGGTTGATTATCGGCAACCGGCTGAAAAATTATTCAAATCTTAATTCTCTTCAAACAACGCTCGAATATATGCACAGACGCAGAAAACTGCCAAGAAGCGGAAAAGAAGCGATTAATTTTCTGAAAGAAAACTATGATGTTATCAGAGAATCGTTTTACGAATTTTTTCCACTTTTGGTAATATATACAAGAATTTGGAGAGAAAACGGCAGCAATACTCCATCAAGTCAGTTGCCCGATTTGTTTCTTGCCGATTATTTATGATAAAATTTGCATAAAACTTCTTGTGTAGTTAAAGCATTGTAACTACATGAATTTTCTCTGTCGCATAACTTCAAATGTCAGTATTGCTGTCGAAACAGAAACATTTAAGGAATCAACTTTGCCTTTCATTGGTATTTTTATGCGTTTGTCGGCATTTTTCAGCCAGAAGTCGCTTAATCCCGTAGATTCTGCTCCCATTACAATAGCTGAACCGCAAGTGTAATTTTCATCGCAGTATTGCCGCGACGCTTCAAGTTCGGCTGCATAAGCAGTAATATTATTGTTTTTCATCCATTTAAAAGCCTCTTCTGACGAGCATACAACAGTATTGACAACAAAAACGCAACCCAGACTTGAACGGATTACATTTGGGTTAAGAATATCGCTTTTGGGGTCGCAAACAATTACCGCATCAACATTTGCTGCATCGGCAGTACGAAGTATTGCCCCAAGATTGCCGGGTTTTTCAATTGCTTCCAGCGCTATTACAAACGGAGCAGCAGAAAGTTTGATGTCTGACAATGTATTGGTTTTCATCTTGAAAACAGCTATAAATCCGTCCGAATCTTCTCTGCAAGCCATTTTTTCAAAAACTTTCCGGTTTACATTGCAGATATTTTTTGTATAAAAATCGGGGACGGTTTTTTTTAATTCATGACAAACAAAAAGTGTATCAATTTCGTAACCTCCCGAAACAGCCATTTTAATTTCACGTATTCCTTCGACCGGAAACAGTTTTTGCCGGTTTCGTTCTCCCGATTTTTCGCGAAGAAGCGTTACATTTTTAATTTTAGGATTTTGAAGCGATGTAATCGTGTCAGTCTGCATATTGTATTATTTTATTTATTGATGTTCATATTTTTTAATAAAAATTTTCCAATAACAGGGTTATGGTCTGAATGTTTATACTTTTTATTGATGCATTTAACAGACAGTATTTCGATATTCGGCGATATTAGAAAAAAATCTATAAGCGTTTCCTTTGTGTGATTTTCTACATAAGGCATGTCCAAAAACCTGTTTGTAGGATTTCCGTCCGACGCCCAGCTCCATTCGTCCGGTATAAAATCGGGCAATATAGTAAATGGAGCAAAATATTCCGTTTTTATATCTCTGTATTTCAGCGTATTTTTGAGCGGAGGAATCTGATTCCAGTCTCCGCCGATAATCACGTAATTTCCGTTTTTATATTCATTTACAGCAACTGTTTTCAAAAACGACATTTCTTCGTTCCGCTGTTCGCCGTTGCTGTCGAAAGCCGAATTGTGAGTGTTGATTAGAACAAGCTGACTGCCGTTTTTGAGCGGAATGTGGCATAAAATAATGCACCGGCGCGGCAAAAAAAGTTTTTTCAGCCACGACTGTTTCGATGGATACGAATATCGCAGACTTTGCGACGGCATGTAACGGCACATTGTCATTATACCGGATTCTACATGTCCGAGCGGAGAACTTAACGGAACGGGAACAAAAAGAACGCTGTAATTTGTTGCATAAACAGCGGCATAATCAGGCATCTGTCGCGCAATTGCCGAAACTTCGTCAATTCCGTATGTACGTCGTGAATTTTTATCAACTTCCTGAAAAAGAACAAAATCGGCAGTCCGAAATTCGGTAAGCGAAGCTATCGAATCCAGATTTTCAAGCGTTTTAGCCTTGCCTGTTCGCGTTTGTTTTCCGCCGTCGTAGAAAAAATCCATCTCGCGACCCAGTCCTGCATAGCCGATATTCCACGTGAGAATTTCTACGGTATCGGAACTGAAAACCGGCGCCTGCGGCAAATTTGTAAGAATAATTTCCTTTTCGGGATTATAGGAAGTGAGACTTACTGTGAATAAAAACAGTAAAAATCCCAGAACGGAAAAGCCCGCAACCATGAAAAAAATCCGTGTTAATTTTCTTGCTATCAATATAATGCGATGTCTCATCTGTAAAAATATAACGCCTCAAAATTAGTATATTTTTAGAGAAAACAATGAATGGATATTAAAATTAGAGTCGATGTAAATTTATTTTTGTATAAACTGGCTAAAAACCGGTAAATGAGAATTATTTATTGTAAGAGGCTGTCCAAAAAAAGGCTGAATGATTCCATGCAACGCTACGTTTGCCGTGCGGTTATGAAGATTCGGCTTTATTCTAATTTAAAACGGTAAACGATTAACAGTTCTTTCTCAATATCAGCTATTGCCTGCGAATAGTAGTAAGGCGCAACATATCCTCCTATTTTAAATCCTTTTGGAACCGACAGGTCTGCAAGCAATGTTTTATCCGAATATATTTGAAGTCCGTCGTCCGAAGTATGCGAGCCTTTTTGATAGGAACGAAACAGCAGTCCGGTTTCGTCAACATATTCAATCCAGTGATAATAGCCTTTATTGCGGTGTTCCTGTCGAAAATATTTTCGGCAATCAGGATAATTGGTGATTTTTTCGTATGCTATATTCATATCCTTGCCCGCCAGTCCAAACGAACAAACAGGGTTGTATTGACGGTCATACTTGTAAATCAACGAATCGGCTTCGTAACTTACATAAAAACAGCCTGTTTGGTCAATATCATAGTTTATTGCCGAAAAAATAACATAGGAATACGGATCTTTGCGATAAACAGGCGGCAAACCTGCTGCATACAGTTTTCCGGGTTTTTCAGCAGCTATATCTACTTCAAAAATATGACAGCAATTGTTTAAATAATTGCCCAAATGTTCAATGTAGTTAAATTCAGGATGTTCGGAATAGATATTGAAATATAATTTATTATCATAATAACGACATATTAAATTTGTATATTGATGCGTATATGCTCGCCAATTTTGAGAAACTTTTCCTTCGTTTGGATTTCCTTGCAAAAAAAAGAGAGTTTTTTTATTAAAATTTTTATCATAAATATAATGGTCAATACTGTGTCCCAACAGGAATAAACCTGTATCGGGTAGCAGACAGCATGTTGCAATTGTTCCCACAGTTGTTTCTCCTGGACCGCCTCCCTGACCCAGTGAACGCTTTTTAAACTTCCCGTCGAGGTCAAACGTATAATACCAGCAAAACCTGCTGTCCACAAAATAATATTCATTATAGAGGTTTATTCCTGAAAATCCCATCTGCGACGATTCTACGCCCTCTTCATCAAGAATAATTGTGTCTAACGTTAAATAGCTGTATTTCAAGTCAATAACAGGCTTGTCAGGCAAAGGAAAAGATGCTGTACGGTTATTTCTGTTACATGAAAAAAATAATAACAAACCGGTCAGTATCAATAAAATAATTTTGTACTTCATAATCAATATTTTAGAAAAACAGTTGCTCGTCATTGCTGTTTGCAACGGATAAGTGTAATTATGTGTTTAATAATTATAATTAATATCCAAATTTTTGGAATTAATGATCGTTAAAAAAACTCTCTTTGTTACCTCACTGTTCATTTTTAATATAATTTATCAACAGTTAATACATGATAATGCCGCAAAGGTAAACGTTATTTTTGTTCTGTACAAATTTTTTTAATTTATGTTTTTTTTGAAAACAAATTAAATTATTGAATTTTTGCGTTGTTTATGACCTGCGCAGGTCATAAATTTAGATAAACTCTATTATACTGTTAATCCCGAAAATTCTGTAATTATGTGAATTAAACTTTTGCCGCTCCACTGACGGTAAAATTCAGTCAATTCGAGACATTATCAAATTTTCAAAAAATTTTTCAGCAACAGTTCTCCACATTGCGCCGATTTTTCGGGGTGAAATTGCGTTGCGTAGAAATTATCTTTGTTCAGGACTGCCGAAAAAGGCGTTATGTAGTCGCATACGGCAATTGTTTCTGTACACGGTTCTGCATAGTAACTGTGTACGAAATAAAAATCACTTTCGGAAAATATGCCGGAAAATAGGGCAGATTTTTTTAAATTCATATTATTCCAGCCTGTATGCGGTACGGTATCTTTGTCGGGAAACCGTTTAACCTTTGTGTTGAATATTCCCAGACATTCAGTGTTCCCTTCTTCGGACGAAATGCACATCAGCTGTAATCCGAGACATATTCCCAGCGTCGGCTGTTTGAGCATCGGTATCAGCCTGTGCAAGTTTGTTTTACGGAGATATTGCATTGCAGAACTTGCTTCGCCTACTCCGGGTATTATAACTTTGTCTGCGTTCAATATATCTTCGTGATTATCTGTTATTTTACTGTCAAAGCCCAGACGGTCGAGGGCGTTTTTTACCGATGCGGTATTGCCTGCGTTATATTTAATTATTGCAATCATAAACTGCCTTTTGTACTTGGAATTGTGAAATTATCTGTCTGTTTTACGGCATTATGCAAAGCTTTTGCAAATGCCTTGAAAATACTTTCGATTTTGTGATGTTCATTTTCGCCTTCTGCTTTAATGTTAAGATTGCATTTTGCATTGTCTGAAAATGATTTAAAAAAATGTTTAAACATTTCAACGGGAACGTCGCCGACTTTTTCACGTTGAAATTCGACCTGCCATACGAGCCACGGACGTCCGCCAAAATCGACGGCAACCTGAGCGAGGCAATCGTCCATTGGCAGCAAAAAACCGTAGCGTTCAATGCCTTTTTTGCTGCCAAGAGCCATGTCGAAAGTTGCGCCCAAAGCGATACCCGTGTCTTCTATCGTGTGATGCTCGTCAACATGCAAATCGCCGTTTACTCTGATTTCCAGATCTATTTTTCCGTGTCGGGCAATCTGTTCGAGCATGTGGTCAAAAAAATTCAAGCCGGTGGAAATACTGCTTTTGCCTGTACCGTCGAGATTAACGGTTATTGCTATACTTGTTTCCGATGTTTTTCTTGAAACATGCGCTTTTCGGGGAATTTTTTTCAAATAAGAGTAAATTTCAGCCCAGCTTGCAGTTGTTAAATCTGCTTCCGACGCTTTGTCGTTCAACAGTATTGATTTTGTTCCGAGATTTTTCGCCATTTGCACATCGGTTTCTCTGTCGCCTATAACAAAGGAATTTGGCAAATCGTAATTTCCGTACATGTATTTGTACAGCATTGCGATACCCGGTTTTCGGGTTGGCAGATTTTCGTGAGGGAAACTTTTGTCAATATGTATGTCTGCAAATTTTATTCCTTCGTTTTCCAGTGCGCGTAAAATTTTGTTGTGCGCCGGCGTAAAATCTTTTTCCGGAAACGATTCTGTTCCCAATCCGTCCTGATTTGTAACCATTACCAGCTCATAATCCAGTTCTTTGGCTATTTTCGACAGATACTGAAATACTTCGGGATAAAACTCCAGTTTTTCCAAACTGTCGATTTGATAATTGTCGTCAGGTTCAAGAACCAGAGTTCCATCTCGGTCTATGAAGAGTACTTTTTTTTTCATGCTGTGATTTTAATTAATATGTTTATATAAATCCTGCAAAAATTCTCTGTCATGATTTTATATTGAAATATAAAAATTTATTCGGCAATATTCAGTTCAATTACGTGGCTGACTGTATGCGATGACGAAAATACCGGAATACCGACTTTCATGAGATAATCGCCCGAATACGTTTTGTCGTTACATTTCAAATGCGATTTTGTTTCCGGTAACAGATTAATTTCTGTCAGCTTATAGTTTTTGTCCGGATTCAGTCCTGCAAGACGCAGATACTGTGTGTGTTCGTCATAGCGGGGATAAATGTCGAAAGCAAAAATAACGGCATTATTGCCTTTTTCTTCAACATACATCAATGCCGCATGATTTCCTTCGTATGGCGAATATAAGCGGTAAAGTTCGCCTTCGGAAATGGTTTTTTCCAGCCGTTTGAAATTTTTTACCGCTTCGTGGCAGTATTTCTGTTCGTTTTCATTCATTTCATTGATTCGGACGTCAAAACCGAGTTTGCCGGTCATAGCAACATCTGTCCGAAATTTTACCGGCTGTTTGCCCCAGCCAGTTACGTGGGCGGCAATGGTTTTAGCCGGAAAAAAATGTCCGTATCCCCACTGTATGTATATGCGTTCTACGGCGTTAGTATTGTCGCTTGCCCAAAATTCGGTGAAATATTTCAGCGCTTCGTAATCCGTCCGTCCGCCGCCTCCCGCACAGAGCATCATTGGCAGGTCTGGATATTTTTGTTTTACACGTTTCAAAATATTATACAGTCCGCGTACATGTTCCGTATAAAGGTGCGACTGTTTGTCTTTCAGATATGGCGAATAGATATTGGTTATCGGGCTGTTGCAATCCCATTTAAAATAAGCAATATCGGGGTATCTGGTTTTTAAAGTATCAACAATTCCAAATACATAATCCTGAACTTTGGGATTACTCAGATCAAGAACCATCTGGTTACGGAAATAATATTCGTCGCGATTTGGTAAGTGAATAACCCAGTCTTTGTGCTTTTCATATAATTCGCTTTTAGGATTAACCATTTCGGGTTCAATCCATAACCCGAATTTTATTTTTCTTTTTGAAGCCTCTTCTACCAGTTTTCCAATTCCTCCGGGCAGTTTGTCTTTTGTTTCGTTCCAGTCGCCAAGTCCCTGCTTATCACTGTTTCGCGGGTATTTATTGGCAAACCAGCCGTCGTCGAGTAAAAACATATCCACGCCAAGTTTCACGGCTTCGTCCATAATGGCTGTCAATTTGTTTTCGTCAAAGTTAAAGCCGGTAGCTTCCCAGTTGTTCAGTAGCGTAAGCCGCGATTTGTCGCCGTCTTTGAGCTGATGTTTCAGCGCCCAGCGGTGGAAATTGCGGCTTGCATTTCCCTTGCCTTTTGCGCTGTATGTGAAAATAAATTCTGGAGTCCTGAAAATTTCGTTTGGCTGTAAAAAGTATTCCGACGCATAAGGATTGATTCCCGAAATAATTCGCAGATTGTTTTTCTGGTCAACTTCAAAAGTAAAACGGAAATTACCTGTCCATGCAAGCGTTCCGAAAAGTACTTCGCCGCAGTTTTCCTCTGCCGGACGGTCGAAAGCAAGCATAAAAAAAGGAGAAGAAAACATGTTGGCGCGACTTCCGAGTTTTGTATCCAGAATTTTTTTCCCGAAAGCCAGCGGAATTTCTGTCATATTTGCCTCACGCGCCCAGTCGCCCGAAAATTCGGTAAGAAAATATTTTGCACCTGTACAGTGCAGCAGCGACGAAGCATAATTGAACAGAGTAACCGGTTTTTTTTCTGCATGTTTTATCTCTGCTCCTGTTTTTATAATATCCTCGTCGGGATAGGCAATAAAATAAAGTTTTACTTCTACCGGATATTTATCGTCGCCAAGCAAAATAACTG
>JAIROW010000221.1 GCA_031257315.1 Prevotellaceae bacterium
AAGTTTGCTGACCGCCTTTGTTGCAGTCGGCGTTTCGGCGCAAAACAAGCCGACAAGAGAGGTACAGCCAAATAATGCGGCAACACAGGCAGTTCCGCAGATTGATAACACCTTGCCTGCGTACAAAATTGCACAATGGACAAAATCTGTTGAACAGCGCGACAGTGTGCTAAAAAACAACACAAGGCTCAATGACAAGCAGCGTGTTAATTTGTTGGAATTGTCGGCAGCAGAGCGCGACAGCATTATTTTGTATCAAGAAACGATGCTTACCGAACGTGCCGATTATGAACATCTGAAAAATCGTTTGGCTGCGCTTGAAATTTACGAATTTCTTGGCAAACGCAGTGTAGATGTTTTTACTGCCGATGTGCCAACAGCCAATATTCCGCTTTCGGCTTGCAGTCAAACACAATTATCGCTGATTAAAAAAATTCGCTCGGTAAATGATGACTTGACGAAAATAAGCAACGATATTTCTGATGCCAATATTCAAAAATTAGTAACCCCGCTGTTTTCTATACAGGAAGTAAAACAAAAATTATACGAAAAGGCAGAAAAAGATTTACTCAATGCAGATGAAAAAATGACGGAAATAGACGGAATGGATTTATCTGTGCTATCGACCGAACAGCAGCAATTTTACAAACAAACCGTAATAAACAAATACAGAACGGTTTATAAGAAAATTTATCCGTAAATAGCCAAATGCTATAAAGGATATAAAACAGCGTTCTTTGACATATTGGATTGTGTGGGAAAAAGATTAAAAATATTTTGTTTTTTTGCTGATTATAAAATATTTCGTACCTTTGCAGGTGAAATATAAACTTTGAAAATACACGTAATTAAAAACATAAACTTTGAATATACACGAATATTAAAAGTTATACTTTGGATTTACATAAAAATAAAAGTAAAAATGTACAGCAGAAAACAGATATTTATCGACTCCGGAAATGAAAGTATTTTCTTTTGGGGCGTCAGGCAGTCGGGCAAAAGCACGTTGCTTCAAACGCTTTTCCCTGATGCTTTGTGGTTTGACTTGTTGCTTGCAAGCGATTATAAACGGCTTTTAGACAACAACGGACTGATTCGCGAGCGTATTTTGGCAGACGAAAGCATAAAAACGGTTGTCGTTGACGAAATTCAACGCTTGCCCGAACTGCTCAACGAAGTGCAGTGGCTGATTGTAAATAAAGGTATTCGCTTTATTTTAAGCGGTTCAAGTCCGCGGAAAATCATTCGGTCGGGCGCGAATTTGCTCGGCGGAAGGGCTTTGCGTTACGAACTTTACCCGCTTGTAAGCGCCGAAATTCCGAATTTTGATTTGCTTAGGGCAATCAATCACGGACTTTTGCCCAAACATTACGATGCGGCAAATCCGGCAAAATTGCTGAACGCTTATATCGGAAATTATCTGCAAAACGAAATTGCGGCGGAAGCGCGGTTGCGCAATGTGGATGTTTTCAGCCGTTTCCTGCAAATTGCGGCAATAACCAACGGCGAGATTGTGAATTACACCAACATTGCAGCCGAAACAGCCGTGAGCGCCACTACCGTCAAAGAGTATTTTCAAATACTCGAAGATACGCTTCTGGGGCGTTATTTGCCGTCTTTTCAGAAAAAACCGAAACGGCGCGTGGTACTTGCACCGAAATTCTATTTGTGTGATGTCGGGATAGTTAATTCCCTGCTCAAACGCAGCAAAATAGAATTTGGCACGGAAACTTTCGGCAAGGCATTCGAGCATTTTATCTATCAGGAGATTTACGCCCACAGCCGCTATTCTGGAATGGAATACCCTGTTTCCTATTGGCGTACAAGTTCGGGCTTTGAAGTGGATTTTGTGCTTGGCGGCCACCAGGTTGCCGTTGAGGTAAAATCGACCGACAATGTAAATCCGCGGCATTTAAAGGGATTACGCGCCTTTTCCGAAGAGTATGCCGTTGAAAAACAGATAGTTGTAAGCAACGACCCTTACCCCCGACTTGTAGATAATATTCTGGTTTTGCCTTGGAAAGTGTTTTTAGAACGCTTGTGGGCAGGCGAAATAATTTGACGCGCTTTTCGTCATTGCGGGCTTGACCCGCAATCCCTTCAAAAAATAATTTTTATCACACAATCCAATCACTCAACGGTTTGTGTGATTTTTTTGTTTAAAAAACAAATAGAAATATGAGATTGAAACTTATTGGAATAATCCTGCCGCTGTGTCTGCTTTTGACGGGCTGCGGCGGCTGTTCGTCCAAACAGAACGAAAGTTCGCGGGCTGGCGGCGGCAGTTTATAAAGGATATAAAACAAGCGTTCTTTGACATATTGGATTGTGTGGGAAAAAAGGAAAAATTCAATAATCTGTAAAACAAATCATTCAAAATCTGTAAAACGATTTTCTAAAAATCTGTAAAATGATTTGCTCTAATTTTGTAAAATGAAAAAATAATTGTATTTTTGCAGTCAAAAAACAATGTCTTATGTCATACATTATTAGAATAATAGAAGAAGAAATTTCAAACAAATTGTCGGCTTCGGGTGCAATGCTCATTAAAGGACCAAAATCTTGTGGAAAAACAGAAACGGCAAAGCAGTTTGCAAAGAGTATTTTAGAAGTTGACAGGGACGAGCAAGTTCCCATTTATATGCAAACGCAACCGCAGCGCTTGCTTGAAGGAGCAACGCCGCGATTGATTGACGAGTGGCAAGAACAACCAAAATTGTGGAATTATGTCCGCCACGAAGTTGATGACAGGCATAAACATGGACAATTTATTCTCACGGGTTCTGCCAATCCTGCCGATGATGTTAAACTTCACAGCGGAGCAGGTCGTTTTACGATTGTAAAAATGAACACAATGTCGTGGCAGGAAATGGGGTTTTCGTCCGGAAAAATAAAAATGTCGGATTTGCTTAATGGTATATACACTGATATTTTTGACGACCGTCTAACTGTGGAAGTAATAGCAGAAAGAATGGTAAAAGGCGGATTTCCTGCAACGGTTGACTTGTCGCTTAAAGATGCGGTTTTTCTTAATCAAGCATACGTTGATTTGCTTGCTGATGTTGATATAAGCAGAGTGTCGAATATAAAACGAGACCCGAATAAAGTGCGATTGTTATTAAAATCATTGGCAAGAAATATTGCAACGCTGGTAGATAATACCACGTTGGAAAAAGATATAAAAACCGTTGATAATGCTGATTTGTCGAGACCAACTATTATTGATTATTTAGATACGCTTTCTCGCTTAATGATTCTTGTTGAACAGCCCGCTTTTAATCTTCATATTCGCTCTTCTGCCTATTTGCGAAAATCGCCGAAACGTCATTTGTGCGATGTGTCGTTGCCGATAGCAATTCTTGGTCTAAATGTAGATGCAATTTTGAATGATGTTAAGTATTTAGGATTTTTATTTGAAACACTTGCCTTTCACGATATAAAAGTTTATGCACAAGCAAATGATGCAGAGGTTTTTCATTATCGTGACTCAAGTAATTTGGAAATTGACGCTATCGTGCAAAAACGCAACGGTGATTGGGCTGCATTCGAAATCAAACTTGGCATCGGACAGATAGAAGAAGCCGCAACTAATCTGAATAAATTTGTAAAAAATATTGATACAACAAAAACGAATTTGCCAAAATCGTTAAACATCATTACAGGAACAGGAATGACTTACCGCCGCCCTGACGGAATAAATGTGATTTCGCTCGCCTCGCTCGGAAAATAAAGAACAGTTTTTTTACATATCATTGCGGTACTGAATCAAGTTCAGCATTCCCGTAATCCTCTAAAACTCACACAATCCAATCACTCAAAGGTTTGTGTGATTTTTTTGTTTAAAAACAAATAGAAATATGAGATTGAAAGTAAACTTATTGGGAATAATATTGCCGCTGTGTCTGCTTTTGACGGGCTGCGGCGGCTGTTCGTCCAAACAGAACGAAAGTTCGTGGGCTGGCGGCGGCAGTTATGATTACGATTATTCCGATTACAGCAAATACACGGAAGAAGAAACGCCGCCCGCAGACGACAGCAGCATAAAAATTGCATTTACCGAAGAATACGGAAATACAATTACTATTCCTGTGAAAATTAACGGAATGGGGCTTGATATGATTTTCGAC
>JAIROW010000054.1 GCA_031257315.1 Prevotellaceae bacterium
AATTAAGAGATATGACATACAGCAGAACATCGCAGCAGCACACACTTAATTGGAAGAAAATGGAAAAGACATGCCTTTTCACTGCCGTAAATTCTGTAATTGTGTGAATCATTTGAATAACGAAACTAAAAAAAGATATTTTATAATTAAAATTTATTACGATGAGACAATTTAATTTTAAAAGCCGGATACGACCGGCGCTATGGACTGCAACAGCAGCCTTTTTGCTGGCAACCGCCGCATGTACCGATAACGACAACAACAACAAAGAAGAAGAAGTTATCAAAACATTCAAACTGAATGTAAAACTCGAATACCCCGACGGCTACGCACCGCAGCGCGACGTTAACGTAAGGCTGCGACGCAGCAACGCCGACGACGTAAACGAAGCCAAAACCGACAGCGCAGGCGTTGCCGTGTTTACCGTTATTGCAGGTATCTACGAAGCAACAGCAGCCGAAACACGCTCGGTAAACGGTTATCTCTCAATACTGAACGGCGTAAAAAGCAGCATTGAAGTAACCGACGCCTACAAAAACGGCGACACTATCAGCGTTTCTGTACCTCTTACAGCTTCCAAAACAAGTCAGCTGGTTATTAAGGAACTGTATATCGGGGGATGTGAGAATACGAATAGTGACAACAGTGTTACCAATTTTTATCAGGACAAATATGTTATTCTTTACAACAATTCCAACGCTCCGGTATCTTTGAGTAATCTGACGCTGGCAATAACAGTCCCATTACTTTCTGCTTCAAAGAATGAGGCAGATAAAATAGACGGGAAACTGTTTTACGAATCCGAAGGCTGGGTTCCGGCAGGATACGGGCTATGGACAATCCAGAACAGTCCAAGTCTTGATCCCTACAAACAGATTGTAATAGCAATTAACTGTGCTGTTGACAATACAAAAACGTACAGTCAATCCATCAATTTTGCCAATCCTGAATATTATGCCTGTCATGACCTCGAAGTATGGAATGATGTAAAGAATTATACCGTTTCCGAACTGATACCTTCGGAGCATTATCTGAAAGCATATTTGATTGGTCAAGGATCTTCATGGCCTATCGGTCAACTTTCGCCTGCCTTCTTCGTTTTTATACCGGAAGGCATTACTCCCGAAGCCATTGCCGCTGAAACCAGTTATTCGAACTATTATAATAATAATACTCAATCAGCGGCACAGCACCGAAAAAAAATACCGACAGAATGGGTGCTTGACGCGATAGAAGTGTTTAAAAGCGGCGAGCAAAACAGTAATAAACGTTTAACTCCTGCTGTTGATGCAGGTTCTGTTAAACTTACGAACGCAAAAGGTTACACTCTTTATCGCAACGTAGATAAGGCTGCAACAGAGGCAATCGCCGAAAACGCCGGCAAACTTGTATATAGTTATTCGCTTGGCACAGCAGATATAGAAAACGGTTCAACCGACCCGAGCGGCATAGACGCCGAAGCATCGCTTAAAAACGGAGCCAAAATAATATATAAGGACACTAACAATTCCACGAACGATTTTCACCAGAGAGCAAAAGCATCATTAAGAGATTGAAATACGGATATGAGCGCCGTAGATGAACAAAACAGTAAAAGCCGTTAATCCGGTTACAGGGCTTTTCAGGTTGTAACAGACCTGAAAAGCCTTAAAAAAAGACGTTCTTTGAAGATATTAGCTAAATGCAGGGGAGCGATTTATCGCGCCGGCGAATAGATGCGGGCGCGATAAATCGTTCCCCTGCCCGAATGTCGAGGGGTGTACCCCGAATGTTCCGTAGTGTACCCCGAATGTTCCGTAGTGTACCCCGAATGTCTCGTGGTGTACCCCGAATGTCTTGTGGTGTACCCCGAATGTCTCGTAGTGTACCCCGAATGTTGCGTGGTGTACCCCGAATGTCTCGTGGTGTACCCCGAATGTCTCGTGGTGTACCCCGAATGTCTCGTAGTGTACCCCGAATGTCTCGTAGTGTACCCCGAATGTTCCGTAGTGTACCCCGAATGTTCCGTAGTGTACCCCGAATGTTCCGGCGTGGACGACGAATGTTCCGGCGTGGACGACGAATGTTCCGGCGAGGACGACGAATGTTCCGGCGCGGACGACGAATGTTCCGGCGTGGACGACGAGAGTTCCGGCGAGGACGACGAGAGTTCCGGCGCGGACGACGAATGTTCCGGCTCGGACGACGGAAAATGCGGGGGCTGTACCGAATTTTAAAGTATGTAATGTAAAGATATTGAAAAGATGAAAAAATGGAAACTGTTAATAGCCGCAGCTGTTGCGGTCGTTTGCCGGCTGCCGGCAGCCGACGGTCAGGATATTGATTATGTCCGCCGGTATGATGCGCGGATTGCGTGCGAAAACCCTGCCGGCATGAAGCATTTGCCGGTATCGCGGATTTCGTCGGCAGAGGCGTATGTCCGTAAAAACAGCGGTAAATTTGTCAATTACAGCCAGTCGGACGACAGTTACGCAGCAGGTGCAAACGCCGAGTCGTTTTTCAGCCTCAATCCGAAGACTGTGTTTTACGGCTCGGCAGGATATTCAAATTTCAGCGGCAGGCGCATGGGCGGCTCGGCGTTTATCGACCCCGACCGTATGGTTTTCGATTTGCAGGAAACGGTTGACAGCACGCGGGGCGACAAAAGCCTCGAAAGTTACCGTCTCGCGGGCGGGGTAAGCGTCGGCGTATCGAGCAGGCTGACGCTTGGCGGCAAAATCGACTATTGCGCCGCCGACTATGCCAAGTCGCTCGACCTGCGGCACTCGAACCGTCTGTTCGACCTTTCGGTAAGCGCGGGCGCAAGTTATGCGGTTTTCGATTTTCTCGAAATCGGGGTCAACTATCTGTACCGTCGCCGCGTCGAGGGCGTTCAGTTCAAGATGTATGGCACAACCGACCGTCGTTATGTGTCGCTTGTGAGTTACGGGCTGTTTTACGGACGCGCCGAGCAGTTTGGCGATTCGGGCTATACCGACCCCGACCATCAGAACCCTGCGGTTGACGAGTGGAACGGCGGGTCGCTGCAAATAGCTTTCGGAGCTGGCGACAGGGCGGCGTTTTTTGGCGAGCTGTCGTACCACGTTCGCAGCGGCTATTATGGCAAACGTTCGCCTTCAACGCCGGTATTTATCGAACATCGCGCACCTTCGACAGCATACCGCGCCGGCGTGTCGCTGCGCTGCGGCGACGTTCACCATATATTGATGGCTGGGTTTGGGCGCGAAAGTCTTAAAAATCATGAAAATGTCTATCGCTTTGAACATGCTGCGGACGGGCATGACGATATTGTGTATCTTGGCAACAATCAGGTTTTCAGCCGCACATCGACGCAAGCAGGTTTCGATTATACGGCAAATCTTGGGGTCAGGAATTTCTGCCCCGCATGGGTAGTTGGCGCTTCGGCAAATTACCGGTCTCGCCGTCAGACAGTTTCGCTGTATCCCTACCGTCGCCGGCAAAATATCGGTTATGGCAGTTTCCGTATCCTTGCAACCCGCAACATTGCTGTCAGGCAGAGCCAGTACTCCGTATCGGCAGGCATACTGTACGGGGCTGGAAGCGGGACGCCAAAAACCGACGACGTTTATGCGCCTCCGGCAGAGACGCAGCGTCCGCCGCGCAACAACGATGTTCTGCTTTTCCGCGAATACGAGTATCTGACGGCGAAACGCGCTGGCGGCAGTCTTGAACTCAAAATGCGCCGGACGTTTGTCAATGGGCTGGATTTGTACGGGAAAATAAATTATGAGTTTACAAAGGCTTTCAATGTCGAATATCTGGGCGGCTCGACCGCCAGCTGCGCCATACTGACAGTCGGAGCCGGATTTTAGGGAATTGATAATTGACAATTGATAATTGACAATTGACAGAATTACATAATTTACAGGATTGACATATAATTTGTGCAAATCAGGGGTTGCAAACGTTTTTTTTAGCACGAATGGGCTAAATTTTCATAACCGCATACAAACAAGGGGGGTGCAACCGCTTGTTGAGCCTCAGACAAGGCTATCGCTCGCCTGCGGTTATGAAAATTTTGTACTGAAAGGACTTTTTTGCTCCCGATTCGCATCAATCTGTAAATTATGAGAATGATGTGATTATGTAAATCTGACATGTCTGTAAATTACAGGAACGATGTAATTCTGTTAATTTGGCATGTCTGTAAACCCTGAACATTATGTAATTCTGTAAATTAAAAATAAATAGTAATTTTGCGATTTGAAAAAAGGAATGAATATATGATAATACAGTGCGAAAACATTACACATTACTACGGTAAGCGTTTAATTTATAGAGACCTTAACTTTGAGGTTCGGAAGGGGAAAATTCTGGGGCTGCTCGGCAAAAACGGGACAGGCAAGACAACGATAATTAACATCTTGAACGGTTATTTGCAGCCGCAGTCGGGCGTATGCAGGGTTTTCGGCGAGGAGATGGACAAGCTCTCTCCTGCAACCAAAGGAAGAATTGGTTTGCTGCTCGAAGGTCATATTCAGCACAGTTATTTCAATGTCAGGCAAATTGAACGCTATTACAGCCGTTTTTTTCCGAACTGGAAAAAAGAGGCGTATTACCGTCTGATAGAGAAGCTGCGAGTAACGCCGACGCAGAAAATCAGCACAATGTCGTGCGGACAGCGTTCGCAGGTGGCTCTGGGGCTTCTGTTTGCACAAGACCCCGATTTGCTGATACTCGACGATTTTTCGATGGGGCTTGACCCCGGATACCGCCGTCTGTTTGTAGAATATCTGAAAGAGTTTGCCGCTTCGGGCGAGAAAACCATTTTCCTGACCTCGCACATTATTCAGGATATGGAACTGCTGATAGACGACTGCATGATTTTGGACTATGGCAAAATACTGCTGCACGAGTCGACGAATTATATTCTGAAAAACTTCCGACGCTTTACTTTTTCTACCACAACGGACAAACCGTTTGCCGAGAATAAAATTCTGTGGAATACCGGAAAAGCGGGAATGCACTGGGAGACCTATTCTTTTGCCGACGCCGACAAGGTAAAAGACGCGCTGTTGTCGGACGGTCGTGAAATTATTGATTTCTGGGAGGAAAAACTGTCGCTCGAAGACGCTTTTATCGGGCTGACAGGAAAATACTGAATTAATTGATAATTGACAGAATACCGGAATTTTCGGAATTAACATATTTAATCTGTAAATTATGAAAATTATGAAATTCTGTAAATCGAATTAAAACATGTAAATTCTGTAAATTATGAGAATTATGTAATTCTGTAAATAATTAGAATTATGCAATTCTGTAAATTAAAAATAAAAAAATATGTATCAGGCAATTATTTACAAGGAATGGATTAAAACAAGAAAGGCGCTCGGACTGACAGTATTTGTTTTTGCAGCCGCAGGCGTCTATTCATTTATGAAAATCGGAGAAAGCGTTCGCTCGTCGGGGCTGGTTTCAATGTGGGAAACAGCTTTGCAGAAAGATATGTCAATGTTTCCGTATTTTGAATATCTGCCGCTGTTTGCGGGGATTCTGCTGGCAATAACCCAGTATGCGCCCGAATTGCAGTTCAAGCGGCTGAAACTGACGCTGCATCTGCCTCTGCCCGAAAGTAAAATTCAACAAACCATGCTGGGCTACGGCTTTATGGCTGTACTGCTGCTGGTTTGTCTCGCAATGGGCAGTCTGCTTTGTGGGCTGCGTCTGTATTTTCCGCGCGAAATTGTATCGGCTTCGTTCTGGAATCTGCTGCCGTGGTTTCTTGCGGGTCTGGCTTCCTACGCAATTACATCGTGGGTTTGTCTTGAACCTCAGTGGAAACAGCGGATACTGAATATTGTTGCGGGGCTTGCTCTGCTGTCGCTGTTTTTTATCGGTGCAAAGTCGGGCGCATACTCGCCCATTACGCCATATCTGACAGCTTTCGTCGAAGCGTCCTTCTTTTTCTCGATATATTCGATAACGCGGTTCAAAGAGGGAATACAGTAGGGAATTGATAATTGATAATTGACAATTGATAATTGATGATTTACAGAATTACATAATTCTCATAAATTACAGATTCTATATGTTAATTATGTAATTCTGTAAATTTAATTAAAACATGTAAATTATGAGAATTATGCAATTCTGTAAATTAAAAGATAAAAAGAAGATATAGAAATGAAAGGAAAACAGATTGTATTTGTATTAATATTGATATTTGTTACAGTTGCAGGGCTGTGGGGAATACCGGAACTGGTTAAAACGGCGACTTATACAAAAGCCCGTTACCCGTTTGTGTATTTCAGCTCGATACAGAAGAAATTTCTGATGCGGGAATCCGACGGACGTAAAGAACCGTATCACGACGATGAAGGTAAAATCTATTCGGAAAAGGAATACGACAGTTCATTACCTTTGCTGAACTACCGGCAGCTGACGGTCAACGGCGAAATGCCTGAAAAAATCGACAGCCTTGTCCTTGACCCGCGCGAAATCCGCGTCAAGCAGATGACGTTCCGCTATTCGCCGTCCGAAAAAAACACGCCTGAAACGGGACTTTATATAATGTATGAGTCGTTGCCGAAGAAAGCCAAGTTAGAATCGCCCGGAGATGTTTTTCGTCTGAAAGAATCCATTGAATTTATTGACGCGGAAAGCAATACGGTAAACGCCGAAAAAAGCGAACTGTTTCAGTCGGCGCTGCTGAAAGCCGGTTTTGTTTTTCCCGCGCAGTGGACATACGGCAACCTGAGTATCCGCAAACCATACGACGAAGGTTACTTTTCGCTGGACGCGGAAGGGAAACTGTTTCACGTAAAAATGGTCAACGGACGCCCCTACGTGCGCAATACACAGATAGCCCTGCTGGCTGAGCCGGCGTTTTTTTCGATGCTCGAAGTCGCCGACAAACGTTTCTACGGATTTCTGTTCGACAAAAAGGGCAACAGCTACATTCTCGAAGCCGACGATGGAAAATATAAACCCGTACAGTTAGACATCGCTCCATTCGATATTGACAGAGACGAAATAATGATTATGGGCAACCTTATGTACTGGACAGTTTCGGTTCAGTCCGACAGCGGAAAAAATATCTATGCGCTGGAAACCGAAAGTCTGAAACAGTTACGCTCGACATTTCTTGAAGCTCCGGCAAACCGGTGGCATAATTTTGCGTCATGGCTGTTCCCCGTCTATCTTGATTTTAAGGCTACAAATACCGAATATATTGCACCAAACCTGCATTTTACGCACTTTCATGCCCTGACTGCAAATCTCATATCGGCAATAATTGCTATCTTTGCATTTGGAAACGTAAAAATGGGACGGCGAATATTTAACAGTATTTACAGCCTTGTATTTGGAATTGCGGGACTTGCGTCCCTGTTTTTTGTGCCGTTTTTTGAAAAAATAAGAATTAAAGACAATTAGGAATTATTTATAAAAACAGATAATGAAAAGAGTATTTATTTTAGCGCTTTTATCGGCTGCAATTTTATCGTGCGGCGGCGGAAGCGGAAGCAAAAAAGCCGGAACAACCGGCAAAAACGAAGCGGCAAATTCTTCCACATCGGAAGTTGCCGTGTATGAACTCGACAAACTGTTAGCAGTAGCCGACAGCGAAGTTGAAAAAACCGTCAAAGTAATCGGTACGGTTACGCACACATGCAAACATTCGGGCAAACGCTGCTTTATTGTCGGAGAATCGCAGCAAGCCTCGATGCGCGTCGAAGCCAAAGGCGAAATCGGAGGTTTTAACCGCGAACTCGTTGGCTCCAAACTCGAAATAACCGGCGTACTGAAAGAACGCCGTCTTACAAAAGAGGCTATCGACAAGATGGAAAAAGACGTGGAGGCAAAAAAACAGGAAGACGGTTCGGAAGAATCGTGCGCCGCCGAACTGAGCAGCATCGCCGACATGCGCAAATGGATGAAGGAACACGACAAGGATTATTATGTGATTTACTTCATGGACGGTACAAACTACAATACGCTGGACTGATAGCCGTATGAAAATCAACGCAAAGATTACGCGCTGGCTGCGGATTATTCACCGCGACCTTGGTTTTCTGGTTGTAGGAGTTACTTTGGTTTACGGAATTTCGGGAATTTTCCTGAATCACCTTGACGGAAAAGACCCGGCATTCCATACCGAAGAAAAAACTGTAACCCTGAGTTCGGGCTGGTCGGAAGAAACGCTGCCTGACGCATGGAATATCAACGGGCTGCCGCCGCTCAAAAGCGTAAAACAGATAGATTCAACGCATTACAGACTTATGCTCAACGGCGGAATCGGTATTTACAATTCCGAAAACGGAATTGCAAACTACGAAATTCACCGGAAAAAGGCGTTTATATACTGGATTAACCGTCTGCATTACAGCAGGGTGAAGGGCTGGAGTCCAGTTGCCGACGTTTTCGCAGGAATACTTCTGTTTCTTGCCGTTTCCGGTCTGTTTATCGTTAAGGGAAAAAAGGGAATAGCCGGCTCAGGTAAGTGGTATCTGCTTGCAGGACTGCTGTTTCCGATACTGTGGATTTGCCTGTCTTAGAAATTGAGGATCTTAAAAATTCATACAAAAAAAATTATGATTATAGAAAGCAGAGCTTATGCGCGGGCAGGTTTACTGGGCAATCCGTCCGACGGATATTTCGGCAAAACTGTTTCGATTACGGTTAAAAATTTCGGCGCCGGCGTTTCGCTGTATCAGACTCCCGAACTTGTGTTTGAAGAAACGGAAGACGCAAACAGTTTCCGCAACATTTACCATCTGGCAGAAAACGTCAAGCAGAAAGGTTATTACGGAGGACGCAGACTGATTATGGCAACGGTGAAAAAATTTCTCGACTACTGCGAAGAAAATCAGGTACGTTTGCCCAATAAAAATTTCACAGTGCGCTATCGCTCCTCTATTCCGAGACAGGTAGGACTTGCCGGTTCAAGCGCAATAATGACCGCAGCGCTGCGGGCGCTGATGCAATTCTACGGAGTAGAAATACCTCTTGACAGAATCCCAAACATAATTCTTGCCGCCGAAAAAGACGAACTCGGCATCAACGCCGGTTTGCAGGACAGAGTAATACAGGCATACGAAGGTTGCGTATATATGGACTTCGACAGAAGTTATTTTGAAAATCACGGACACGGCAAATATGAACGCATCGACCCGAATTTGCTGCCAAAACTTTATCTGGCTTATAAAACGGATTTGAGCAAAGTGTCGGGCGCAGTACACAACAACCTGAAAGAACGTTTCGACAGAGGCGAAGAACTTGTTATTAAAACAATAGACGAACTTGCCGGAGTTGCCGAACAGGGCAGAACGGCAATCCTCAACAAAAATTACGGACTGCTTAATGAATTGATAGACCATAACTTTAATTTGAGATGCAAAATAATGAATATCTCTGACAGCAACATGGAACTTGTTGAAACGGCGCGGAAATCGGGCGCTTCGGCAAAGTTTACCGGTTCGGGAGGCGCTATTGTCGGAATGTATAAAAACGACGACATTCTGAGCAAACTCATAGTAAACCTGAAACGCATAAACGCGAGAGTAATCAAACCATACATTGTGTAACTTGTTTAAATATAATAATTATAGATGAAAATGATAAGAAAAGCAGTTATTCCGGCAGCAGGCTTGGGTACGCGGTTTCTGCCTGCAACAAAGGCGCAGCCAAAAGAAATGCTTCCAATAATAGACACGCCTGTTATTCAGTATGTCGTACAGGAATGTGTCGATTCCGGCATCGAAGATATTCTGATTATTTCGGGCAAGGGAAAACGTTCAATCGAAGACCATTTCGACCACAATATCGAACTGGAACATATACAGGAAAAGGACGAAATACTGTATAACCAGCTGCGCCATATCGAAAACATGGCAAACATACATTTTATAAGACAAAAAGAACTCAACGGGCTTGGCGACGCCATTTATCACGCCCGTTTCCACTGCGCCAGCGAGCCTTTTGCAGTCCTGCTCGGCGATACGGTTATCGACTCAGTAATTCCTGTTACACAGCAGCTTATCGACGCTTACGAACAGTATCACCAAAGTATTGTTGCCGTAGAAACAGTTCCATGGGACAAAGTTTCGCGATATGGAATTGTTGACGGCGTTCCGTTAAACGACCGGCTGTTACAGCTGAACCGGCTGGTCGAAAAGCCCAGACGCGAAGACGCTGCATCAAATCTCGCCATTGCAGGACGTTATATCCTGACCCCGCAGATATTCGACGCCCTCGAAAAAACCGGACGGGGTAAAAACGGCGAAATACAGCTGACCGACGCTTTACAGATAATTCTTCGGCAAAACAGTATTGTTGCCTCGATAATCGAAGGAAAACGATATGACATTGGAAATAAACTCGACTTCCTGAAAACGACAGTCGATTTTGCGCTCAAACGCAAAGAGTTTGCATCGGATTTCGAGGCTTTCCTGAGAGAAAAGTTAAACGGGTTATCCCAAAACGAATGAAAATGACAACAATAAAACTGCACGACAAAGTTTTTGAAAAATATATCCCGTATTCGGAAATCGTTGCCGCAATAAAAAAAATCGCATGGCAACTCAACGGCGAAATGAAAAACGAAGAAGATAACCCCGTCTTTATCAGCGTGCTGAACGGTTCATTCATGTTTGCGGCAGATTTGATGAAATATATTGATTTTAACTGCTCTCTGAGTTTCGTCAAGCTAAGTTCGTACAGCGGCGTTTCGTCGGCAGGCGCAGTACGCGAACTCATAGGTATTAACGGCAGTCTGGACGGAAAAACTGTGATACTGCTCGAAGACGTGGTTGACAGCGGCGCAACTCTGGAACATATAATTGCTGCAATTTCAAAATACAGCATCAAACAGCTTAAAATTTGCACGCTGCTGTTTAAACCCGATATTTACGGGAAAAATATTAAAATAGATTATACGGGATTCAGCATACCCAACGATTTTATTGTCGGTTACGGACTGGACTATAACGAACTGGGACGCAATTACCGCGATATATACAAAATTGTAGAACAGAAATAACAAAACGGCATATAAAATGAAAAAAAGAATTGCAGTGTTCGGTTCTACCGGTTCGATTGGTACTCAGGTGCTGGAAATAATTGCCGAACATTCCGATATGTTTGTCGCAGAAATACTTACTGCAAACGATAACGCAGATTTGCTGATTGAACAGGCTGTCAGATTTCTGCCCGACGCGGTTGTCATTGCCAACGAAAATCTGTATTCCCGCGTAGCCAGAGCGCTTGAAAATTTTCCAATAAAAGTATATTCCGGTGCAGCATCGCTTGAACAAATCGCTGCATCGGAAAACATTGACACTGTTTTAATGGCTCTTGTCGGATATTCGGGACTGCTGCCGACGGTGCGGGCGATAAAGTCGCGGAAAACTCTGGCTCTGGCAAACAAGGAAACGCTTGTCGTCGCCGGAAACCTGATAATGAATCTGGCTGAACAGTATAAAACGCAGATAATTCCGGTCGATTCGGAACATTCGGCTATTTTCCAGTGTCTTGTTGGCGAATACGCCGAAATCGACAAAATTTACCTGACAGCTTCTGGTGGTCCATTTTTAAACCTTCCCGTTGAAAAATTTGCAGCCATAACAAAAAACGACGCGCTGAAACACCCACGCTGGAACATGGGCGCAAAAATCACAACAGATTCAGCAACAATGATGAACAAAGGATTTGAAGTTATCGAAGCGCACTGGCTGTTCGGCGTGCCGGCTGACGACATTCAGGTTCTAATTCACCCTCAGTCGATAATTCATTCAATGATACAGTTTAAAGACGGCGCCGTCAAAGCCCAGCTTGGCGAACCGGACATGAAAGTCCCCATACAGTATTCGTTTACCTTTCCCGACAGAATCGCCTGCAACGCTCCAAAAATCGACTTTACAAAATGCGGAGAACTGACGTTTGCCGAACCTGATACGGAAAAATTCCCCTGCCTGAAACTCGCTTTTCAGGCTCTCAAACTCGGCGGAACTGTTCCCTGCATTATGAATGCTGCAAACGAAATTGCCGTCAGAGCATTTTTGAACGACAGAATAAAATATGCTGACATATACCCTGTAATAGTTAAAACAATGGAAAAAATCGACAAAAAAAACAACCCCGAATTAAGCGACTACATCGAAACAGACGCCGCAGCAAGAGAATATGCCTCGCATGTTGTTGAACGCGATTATTAATTTTATAAATAAACTTTATGTTAAAAAAAAGAATCATTCCATGTCTCGACATCAAAGACGGAAGGACAGTTAAAGGCACCAACTTTATCGACCTGAAAGACGCCGGCGATCCGGTCGAACTTGCAGAAAGATATGTACGGCAGGGCGCGGACGAACTTGTTTTTCTCGACATTACCGCAACCGTAGAGCGCCGGAAAACACTGGCGCGGCTTGTCGAACGGATTTCGGAAAGAATAAACATTCCTTTCACCGTCGGAGGCGGAATAAATTCGGCAGCAGACGCGGAAATCGTTATACGCGCCGGAGCCGACAAAATCAGCGTAAACTCCGCCGCCGTAAAGAATCCGCAGCTTATCTCCGAAATAGCCCTCTCGTTTGGCAGCCAGTGCGTCGTTACCGCAATAGACACAAAACTTGTTGAAAAACGCTGGCAAGTATTTGTCAACGGAGGACGTACCCCCACAGGACTTGACGCGCTCGAATGGGCAAAAACCGCAGAGCAGCTCGGCGCGGGAGAAATTCTGCTGACGTCGATGAACAACGACGGCACACGCTCCGGTTTTGCCATCGACATAACTGCCGATATAAGTTCCGCGCTCAATATTCCCGTAATCGCTTCGGGAGGCGCCGGCAAAGCAGAAGATTTTCTCGACGTCTTTCGCAGAACTGAATCAAGCGCCGCGCTCGCCGCCGGAATTTTCCACTACGGCGACGTTTCGATTGCCGAACTGAAACAGTTTTTATTTGCAAACAATATCCCGATAAGAATAAATTTATAAAAAGATATGGGTATTGAAAACGCTGGAACAGCGCTTGCTCTCACATTGGTTGCAGGATTATCGACAGGCGTCGGAAGCCTGATTGCGCTGCTTGCAAAACGCACAAACACCAGATTTCTGTGCGCTTCGCTCGGATTTTCGGCTGGCGTAATGATATACATTTCGTTTATGGAAATGATGCCCGCCGCACAGCAGGAACTGATACAGATATATGGCAGAAAATCGGGTATGCTGTACTTGATATTCGGCTTTTTCGGTGGAATGGGACTGATAACCCTGATAGATTTCCTGATTCCCGAATCGACAAACCCGCACGAAATGCGCGGGCTGGAAGAAATGAACAGAGAAACGACGCTTCGCCGCACAGGTTTTATGGTCGCGCTTTCCATAACACTGCACAACTTTCCAGAAGGCATAGCAACCTTTACGTCGGCGCTCAACGGACTCGACATAGCCATACCGATAGCCGTAGCCATTGCCGTGCATAACATTCCCGAAGGCATAGCCGTATCGGTACCCATATATCACGCCACAGGAAGTCGAAAGAAGGCTTTCGCATATTCATTTCTGTCGGGTTTATCCGAGCCGCTCGGCGCAGTCATTGCATACCTGTTTCTCATGCCCTGCTGGTCGCCGACTGTCGGCGCAATCACAATGTCCGCCGTATCTGGCATCATGGTATTCATTTCACTGGACGAGCTGTTGCCAAGCGCCCGCAAATACGGCGAACATCATATTTCAATATCGGGACTGGTATTCGGCATGATACTGATGGCAATGAGTTTATATCTGTTGCAATGATGAAGAACCGTTGATGCGAGTTGCAAAGCCGCGCCTAATAATGTTGAATTGATTGATTTATTCTTCTGTCGCTTCTGTAAACCAGCATTTCAGCGGAAAACATTTTTCGTACAGGGAAGTGATAGTTTCGATAAAATTTTTTTGCAAAACTTCGCCGTTTGAAAATGGTTTGTATAAATAAAAATTTTTCAGTTTAAGATATTCGGCGGCGGGACTGTTTTTGTCGAAACCGGCAGGGACGCGCTTGAGCATGTCTTCTTCGCGCAACATTGTGCCGAAATCGGATTCAAGTTTTCCAAGAATATCCTTGAATGTTTCAAAATTTTCGTCTATTGCACAGCGAATACGTTTGAGCGGAGCAGAATCGGGCATGTAAACTCCCATTGATATAAACGATTTGTTATCCTGTAAATGAAGATAGTATGCGGGATAATGCCATTTTTTTCTGTATCCTTCGGGAACAATTACAGAACCGAGATTTGTTTTGTATGGGTCTTTATCTTTTGAAAAGCGCGTGTCGCGGTATATTCTGAAAATTGTTTTACGCGCGTCCAAAGAGCCGATTGACGAATCGAAAGCATTGATGTTGAGAATCAACTGCGCAACAAAGTCGGTTACATTTTTCCTGATTTTATCGAACCTGCTTTTGTTCAGGCTGAACCATTCTCTGTTATTATTACGTTCCAATTCGTAAAGAAATTCAAAAACTTCACTGTCAACAGTCATAATCGTCTAATTTTAAAAAAGATAATATTATATTCAATCTGTCGTAACCATTTTAAATGCCGTCGCAAAATTAATAAAAAAATCAAATGTATTTTCTATTGTTGTATAAAATTCATAAATGCCTTTATAATAACAGTTTATACAAGCAAATAACCTGCCGATTTGCGTAACATGAAAAAACAATATAAATTTGCAACCCGTTTTAACAGCGGCTTTACTGTTTTTAGATTATGATTAATTCGTTTGAAACCGATAATTTTTCTAATGTCGCGGTGGTAGGCGACAGAGTTCTGATAAAGCCGGAAAGCGAAAAAGTCCGGACAAGAAGCGGACTGTTTTTGCCGGCAGGCGTTCAGGAAAAGGAAAAAGTACTGAGCGGATATGTCGTTAAATGCGGTCCCGGATACCCGATTCCGTCGATTGGCGACGAAGATGAAGCGTGGAAAAAAACCAGAAACGAGGTCAAATATTTGCCCTTGCAGGCTCGCCCCGGCGATTTTGCCGTGTTTTTGCAGACAGGCATACATGAAATATATATGAACAACGAAAAATATTTTATCGTTCCAAACTCATCTTTGCTTGTTTTGATTCAAAACGGAGATTTCGAAACATAAACATTGGAAATACAGGAATTTACAAAACAGATTTGCGCACAGAGCGGATTCTCTGAAATTTTGAAAAAAATTGCCGCCGGCGACCGTGAAATCAACCTGAAAGGCATTGCCGGTTCGCTTGCAGCAGCGCTTGCAGCAGGCGTAATCGAACAGCAAAAAGGAATACATCTTTTTATTTTCAACGATAACGAATCTGCCGCCCTATTTTACGGCGATTTGTACAGATTTTTAAACCGTAAATCGCTGCTGCACGACGACGAAAACAGTATTGCAGACGACAATGTTGTTTTTTTGCCTTCGTCGTTCAAAAAAAGCAGCAAATATGGCAGAGAAGACATTTCAAATGTCGTTATGCGCACGCAGGTAATCGAGCGGCTGAAAAACAAGCCCGACACGCTTGCCATTGTTACTTTCCCCGAAGCGCTTGCCGAAACGGTGCCGTCGAATGAAGCCATACGGAAAAATTCGATACAGCTGATTGCTGGCGACAAAACAGGTATCGACTTTCTGAAAGATCTGTTTGCAGAACTGGATTTTGAACGTACCGATTTTGTTTATGAACCGGGGCAGTACGCAATTCGCGGCGGAATTATCGACGTTTTTTCATTTTCGGCAAACAAGCCCTGTCGAATAGAGTTCTTCGGCGACGAAATAGAGACAATCCGCAGCTTTGACGTCGATTCGCAGCTGTCAGACGCAAAACTGAAATACGCGGTAATTACTTCAAATATAAAAAATATCGAAAACGGCAGGCGTATCCCGTTCCTTGATTCCGTTTCCGAAAAAACAGTTGTATGGACAGAAAACCATATACTTGCCGCCGACATAATCGACAGTCTGCACAAGTACGAAAGCGAAGAAATCAAACTCCCCGAACTTGTTACCGGCAGTTCGTTTCTCGGTTCTCTTGCAAACCGCATATCGGTAAGGTTCAATTCGACGCAGGATACAAATCCAGTGGTTTTCGATTCGCAGCCGCAACCGCCGTTCAACAAAAAATTCGATATTCTTGCCGACGACATAAAAGCAAAAGTGCGCGAAGGTTACAGGGTCTTTATCGTCTCTGAAAATCCCAAACAAATCGAACGTCTGAAAAATATTTTTGATTCAATATCGAAAGATTCGCTCAGTTTTATTTCTGTCAACATTTCTCTGTCGGAAGGATTTATCGACAAGACAACCAAAATATGCTGCTATACAGATCACCGGATTTTTCAGCGCTACAATCCGTCCAGAATCAGAGGCGGAATAAACAGAAACGGCGGATATACCTTGCAGGAACTATCAAACCTGAATGTCGGCGATTATGTGGTGCATATCGATCATGGAATTGGAATTTTCGGAGGTCTTGTAAAAATCGAAACCGGCGGAAAAATCAAAGAAATGGTGCGTATAAAATATCGGGACGACGACACTATTCTGGTAAATTTGCAGGGATTACACAGAATATCGAAATACAGAGGACAGGAAGGAGCGCCGCCCGTGATACACAAACCCGGTTCAGGCGTATGGAACAGACTGAAACAGGCTGCAAAAAAGAAAATCAAGGACATCGCCTCCGAACTTATCGCCCTGTATGCCGAGCGAAAAACCTCCGAAGGTTTTGCCTTTTCGCCCGACTCGTTTTTGCAGCACGAACTGGAAGCCTCGTTTATCTACGAAGATACTCCCGACCAGCTGAAAGCTACGGAAGCAGTAAAAAAAGACATGGAATCGCCATGCCCTATGGACAGACTGATTTGCGGCGATGTGGGATTTGGGAAAACGGAAATAGCAATCCGCGCGGCATTTAAGGCTGTAGTTGACGGCAAACAGGTTGCCGTACTTGTTCCAACCACCATTCTCGCCCTGCAACACTACAAATCGTTCAGGTCGCGTCTGAATGATTTTTCGGTAAACATTGACTTTGTTAGCCGAATGAAATCGGCAAAAGACATAAAAACGTCGCTCGAAAATCTGAAAACCGGCAAAACCGACATTATTATCGGAACGCACAGACTTCTAAGCGCCGACGTTATTTTTAAAGACGTCGGGCTTCTCGTCATCGACGAAGAACAACGCTTCGGAGTTTCGTCGAAAGAAAAAATACGCAGAAAAAAAGCCAGCGTCGATACGCTGACGCTTACAGCTACGCCAATTCCGCGCACGTTACAGTTTTCGCTGCTCGGAGCGCGAGATTTGTCGGTGATAAGCACGCCGCCGCCAAACCGTATCCCCATTGCTACCGAAGTTCATACGTTTTCGGAAATAATTATTAAAGACGCTGTCGAATACGAACTGAAACGCGGAGGTCAGGTTTTTTTTATTCACAACAGAATATCCGATATTCAAAGTATCGAAAATATCGTGAAACGCACTGTGCCGGCAGCAAAAACCGTTATCGCTCACGGAAAAACGGACAGAGCAAAACTCGAAGAAATTATGACCGACTTTATCGACGGACTTTATGACGTGTTGATTGCAACTACAATAATAGAATCTGGACTTGATATTCCAAACGCCAACACCATTATTGTAAATCAGGCGCAAAATTTTGGACTGAGCGAGCTGCATCAGCTGCGCGGGCGCGTTGGCAGAAGCAACAGAAAAGCATACTGTTATCTGCTCGCGCCTCCGCAGGTATCGCTTGTTCCCGACGCTCGCCGGAGGCTGAAAGCTATTGAAGAATTTTCAGATCTTGGCAGCGGATTTGGTATCGCATTGCAGGACATGGATATTCGCGGAGCAGGCAACCTGCTTGGCGGCGAACAGAGCGGATTTATTACCGAAATCGGATTTGAAACATATCAGAAAATTCTGAATGAAGCAGTTGCAGAATTACATCTCGAATCAAACGCCGAAGACGGACAGTTGCCCGACAGCGAACACTTTGTTTCCGATTCGCAAATCGACAGCGATATTGACGCATGTTTGCCCGACGGATACGTGTCGAACAGAACCGAAAAACTGAGACTTTACAGACTGATTGACAGCATTGAATCCGAAGAACGGCTTGTTTCATTTCGCAGCGAACTGAAAGACCGTTTCGGAGAACTTCCAATCGAGGCAGAAGAACTGTTGCAGGGCGTTCGCCTGCGCAGATACGCCGTTAAACTTGGATTTGAACGCATTACGCTGAAAAATGGATTGATGTTTCTATATTTTCCCGCCGACGAACATTCTTTGTACTATTCGTCGCCAGTTTTTCACAGAATACTTCAATTTATTAACGACAAACCTGCAAAATTTGTACTGAAAGACAGCGATAAAAAACTGCGTCTTCTGGTTCGTGAAATAAAATCACACAAAGAAGCTGCGGATATTCTGGAAAAAATCGCAAACTTAAAAACGTAGATAATAAAATATATCGCATGTAACGCGAATCAAAAATTTAATTCTCAATCTTTAAATCCGAAAATGTAAGACTTTTTCCAGATTTGAAATACCGGAATATGACAAACCCTTTATATATCTTTAAATCAGGATTTTCGACGAACATTGGTTTTTGCAGTCTGCGTTTTTTAAGAAACAGCGGTATCCGTATAAAAAAAGCATAATGCGCTTTTATAACTGCAAAAAAACTGGCAAATTTTCCCGAAACGAGATATACAATTCCAGAACAGCCGTCAAGAACAAGTCTGATTATTATTGTAGTAAACAGATTTTTATACGTATTTTTCAATAACATCAGCAAATTGTTTCTGTAATTAAGATACAATTTTCGGGGCGAATTGTTCGGCAAAACGCCTCCTCCAATATGATATACAACGGAATCGGGGATGCTGGATATTTTATAACCCATCAGTTGCAACCGCCAGCACAGGTCAATTTCTTCCATGTGGGCAAAAAAATCAGAATCCAAACCTCCTGCCTTATGAAAAAGTTCGGCTCGCACAGCAAAAGCCGCTCCCGACGCCCAGAATACGTTTATTTTACTGTCATACTGTCCATTATCTGTTTCAATATTGTCCAAAATCCGTCCTCTGCAAAACGGATAGCCGTATTTGTCGATAAACCCGCCTCCAGCTCCTGCATATTCAAAATTTTCGGGACTGTGAAACGAGCGGATTTTTGGAGCGCAGGCTGCGTCTTCGAGATGCGTGTCCAAATGTTCGATAAGAGGCTGTAGCCAATTTGCCGGCACATTGACGTCGGAATTAAGCAAAACATAATATTCAGAATCTATCTGCTTCAATGCCTGATTGTAACCTTTTGTAAAACCGTAATTTGTGTCGAAAAGAATCAGTCCTGCCGACGGACAGTTGCTTCTAACCCAGTCAACAGAGCCGTCCGTAGAACCGTTGTCAACAACAATAACCTGCGCTTCAATTGATGAAACGCTGCTGATAATATTGTGCAAAAATTTTGCGAGAAAAACTTTTCCGTTCCAGTTGAGAATGACTATTGCCGTCTTGATTTTAAAATTCATTGTTTATTTGTTACTGTATAATCTTGTTCCAAAAATTGCAGAGCCAACACGTATAATTGTTGCTCCTTCTTCGATGGCAGTTTCAAGGTCGCCGCTCATTCCCATCGACAGTTCGCAGCCGGCGTGAACAAGTCCTTCGGAAACGGCGCTGTCTCTGATTTCGCGAAGTCTTGTATATGAAGGTCGGACATTTTCGCTGTCGGAATCAAAAAGTCCGATTGTCATAAATCCCTTAACATTAAGGGTTTCGTACTGTTTTAATTTTTTCAGAAACGGGTTTACGCTGTCCGGTTCCAGTCCGAATTTACTTTTTTCAAACGACGTATTTACCTGAACCATAACGTCAATCGAGCGTCCCACGTCTTGCATACGTCGATCAAGTTTGCAGGCAAGTTCCAGTCTGTCAAGTGATTGAACACAGTTTATTTCATATTTTACAATATCTTTCAATTTGTTTGTTTGAAGATGTCCGATGAAATGTTTTTCATATTTCAAATCGGACAGGGCTGAATTTTTTTCGGCAAATTCCTGAATTTTATTTTCGCCGATTAGTGTTTCGCCAGCTTCGACAGCAACACGGATTTTTTCAGGTTCAACGGTTTTTACGGCAAGCAGCAGCCTTACGGAGTCAGGGTTTCGTCCCGATTTTTTGCAAGCCGAAATTATACGCCGTCTTACGGTTTCGATATTGTTTAATATTTCATTTGCGTTCATTAATTATATACAGTATTAAAGCGTAATTTTACCGTTTATTTCAATTTTCTGTTGCGTTTTCCCGTAATTTTTTGAGCCTGTTCGTTACCGTTTTCGGCGGCTCTCTGGTACCAGTACATCGCCTGTATTTCGTCTTCTGCAACGCCCAGCCCCATGAGATAGCAGTTACCAAGTTCAAATTGAGCGCTGTCCATTTCTTTTTCGGCGGCTTTTAAAAGCCATTTTACGCCTTTTTCGGGGTCAGCCTGTATGCCTTCGCCTTTTAGCAGTAACATTCCTGTTTCGTATTCAGCGAGCATGTATCCGTCTTCTGCGGCTTCTTGCAGCCATTTAAAGGCTTCTGTCATATTTTTGCCCGTTCCCGAACCGTATTTGTAACACATTCCAAGCCTGAATTTTGCAGCGGCATAGTTTCGTCCGGCGGCAATTGACAGATATTTGAACCCTTCCGTTTCGTTGGCTTCTACTCCAAGTCCATACAGGTAACAAATTCCGATACCTTCTGAAATATAGTCTTTTTCGGCGGCATTTCTGTAATATTCAAACGCTTTATCGTAATCATAGTTTTCGTTATACAGAAAACAGTCGCCCAGCGAAAGCCCCGCCATTGCAAAACCGCTGTTCAGCGATTCTGTCAAACATTTAACCGCTTTTTCCCTGTCCTGTTCAACTATTCCGTCTCCATACCAGTAGTAACAGCCTAATTTATAGAGTGCATACGGATGACCGTTTTCTGCGGCAAACGACATGTACTGCATTATTTTTTGCGGGTCAAAATCCAGTCCGCCGTACTCCTGTTCATAACAGAGCGCTGTTTCGATACAGGCATCATAGATTCCGTATTCCGCAGCCTGAGTAAAATATTTTACTGCAAGTTCAGGACTTTCTGGATGTCCGATAGCATATTTATAAATCCTTCCAAGATTGAACATCGCCTCGGCGTCGCCGTTTTCGGCAGCCTTTGAAAAACATTCAAAAGCATGTTCCATATCGGGGCTTCCAACTTTGCCGTTCATATAATAGTGTCCGAGTTTTGTAATGGCATAAGTGTAGTTGTTGTCGGCGGCAACGGAAAGCAGTTCAAATGCTTTCTTATAATTCTGCTTCACGCCCAGTCCGTCTTCGTAGCACAGCGCCAGTTCGACTCTCGCATAGTTTGAATTGTGGTCAATTGCTGTTTTATAGTATTTTATAGCTTTTTTAAAGTCTGTTTTACAGGCTATTCCGTTCAAATAATAATGTCCCAGCATTTCTATCGAGCGGATACTGCTGCGTTCTGCTCCGATTTTATAATATTTCAACGCGGTTTTATAATCATTTTTCTTTGAAAATTCGGCGTTCTGATAGCCAAGTCCAAGACGGAAAGCGGCATATCCGTCGTTTTTCACGAGCGATTTGTTTAGCAGTTTTTTTGCCATTGCCGTATTTTTTGCGAATATTTCGCTTTCGAGCAAAAGAGTCGCTTTTTCGTTCATAGCATCAACATGTTCGCATATAACCGCCCTGTCAAGATATTTTACGCTTTCGTCAACGTTTTTACAGTCAGGATTATACATGTATATCATGGCAAGCTGATACATTGCTTCCGCATGGTTGTATTCAACCGCTTTTTTGTAATATTCAATCGCCAGTTCGGTATTGTGATAGTCATTGTTAAAATTGTAAAACTGTCCGAGAAAAAGCGATGCGTCGGATATGTTGGAATCCGATGCGTATTTCATCAATTCCAGAGCTTCGTCATAATCGCCTTTCACCATGTTATTTAAAATACATACCGCTTTTTTAAACATACAGTAGGGATTTTTTTGCGTATCAATTCCCTTTTCATAGATTTCAATAGCTTTATTAAAATCACATTCATGTTTTACATAGATATCGCCGAGCAAAAACCATGGTTTTGTTTTTAAGCTGAAACGGGTAATGCAGTTTTCAACTTGATTTTTATATTCGATATTCGGTGAAAACTGTATAATAAGCATAAGAATTTCGGCTTTTTCAAACCCGTTGTCAATAGCATGTCTTATTAAATCCAAGTCATTGTTCTGCTGCGATTTCAATATCTTGAAATGTTGATAATATCCGCGCAGCGCAAAAGCCATAAGGCTTCCGTTTTCCATTCCTTTGAGCAAATATTTGCCGGCTGACGTTTCGTTTTTTAAATCAAAACGTGCATTCAGATAAAAACTTCCAAGCAATGCCCATGCGTCGGGGTTTGTTTTTGCCATTTTTTTGCAAAATGTTGTAAACTGTGCAAACCACTCTGCATAATCTTCGCTGTTGAGGCTGGCGCCCGGACGGTATTCCTTTTCATTCAAAAACATTTCTTCATACAGTTCATGAACTGTTTTTTCGTCTGGTTTGCCCGCGTCGCAAAAGACTTCGCATATTGCCATTGCTTCGAGCCATTTTTCCGGAACATGCAAACTGTTAAGTATTTCAGTGGCTTCGCCTGCTAATGTTTGCAAATCCTTAGTTTTCTTTTCTTTAACTGTTTTGTTGTAAAATTGTTTAAATGACATAATATAAAGAGTTTACAGTTTAAATTATCCTATTTTGCTGATTTCTTCAAGAGCCGCGATGTCCACCAGTTTAATTCTTCGTCCGTCAACCTCTATTAGTCCTTCCGTGTTCAAAGCAGACAAAGTTCTGATTGCATTGGACGTGGTCATATTCGATAAATTCGCTAAATCTTCTCTTGAAAGTATAATTTTTATAGTTTTACCGTCTTCTTCAAACCCGTATGATTCGCCAAGACGCAGAAGAGTTTCAGCAAACCGTCCACGTATGTGTTTCTGCGTCAGCGTTACGGTTTTCGACGACAGACTGTATAATTCTTTCGCCATCTGACGCATGATGGTAATCATCACTTTTGTGTTTTTTTTCAGGATATTGAAAACCGTTTCTCTGTCGATTTTGCATATAATTGAATCCTCGATTGTCAAAGCCGATACATTGTATTTTTCATCGGCAATAAGCGCGTAGTATCCAAGCATTTCGCCAGAATTAGCCATTCGCATGATACAGTCTCTGCCAGCAGGACCTTCCTTGTATATTTTTACCTGTCCGCTGACAAGACATATAAGGTGTTCGGGGGTTTCGCCCTCCTTAAAAACCGTCTTTTTTTTCGATAAAAAAATATACGAACTGTTAGCCGCAATCTGTTCTTTGTCTTTTTCGGTTATTCCGATTAATATGTTGAATACCGAATCCAGAATTTTTTCAAAATCAATTTTCTGTTTAATTTTCATAACCAAATCTGTATAACACCAATAATTTATATAACAATAACAACTTCAAAAAAGTTTTGGATGATTTTCCTCCGCTTCTTTCAGTATGGTTGAAATTATTGATTCTCTGAAAAATTTAGACCTGTTTGTTATCCTGTATTTGTCCAGAAAATGGTCTATGACCTTCATTTCCGTCATGTTAAAATTAATTGTCGTTTTAAAAACTCTCTTCTGCGTCTTATTAACATTTTCCTTATTAACATTTTCCTTCTTCATACTTTGTCTCGGCAAATTTCAAAGTTCAATAATTGAGTGCAAAGATATATAATTTTATGTAAAAAATAAAACCGATGTATGTTATAAAACATGGTTTTTATCGAATTTTTTTATGCTTAAAAACAAACATATTGAATTACACGTAATTGCGGCGTTTGTAAATCAAAAAATGAAAAATAAAAATTAATTTCTACAAATATTTTTCAACGTTTCCAGACAGCGCCATGAGGCTGATTTCATCTGTTTTTGCATTAAATTCCACGTCCAACAGTCTTTTTTCTGCCTCGCGCAGCGAAGTCTGAGCTTCGCGCATACTTATTCCTGCCAGTTCGCCAAGACGATAACGTTCAATGGCTATTTCAAAGTTCTGGACTGCGGTTTTCAGATTTTGACGCTCGACCTTTATTAACGCCAGATTGTTTATATAAGAGGAATATATTTCCTTGACGCGGGCTTCAACGTCCAGTTGACTTTCTTCCAGCGCCAGTTCCCTGTTTTTCTTTGTTATCATGGCGTTTTTAATTTCCCTTTTTGTGTTTCCATTATACAGATTTATGCCAACAGTAACTCCATAATCGAATCCAGTATTAAATGAATTTTTTGTAACTCCCTTATTATATGCGTTGTAAGAGAAACCATACCCTGAATTAAGTCTGACGTATGGCAAGGTATTTGAACGCATTATTTTAATATCATATTCAGATACGTTAATTTGTCTGGCGGCAATCATCAATTGAGTATTTTCTCTGATTGACTGTTCAAGTAACTCGCTGTATTCCAGTTCTGGAAGTAAACGTATCAGTGAATCGGGAACGAAATTTTTGTCTTTGATTTTGTCCTTGATATTGCCAAGCAAAGTCTGTAATCTTATTTTTGCAGCATATATCTGCTGTTTCTGGCGCACCAGAGCCGAGCTGTCAGAGTTAAAATCGACGCGAGCTTGCGAAACTTCAAACTTGGAACCGGAGCCGAGTTCATAATTTATACTGACAATACGTAACCGTTCTTTCGATATGTCCAAAGTATATTCAAGATTGTTTTTATACTTTTCCTGCTGAATAAGGTAGTAATATTCGGAAGCGACGCTGGTAATCAAAGATTCAACTTTTAATCTTACGGTCAAATCGCTGATTTCCTTTAACTCTTTCAACTGCGCATATTTTGACTGCGCCTTAAATCCCGAAAAAATATCCCACGAAGCGTTTACCGAAGCCGACGCAGCGTTGCCGAGCCGGAAATTTGCAGATGTTTTGGTTTCATCGAAGTTTTCAGAAGAGCTGCTGTTCAAACTTCCTGCATATCCAGCCACAGCATCGACAACCGGTAACAGTCCTGCGTTTGCTTTTGTATAATTATTTTTCGCAATTTCGTTTTCGTTTCGGGCAATTTGCATCGAAAAATTATTTTCCAGAGCAATTTGCAAACACTTGTCCAAAGTAACTGTCTGGCTGTTCTGAGCTGTTGAAACATGTCCAAAAATCAATACAAAAAGCAAGCTTTTAAAAATTTTTTTTTTGTATTTTATACGCATAAATCTATCATTAATTTTTAACAAAATATGTCAGCGCTTTAATCCGCAAAGGTACAAAAAATATTATTACCGCAAAATTTGATACGGTATGAATATCTGCGATGTTTGATAAAAGCTTGCAGAATCTCAAATTGGACGGAACTGTTTCAATACCTGTTAAATATCTGAAAATCTTCAAATTGACTTTCTTTTATGTCAGTTGCTGTTTCGATGAAATTCGGATAAAATTTGACTTGCAGGAAAAAGTTGTATCTTTGCAGGCAGTTATCGGTGTAAAACAGAATGGATATAATTACAGACAACATACAGCCATCTAATCCATAAAAAGATGATTGATTTTGCAGACCAGAACGTACTTGTTAAAGAGATTCGGAAAGGGAATCACGTCGCTTTTGAATATCTGTTTAAGTCCTGTAATGCACGACTTTGCGGGTATGCCGCACGTTTTATCGACGACCGCGAAATGTGCAGAGATATTGTGCAGGAATGTTTTTTGAAGATATGGGAAAAACGCAATACCCTGAAATCCATATCTGTACTTTCGCTGCTTTTTGCTATGGTGCGCAACGGCTGTCTGGACTGTTTAAAGCATCTGGCGGTTGTCGAAAGGCACAGCATTGAGTATCTGGCTGATGTCGGTGGAGAGGAGAGACTTTATTATACCGATTTTACCTGCGATGCCGAATATGAAACCCTCTACGAAGAGCTGGAAAAGCAAATCCGTTATGTGATAGACCACCTGCCCGACCGGTGCAGGGAAGTTTTTGTTATGAGCCGGTTTGAAGGACTGAAAAACAGCGAAATAGCCGAAAAGCTAAAGATTTCGGTCAAAGCCGTCGAAAAACACATTTCAAGGGCGTTGTCCGATTTTTCGGCGCATTTCAAACGCAACT
The DNA here is from genome assembly GCA_031257315.1 of Prevotellaceae bacterium. Taxonomy (GTDB): domain Bacteria; phylum Bacteroidota; class Bacteroidia; order Bacteroidales; family UBA932; genus JAIRLF01. Next base: position 26,146 of record JAIROW010000054.1, read on the forward strand.
ATCCACTCGATGTTTACATTATGATAGTTGCATGGTTGATAATGTCCTGCTAAGTCATAGCAAGCCTTTTTATACATTTTATACATTTTTCAACCGTTCAATCTCTTTGCGGAGTTCTTCAATCGTCCTGTCCTTTTCCGCGATTGCTTTTTTCAGTTCTTTTCTGTGTTCTTCGTCCTTTTGTTCAAGCTGTTCCCCGAACATCGCATAGTATGTTCGCCATGCTTCGTGTTCGAGTTCTAT